>JBBIQA010000018.1:0-39834 GCA_037442565.1 Rhodospirillales bacterium
ACGACGAAAAAGGCTCGAACGCGGTGCTGCTGATCCCGCCCGATAGCGTCAGGCTCCGCTTCGGTGACGACAGCTACTTCCCGCATCTGGCGGCGGCGCGGCAGGCCGGCATCGAGCCGACCATCGTGCCGGCGCCGGGGATCGGCATGGACATCGATCACCCCATCGACCTCGCAATGTTCCTGCGCATGACACCGCGGATCGAAACCGAAACGCTGGCATTCCTGGAAGCATCGGGCCTCGCCGCCGCCATTCTGCAAGCCTTTCCCGAAGCCTGAGCCCGCCCTGCGCTGCCCTTGACGCTGCCGGGCACGCTCTGCACCATCATCGCCAAGACAGCGGAAACGGACCGGGCATGGTGCTGGAACCTGCGAACAACCGGCCGAACAGGGAAGGAAGCACGCCATGACCGTACACGTACCGGGTTCGGAGATCGGCCGCCGTGCGGCGCTCGCGCTGTCGGCCGCCGCATTGGTCGCGGGACGCGCCAGGGCGCAGGGCAAGGACCCCTACAAATTCGGCTGTCTGATGCCGACCACGGGGCTCGAGGCCGGCTATGGCCTGGACTTTGTGAAGACCTTCGAGATGGCTGTGAAGGACGTCAACGACCGGGGCGGCGTGAACGGCCATCCGCTGGAAATGATCGTCCTGGACACCCAGGCCAAGCCCGAGCTCGCCATTCCCGCGGCCCAAAAGCTGATCGACGTGGACAAGGTTCCGCTGATCGTCACGGCCTGGAGTTCGGTGGTGAAGGCGCTGGGGCCGGTGATGAACCGGGGCCGCGTCGTGCAGATCAACATGGGCGCCAATTCGCCGGACATCGCCCACCTCGGCGATTTCACTTACTCGACCTTTCCGCTCGCGGATGTGGATGTCACCGCGCTGGCGAATTACGCCTACACCAAGCTCGGCAAGAAACGTGCGGCGGTGCTGTATATCAACAACGACACCGGCATCGGTGGCGCAAAACTGTTCCGTGACACCTTCACCAAGGCCGGCGGAGAGATCGTCGCGTTCGAGGCCTATGACCCGAAGGCCACCGATTTCACCGGGCTGCTGCTGAAGGTGCGGGTCGCCAATCCGGACCTGGTGCACATGCACTCGCTGGCGGAATTGCCGCAGGTGATCGCGCAGATGCGCCAGCTCGGCATGCCCCAGCAGATCACAACGTATTCGGTCGGCTACAACCCAAAGCTCCTGGCCCAGCTCGGCCCGGCGGCGGAAGGGCTGATCGTGACCTCGCTGGCGCCGACCTCGGCCAACAATCCGAACGTGGCCAAGCTGCTCGATCTATGGAAGCAAGTCGGCCGGGCGCCGAACGGCCTGCCCTATCTGCAATACTCCTGGGACACGACGATATTCGTTGCCGAGGTCTATGGCTATCTCGACAAGAAGGGCATGCCGCTGACGGGGGAAAATTGCGTCAAGGCGATGCTGGCCATCCGCGAGTTCGACCTGCCGATGACCGGCAAGCTGGTGATCACCGACGACCACAAGGTAAAGAAGCCGGTCTATCTGTATGTCGTGAAGGACAACAAGTTCGTGCTGCTCGATACCATCTCCTGACCGACGTTCCAGGTTTGAGACGATGATAGATAGTCCACGATGATAGATAGGGCGATCCTGCTGCAGATCCTGTGGACCGGGATCGCGATGTCATCCTACTTCGTGCTGCTGACGGTCGCTTTCGCGCTGACGCTGAAGGTGGAGAAGCTGTGGAACTTCGCCCAGGCCGGGCTGATGGGCATTTCCTTCTTCACCATGTTCTTCCTCGTCAACAAGCAAGGCCTGCCCGGTTGGCTCGGCCTCGCGGCCGGGCTGGCGATAACCGTGGCAGCCGCGGTGGCACTGGAGGCCGGCGCGATCTCGGTGCTGCGCCGGCGCAATTCCGGTGGTCTGACCTTCTTCATCTTCACGCTGGTCTTCTCCCAGTTCGCCGCCTATGTGCTGACCTTCCTGTTCGGCACCGAACCGGAAACCATCTACCCCAGCGTGATGTCGCCGGTGCGCATCGTCAGCGGCATCGCGGTCAGCGACTGGGACATCGAGGCGGTGGCGACGACCATCCTGATGCTGGCCTGCCTTTGGGGCTTCCTGCGCTTCACCCGCGACGGGCAGTTCATGATCGCGGTGGCGGACAACGCCAAGCTGGCGGAGATCTACGGCATCTCCGCCAACCGCGCCTATATCCTGTCCGGCGCCATCGCGGCGGTGTTCCTGACCGTGGGGATCTTCCTGTACGGCAGCCGCGCCGGCGTCACGCCGGACGTCCCGCTGGTGCTGGTGCTGACCTCGGTGATCGGCACCTTGCTGGGCGGTATCGGCCGGGTGTTCGCCGCCGGCGCGGCGGCGGTGTTCCTCGGGCTGCTGCAAAGCTTTTCCATCCTGGTGATCCCATCGAAATGGGAGGCGATGCTGCTCTACGGCGTGCTGTTCGGCGCCCTGATCCTGTTCCCGCGCGGCATCCCCGGCTGGCGGCCACGGCGCGTGCAGACGCCCGCCGCGCCCGCCGCGCCCGCCGCCGCCGCGCCGAGCCCGGCGGAAGGCTGAACGCGGATGGAATACATCGCCGGCACCGTCATCCTGATCGCGTTGTTCATAATCCTGGCCGCCAGCTACAATCTGATCATCGGCTATGGCGGCCTCAACACGGTCGCGCATCCGATCTTCTTCGCCCTTGGGGCCTACAGTTCGGCGCTGCTCGGCATTCATGCCGGCCTGCCGATGCCGGTGTGCATTCTGGCGGGTATCGCCGTCGCGGTGCTGGTGTCGGTGGTGCTGGCGGTAACCACCTTGCGCATATCCGGCGACTATCTGCTGATCGCCAGCCTCGGCTTCCAGCTCGGCCTGCTGGAATTGATCAACAACCTGGAATTCACCGGCGGGCCGGCCGGGCTATCCGCGGTTCCGAATACGTTCATGGGCGAAAGGCGGGGCCTTATTTACGTCGTCATCTGCGTCCTGGCGGCGTCCGCGGTGGTATGGGCGATCTGGCGGACGATGAACGGACCGTTCGGCCGCGCGGTGCGGGCGATGCGCGACGACGAACTGGCCTGCGCGGCGCTTGGCCGCGGCCTGATTTCCATCAAGATCCTGATCTTCGCCATGGGCTGCGGAGCGGCCGGTCTCGCCGGCGGGCTCTATGCCTATTTCTTCCAGTACATCAGCCCGGATCAGTTCCAGGTGGCGCAGTCCGCACAGATCCTGACCATGGTGGTGTTGGGCGGCATCGGCACCACCATGGGCCCGATCGTTGGTGCCCTGGTGCTGGTGGCGCTGCCGCAGGCGATCAATTTCCTGCAACTGCCCAATTCTCTGGTCGGCACCGTGCAGGGCCTCATCTTCACCACGCTGGTGATCCTGTTCCTGTTCCTCCGTCCGGGTGGGCTGGTCGGGCATACCGGGTCCCAATCCAGCCATGGGGCGGCGCATTGATGGATCCCGTCCTGCGCATCGACGATCTGTGCAAGTCGTTCGGCGGTATCGTCGTTGCCGACCACATCGACCTGACCATCGCGCCTGGCGAGATCCTCGGCCTGATCGGACCGAACGGTGCCGGCAAGACCTCGCTGTTCAACCTGATCTCGGGCGTGGTGCCGCCCGATTCCGGAAAGATCCAGCTGCAGGGCCGCAACATCGCCGGCATGTCGCTGCACAAGCGTGCCCGGGCGGGAGTGGCGCGAACCTGGCAGCACATGCGCCTGTTCCGCACAATGACGGTGCTGGAGAACCTGCTGATGGGCCCGCGCGACTATCCCGGCGAGTCCCTCGTGGCCAGCGTGCTCGGCCTGGGCCGGGTGCGCCGGGCGGAAAGGGCGGCACACGCCCAGGCGATGGGCATCCTGGAACGGATGAGCCTGGCACAAACGGCAAATGCGATCGTGGTCGACCTGCCCTTTGGCCAGCAGAAGCTGATCGGCCTCGCCCGCGCCCTGATGAACGACGGCCGCCTGCTGCTGCTCGATGAGCCGATGGCCGGGGTGGAGGGCTCCAACTACGAAACCATGCAGCGCGTGGTGCATGACGAAGCCGCCGCCGGGCGCGCGGTATGCGTGGTGGAGCACAATGTCGGCTTCATCAAGGACCTTTGCACCACCGCGGTGTTCATGGCCCAGGGCAAAATCCTGCAACGCGGCACGGTGGACGAACTCACCCGCTCACGCGAACTGACGGAGCTGTATTTCGGCGTGGCGGAGGAGGCCTGATGCTCGAATTCCGCAATGTCAGCGCCCGCTTTTCCGGCTTCCGCGCACTGCACGATATCTCGTTCTCGGTGAAACCCGGCGAAATGCTCGCCGTATTCGGCCACAATGGCGCCGGCAAGACCACGCTGCTCCGCTGCGGCATGGGCGACGTGACGGATACCGACGGCGCGGTGCGCTACAACGGCTCTGCCGTGGTTCCCGGCGCCGTGTACCGCAACGCCCGCCTCGGCATGGGCTTCGTGCCGCAGGGCCACAACGTGTTCCGCGACCTCAGCGTGGAGCGCAACCTCGCCATCGCCGGCCTGCTGCACGATCCCGCCTTCATCACCGAGGTCTACCGCCTGTTCCCCATCCTGCACGAACGCCGCCCGCAGCTGGCCGGTTCCCTGTCGGGCGGGCAGCAGCAGATGCTGGCGATGGGCATGGCGATGATGACCCAGCCCAGTATCTTGCTGCTTGACGAGCCCACGACAGGGTTGGCGCCGATCATCGTGCAGGGGATGTTTCGCAGCCTGCTGGAGATCAACCGCACCACCGGCGCCGCCATCGTCATGGTGGAGCAGAACGTCGCCGCCACGCTGCGCCTGGTGCAGCGCGCCATCGTGCTGAAGACCGGCCGCCTGATCTTCGACGGCCAGGCCGCGGAACTGGCCGCGCACGAGGATCTCTGGAGCTGGTTCTGACCGTCCGCGAAAGGGGCTGACCGATGGCGATGCGCATCTGGCATCAGAGTTTCACGGTTCTGCAGGACCTGCCGGCCTACGCGAACGCCATGAAGACACATCTGGCCCGCACGCTTCGCCCCGACACCGAAGTCACGTTCCACGGCCAGGTGGAAGGCACCTACCCCGGCAACTATCCCGGCGACGACATCGGCTACGGCTTTCTCTACGCCATGCACGGCCTGCAATGGATCGAGGCCGGCCGCATCGCCGAGCGCGAGGGTTTCGACGCCTACGCCATGTGCACCATGCCCAACCCCATGCTGCGCGAGATCCGCGCCGTGCTCGACATCCCGGTGATCGGCTTCGGCGAAACCTGCTTTCACCTGGCAACGATGTTCGGCCAGCGCTTCGGCCTGATGCTGTTCATCGACCGGATGATCCCGCTGTATCGCGAGCAGATCCGCGCCTACGGCTTCGCCGACAAATGCGGCGGCATCCGCCCCTCCGGCCTCACCTTCAACGAAATGCTGGCCGGCTACACCAACCCCGCCCCGCTGATCGAAAAATTCAACGAAGCCGCGCGGCGCATGATCCGTGAGGATGGCGTGGATGTGATCATCCCCGGCGAGGTGCCGCTGAACGCGCTGCTGGCGATCAACGGCGTCAACCGCGTGGACGACGTGCCGATCCTCGACGGCCTGACGGCAACGATGAAGATGGCGGAGATGATGGTGGACCTGAAGCGCGCCACCGGCATCGCCCACAGCCGTCACGGCTGGTTCAACGGCGTGAAGTCCAAGGAACGCGTATCCGAGGTCGCCGCGTTCTACGGCCTCGACCGCCTGAAATTCTGACCCGGCCTCCTGCCCTGGCTTGCCCGGGTGTCAGGCGAACCGGTACAGTTTTGCCGCCGTCCTGCCGATCCGCGCCCGGACCGCCGGATCGGGAATGACCTGTTCGAAACTGTCGAGCATCTGCCGATAGCTTACTTTCGTTTCATGCCCGACGAACGGCCAGTCGCTGGCGAACAGCAGCCGCTCCGGGCCGCCTTCGGCCAGCAGCTTCGCCGCCAGCGCGGCGTGATCCGCGCCGGGTGAGCGGTAGGGCGCCGAAACCTTGACCGAACCGCGACCGGACCCGATCGCCCGTAGCGCCGCCTGGAACCCGGGCGCGTTCATCCCGGCCTCGGTGGTCGGATTGCCGTAATGATCGATCACGATCTTCACCCCGGCCGCGAGTAGCTGCTCCGTCAGCACCGCCACCCTTTCGCCCTCGGCATAGACATGTACATGCCAGTCCAGATCCGCGACACGGCGCAGAAGCCGCTGATAGTCGGCCGATGCCAGGTCTGGCGGGGTCTTGTAGTTATGCAACGAAAACCGGATGCCAACCACGCCGGCCGCGTCCATCGCCTTTAGCTCGTGCAAGCCGATCCCAGGTTCGACGATCGCCGTCGCCCGCAGGCGCCTGTGCTGGGCCAGAGCCGCCAGGGTGAAGTCATTGTAGGATCCCATGAAACTGGCGGCCGCGTGCACCCCGAACAGCACGCCATGCTCGTCGAGCACGCGCAGGTATTCCTCTGCGGTCACGTCGCGATGCGGCCTATGGGTCGCGCCTTCGATCAGGGGGGTGTTGCGCGGATAGATATGCGCGTGCGTATCGACCAACGGCCCGAGGCCGGTCTCATCTGTCTGGTTCATGACATTGAGACTATCCGACGTCGCTTGGATCGTTCAAGCGCACAGAAATGGCCGGGCCACGAGGGCGTGCGGCCCCCTCGGGGTCCGGCGAAGCCCCGCCCACCTGCTATACAATCGCCAAACGGATATCGCGGCTGACGCGCGGACCCGGATTGCCTCATGGACAAAGCCAGCATGGTTGGAAACGTACTGTTCCAGCCGGCTGAAATCCGCAAGGCGCTTCCGAAGCCCGCTGTTTCCTGTTTGGCTATCCGCCATCGATGGACATAGGATCAATCGTGAAGAACGCGTCTCGAGGGTGATGTCCATGTTCGTGCCGGGCAGGGTGCTGGTTTTCGCGACCGCGGTCGTCGTCGTGGCCATCGGCGCGGTCGGTGTCGAGGCGTGGCGACGCCAGCAGGATGTCCGGACCCTGCGGCAAGAGATCGCAACGGTCAGGGCGACCTCCCAGAGCGCCGTGGCGGCCGCTGGCCAGGCAAGTTCGGTGGCGAGCCAGGCCATGGACCAGGCGAAGCACGCCGCGGCGCTCGCGGCCGCGGCCAAGCAAGCCGCCGACCATACGGCGGCGCAGGCGGCCGGAACCCCCGGTCCGGCGTCTGCCCCCGCGCAACAACCGGCGGTCACGGCCGGCGAGCAGGATATTCGGCAGGGGCGAGGCCTCGCCCTCCTGATCTGCACGGCCTGTCATGTCGTTGCGCAAGACCAGGCCCTGGCGCCAAGACACGTGCCACCGGGCCCCGAGTTTCGGGCGATCGCCAATCGGCCGGCGACGACGCCAGCGTCGTTGCACGATTTCCTGGTGGCACCGCATGGCGGAATGCCGGAGATTCCATTGGCCGATTACCAGATAGGCCCGATAGTGAGCTACATCATGAGCCTTCGCGATCGACACTGACAAGGAACATGCGCCCATTGGCCTTGCTTGCGGCAACGCCATACCCCGGACACCAACCAGGCACAGCACCGATGACCGATTTCGAGAATAAGGCCCGCCCCGCTCGCTTCGCCGTGTTCCCGCTGCTCTGCGCAATTCTGCTCACAGCCGGCGGTTCGCCGGCGAGAGCGCAGGAGGCGGGGGACACTGCCGAGGGCCACAAGCTGGCCGAGACCTGGTGCAGCGCCTGCCACGTGGTCGGACCGACGCAGCAGCGGGGCATCAGCAACGGCGCCCCGACCTTCGCCGCCGTCGCGCGGATGAAGTCCACCACGGTGCTTTCCCTGCATGCCTTCCTGCAAACCCCGCATGACCGGATGCCGGATCTGCACCTGAGCCACGACGATATCGACAACATTTCCGCCTACATCCTCAGCCTGCGCGGCAAATAGTTCGGCCGACGCCCATAGACGGTAGGGAAGCCATGCGGATTCTGATCCTGGGTGCCGCGGGGCGGGATTTCCATAATTTCAATACCGTGTATCGCGACGACCCGGGGAGCGTGGTCGTCGCGTTCACGGCGGCACAGATACCAGGCATTGCCAACCGTCCCTATCCGGCGTCCCTGGCGGGGCCGCGCTATCCCATGGGGATACCGATCCTGGCCGAGGAGAGGCTGGAAGAAATCTGCCGCGCGGAGGCCATAGACCAGGTCGTGTTCGCCTACAGCGATGTGCCGCACGCGAATGTCATGCACCTGGCCTCCCGTGCCCTGGCCGCTGGTGCGGACTTCCTTCTGCTGGGGCCGCAACGAACAATGCTGGCGGCGCCGAGGCCGGTGATCGGGGTGAGCGGGTTGCGCACGGGGTGCGGCAAGTCGCCGATCTCGCGCTGGCTCGCCGCGCATTTGCGCCGTCGTGGCCGGCGTGTCGCGGTGATCCGCCATCCCATGCCCTACGGCAACCTGGCGATGGAGCGGGTGCAACGCTTCGCCTCGATGGCCGACATGGACGCCGCGGACTGCACCATCGAGGAGCGGGAGGAATACGAACCGCATGTCGCCGAGGGCAACATCGTGTTCGCCGGCGTCGACTATGCCGCCATCCTGCAGGCGGCCGCGGCGGAGGCGGATATTCTGGTCTGGGACGGCGGCAACAATGATTTCCCGTTCATCCGCCCCGACCTGCATATCGGCGTGGCCGACGCGTTGCGGCCGGACCAGGTGACAACACATCATCCCGGCGAGGCGATCGCCCGCATGGCCGATGTGTTGGTGGTGAACAAGGCCAATGCGGCACCGCCGGCGGACGTGGAAGCCCTGCGGGCACGCCTGCGCGCGGTCAATCCTCGTGCCGCCATCATCCGCGGCAGTCTCCCGGTGCGGCTGGATGACCCGCAGGCGGTCCGAGGCCGGCGCGTGCTGGTGATCGAGGACGGTCCGACGATCACCCATGGCGGCATGGCGCAGGGTGCCGGCGCCGCTGCCGCGCTGACGGCCGGCGCCACCGAACTGGTCGATCCCCGCCTGTCCGCGCCGCCCGATCTGTTGCGGGTGTTCGTGCAATATCCGCATATCGGCCGGGTGCTGCCGGCGATGGGATACAGCGAGGCGCAGCGGCGCGACATGGCCGCCACGATCGCGGCGTCGGAGGCGGAGATCATCGTGGTTGCGACGCCGATCGACCTGGCGGCGCTGATGCCGATCCGCCAGCCCGCCGTGCGCGTGCGCTATGAGTTCAAGGAGGAACCGGCCGAACCGCTGGCGCCGATCATCGACGCATTTCTGCGGCGCCACCCATCCGCCGGCTGATCGGTTGTGCGGCCCGCCGCCGGATCACGCCGCTTTCGATATCAGTCCCAGTTCGATCGCCTTGATCTGCAGGGCCAGGTGCAGCGAATAGACCCGGCATTGCGTCAGGCCGCCGCCCATGAACCACAGGCCTTCCTGCGCCGTGCGTTTCCACATGTTCTCCATCTCGCCTTGCGCATCGATGCCCCAGACCGAGCCGATGCGGTCGGCCACCTCCTCGCCGAGCAGGCGGCGGATCACTTCCTGCGGCGGATAGTACCCGGTGGCCAGTACCAGCAGGTCGGCCTTCTGGACCGTGCCGTCCTTCAACAGGGCGCCATCCGGCACGAAACGATCGATGTTGGCGTATTGCAGCAAGCCGACCTCGCCGTCGATGATCAGTTGGGAACAGCCGGCGTCCAGGTAGTAGCCGCCGCAGCGCCGGCGGTATTTCATCTGGTGGCCGGTCTCGTCCTCGCCGATGTCGTACTGGAAGCCGCGGGCGATTAGCCCGGCGATCAGGTCCTTGTCGGCTTCGACCATCCGCTTCACCCCGGCCTGATAGCCGCGGATCATCAGCGGATAGGTGGTGGCGGTGGCGATCAGGTCGCAATCTTCCAGCGGGTTGCCTTCCTCGTACAGCCCGTAGTTCATACGTGCGCTGGGCTCGATGCTGACCACGGTGGTGGAGCCGCGCTGGATGATGGTGGTGTCCACATCATGGCTGTGCAGGTCCTGCGCCACGTCGTGGCCGCTATTGCCGGTCCCCAGCACCAGCGCCTTCTTGCCGCGCCAGGCCGAGCCGTTCTTGAACCCGTGCGAGTGCATCACGTCGCCGGCAAAGTCCTTCAACCCGGGCAGGTCCGGTATCCGGGCGATGCCGTTGGTGCCGTTGGCGAAAACGATATGGCGCGGGTGCATCACACGCTCGGTGCCATCGGCGCGGCGCAGCGTCACGGTCCATGCCTGAGTCGCGGGATCGTAGGTGCTGCCTTCCCGGAATTCCGTTTCCGTCCAGCAATTCACGTCCATCATCTCCGCGTACATTTCCAGCCAGTTGGCCAGCATGTCCTTCGGAATATAGCGTGGCCAGTTCGGCGGGAACTTTACATAGGGCAGGTGGTTCACGTCGATCTGGTTGTGCAGCGCCAGCGAATGGTAGCGCACCCGCCAATTGTCGCCGATGCGGGCGTTCTTCTCCACCACGAGCGTATCCACGTCGAGCTGCCCGAGCCGCGCCGCGATCGCCAGGCCCGACTGCCCGCCGCCCACCACCAGCACCACCGGATCGCGGTCGGCGAAGGCGCGCGCTCTGTTGCGCTGGTCCAGCCAGTTCTCGCCGCCGAAATTGCGCGAATAGGCCGCCCCGCTTGGCCGGTTGTCGTCAATCTTCTCCTCGTGCCCCTTCAACTCATCCAGCGAGGTGTGCAGCACCCAGGCCAGGCCTGGATCGTTCGCCAACAGCCGAACCACGCCGTGGCCACGGCCGAGGGCTGTTTCGAACTGGAAGATGCCCTCGAACACCTCGATCCCCAGCCGCTTCACCCGGCGCGGCGGCGTGCGCTTGCCCGAGATAACAAAGTGTTCCGCCCGGATCCCGGGCTGCGCCCCCGCCAGCAGATCGACGATCGGCCCGACCCCTTCGGCCGGCTGGATGGTCCAGGAAAACGCCAGAAGGTCACGGTAATGGCATTCCGGTGCAAACAGGCCAGCCAGTCCCGCCCTGTCCGTGGCGCGCAAGGCCGTCTCGAACCGCCCCAGCCATTGGCCGATCGCGCCACGCGCCGGATCGGCGGGGGAGGTTTCCAGAACGGCAGAAGCGACATGGTTCATGTGGGGGCTCTGTGCGGGTTTTTCTTGGCCAGGACGTGTGGCTCGGTGGGGATGATGCCCTTTCGAGCAGCGGACGCAACCCCGCCCCATGGCCATCCTCTCGGCCGGGTGGATGGCCTCCGCGACATGAACTGGCTTGGTCCCGGTTTCGGCCCACGCGTATAGTGGAACAACATCCAGGAGTTGGGCATGGCGGAAAGCGAGAACGACGAGCCTGTGGGCGAACTGGCGTTGCGCACCGTCGCGATGCCCGCCGACACCAATCCGCATGGGCAGATCTTCGGCGGCTGGCTGATGTCGCTGATGGACGTGGCGGCCGGCGTTGCGGCAGGCAGCATCGCCAAGGGAAGGGTGGCTACAGCCGCGGTATCCAATCTGGCGTTCCTGCAACCGGTGCATGTCGGCGACGTGGTGTGCTGCTATACCTCGCTGAACCGTATCGGGCGGACCTCTATCACCCTGAATGTGGAAGCCTGGGTGCTGCGCCAGAACCAGGGTGCGCGGGTAAAGGTGACCGCCGCGGAATTCGTGATGGTGGCGGTCGACACGCAGGGGCAGCCGAGGCCGGTGACGGAGTAGGGCGGGCGGCAAAGCGCGAGGGCGCTGGCCCTGAGCCCTGGGCGTCGCAACTCTCGGATGCACGCGTTGCCCAGAAGCCGGACGCGGTCGGGGATCGCTGACGGCATCATGGAGAGGTGCCGCTTTTGACCAGGCCTTGGCCGTCTGCCTTCACCCGTGGGGACGAAGCGTGGCGTGCCGGCATAGCCGATTATTTTCCGCAATCTGCCGGTTCGTGCAGCACCGCAGCTGAAAGGCGCGTTAAGGATGCATTTCCAATTGACGCAGGCCGTTGCACATGTGACATTTCTTCTGGCATTGGTTTTTTGCGATCAGGAACGGTTTTCTTGATCGCGTTGCGCGCATGGGTTGTGAAACGACCTGGGATAGGCCGGCTCCCCTGGAGCGGCCGATGGATCGGCCAGCGACCCATATCTGATATGAGGTTCCAGTGTTGGATCATGATATTTCAGATCACATGCAGCTTGAACCAACGGAGGTGTCCCTCGTGGGGTCGAGCGACGGCGACCTTGATCTTTGTCTTCACACAATCATCGAGGCGTGGTCGAAACGAACCCCGGATGCCACGGCGGTTCTCTATGAGGGACAAAGTCTCACCTACCGAGAGTTGAATAACTTGGCGAATGCTCTCGCCAATTCGCTCCGCCAATGCGGTGTCGGTGTCGGCTCGCTTGTCGGCATTGCAATGAAGCGGTCGCCCGAAATGATCGTCGGTGTGCTGGGAATCCTCAAGGCGGGAGGGGCCTATGTCCCGATCGACCCGCGTTTGCCGCGGGAGAGGATGGAATTCCTTGTGTCGGACGCGCACCTGGGAGTGGTCCTGACAAGCCGCCGGAGCCTCACCGTAGGAGATGCGCGTGTCATCGACGTGAGTGAGGTTACGTGTGATATATCTAACGACAACAATTTGAGAACGTATTCCCAGACCGCAAGCGTCGAAAATAGTGACCTTGCTTATGTCATCTACACGTCCGGGTCGACGGGCCAACCCAAGGGCGTAATGGTTCCGCATCGCGGGGTCGTCAACTGGCTCGTCTGGATGCGCAACACGTTCGAGGTGATACCCGCCGATGTCGTGCTCAAGAAGGCGCCCTTGACCTTCGACGTCTCCGCTTGGGAGCTTTTCCTGCCGCTGATCAGCGGTGCGCGGCTGGTTCTCGCGGACAGTGACCGCCAGCACGACCCGGCCTATCTCGCAGCGCTGATGGCGGAGACCCGCGTCAGCGTGGCCCAGTTCGTGCCTTCGCTGATGCGATCGTTCCTCGAACAGCCGGAATTGCCGGATCTAAGCGCCCTGCGCCACGTGATGTGCGGCGGCGAGGTGCTGAGCAGCACCCTGCAGTCGCTGTTTTTCAAGCGGCTGACGTCGGAGGTGTGCAATTCCTACGGCCCGACGGAATGTTCGATCGGCGTCACCCGCTGGCCCTGCCGACGTGACGACACACGTGACTCCGTTCCGATCGGCTATGCGATCGACAACACGGAACTCTACATCCTCGGTCCCGATCTGAACCCGGTGCCGCCCGGGGTCGCGGGCGAGCTCTTCATTGGCGGGATTTGCGTCGGGCGCGGCTATCTCAATCGTCCGGATCTCACCGCCGAAACGTTCCTGCCCAATCCCTTCAACACGGCAGGTGAGGCGCGGATGTACCGCACCGGTGACCGGTGCCGTTTCCTTCCCGATGGCAGCATCGATTTCCTCGGCCGCATCGACGATCAGGTCAAGGTCCGGGGAGTGCGGATCGAACTGAGCGAGGTGGAAAAGCATATCCAGGCGCACGATGCGGTGGAGGCTGCCGCCGCCGCAGTGGACGATGCGGACGGCGAAGCCGTGCTCGTGTCCTATGTGATCCCGGCGGCCGGCAGCGCGCTGACCGAGCGCGATCTTCGTAGCTTCCTGCGGCGCAAATTGCCGCTCGCCATGATCCCATCGTCCTTTTTCTTCGTGGAGGCACTGCCGCTGTCGGCGAACGGCAAGGTCGATCGCAAGCGCCTGAATCTGCTGCGCCCGGCCGTCCATACGGTGGTGGAGCCGCGCGATGAATTGGAAAGGCGCCTGTGCGCGATCTGGCGGACGGTCCTCAAGGACCCGGAGATCGGTATCCAGGACGATTTCTTCGACAGCGGCGGCGACTCCCTCCTCGCGATGAACCTGGTTCTGCGCGTGGAATCGGCGTTCAAGATCAAGGTCACGCTCGACCAGGTGCTGGATCATTTCACCGTGGAAGAATTCGCCCGCATCCTGCGTGCGCAAGGGGTCCGCGTGGAAGACGGCGGCCAGGCTCCTGCTGCCGTTTCCGGGGCACTGGCCCTGGACATCGGTCCGCCGCGGCCGGTACGTGCGCGGGCCGCGGCGTCGGCGGATGCGATATGCCGGCTGGCGACCCTCGACGATGTACCGGGCATTCTGGCCGTGTGCGCCAGCGTGTTTCCGGCTTACGCGAGGGCCTCCGTAAGCGAGTTCCGCGAACTTTGCGAGCATCGCTGGCTGAACAATCCGTTCCGGGGCCCGCAAGATCCATTCGGCTGGGTGCTGGAAACGCCGGCCGGGCGCATTGTCGGTTTTCATGGGTTGGTACCATTGCAGATATGGGTCGGTGGCCAGAGCTATCCGGCCAAGTCCCCGACGACCTGGGCGGTCGAACCCGGCTTCGGCAAGGGGGGGCTGACGCTGCTTTCCACCTATCTGGAATGGGCGAAGGACCGCTTCCTGCTCAACACCACCGCGAACGCGATCACCAGCGGGATGCACAGCAGCAGCAATTTCGGCATGCGCAAGATCCCGCTCAATGACTTCGACCAGCGCCTGTTGTGGCTTCTGGATGCACGGGCCCTGGTTCGCTGGAAAATCGGTCAGAGCGATAATCCAGGCCGGCTTCATCGCCTGGCGCAGCTGGCTTCCATCCAGGCGGCGGGCGCCATGTTGGCGCCTTTCGCGCTCGGCCTCGTCGGCGGGGCGCGGGCCGCGCTGGACGCCGGTTTGCACCAGACGCGCATCCGCTTCGCCTGCAAACCGCTCGATATCGAGCCGGTCGACCATTTCGGAACGGAGTTCGACACGCTATGGGACAGGTTGAAGAACCAACATGCGGTCACCGTGGTGCGCACGGCCGATCTGCTGAACTGGCGTCACCTCCAGCCGACGCGGTTGCTCGGCCCCTCCCACGCCCTGGCATGCCGTGAAGCCGGCCATCTGCTGGGCTATGTCGCGCTGCGGGAGCCCGCCACCACCGCGCCTGGCCATTTCATCGTGACGGACCTGTTCTACGACGCCACCCGACCCGAGGTGCTGCATAATCTCATGAACGCGGCATTCGAGTTCGTGGCGCGGCGTTCTGCGACGGTGCTGGAGATTTTCGGTTTCCACCCCTCCGTCATGCGCGAACTGCACACGCAGCATCCCTACCTGCTTCGGCGGAGCCAGCTGGAGCGGCTGGGGCGCGGCGTGTCACTGGCAAGCCTACTCGGTACGCTGAGCAAGTCCGAGGCCGGGACCGAGAGTTCGACCTATTGGTATCGCACCCCCAGCCCTGATCTGGAACAAATTTGCTCCACAGGGTCCTGGTGGCCATCCGGCATCGATGGCGACCTGAACCTGTGACGAAAAAGCCGTGCGCCGTCAGGGAGTGTATATGACGGGAAACTCGATGGGCTTCCCTGCGTCGTAGGCAGCAACGATTTCCTGCGACGACATCACCCTGCCGCAATACCCACTGATCCAGTCCAGGGCGCGCCGCTTGTCCTCCTCGCGCGTCGAGGTGATGCAATCCTCGACGGCCACGACGTTATAGCCGCGAAAATAGCCATCCGCCCCGGTCGTCTGGATGCAGATCTGGGCCTGCATCCCGCCGAGCAGGATCGTGTCGCAGCCCATCCCCCGCAGGGTTTCATCCAGGTTCGTCTCATAGAAGCCGCTATCCTTGCGCTTCTTCATGATGATGTCCTTATGGGCCTCGATCTCGGGAACGAATTCAACGCCTTCCGAGCCTTCCAGGCAGGGGATCCTGCCATTGAAATACTCAACGTGATCGGTTTCCTTATAAACCAGCTGCTGGTGGATCACGGGAATGCCGCGCTCGCGCAGCTGGCGTAAAAATTGAACCACGGCCGGCATCATTTCCGCGACCCGCTGTACCCGCTCCGGGCTCTTCTGGATCAAATCGTGTTGCAGATCGGTGGTAATGAAGGCCATCTTCCTGGCGACCTTGATCTTGTCCGCGTCCATTATCATGCGTCCTCTTTAAGCGAATGTACGTCTGATAGTCCGCAGGCGGCCGCGCCGATCTGCGCGTGCGCGACGACGACCTGGCCCAGGGACAGACCGCCATCGTTCGAGGGAACCTTGCTATGCCAGTGGGGATCCAGGCCGATGTTCCGCAACCCGACGATCGCGTTGGCCAGGACATATTCATTCATGAACACGCCGCCGCTGAGCACGATCGTCCGGGTGGCGGCGCGCGAGGCGAGCCGTGCCGAAACCTCGACGATCATGGCCACCACGGTGGAGTGGAACCGCCGGCTGAGATTGACCGTATCGATCGGCCCCGTTCCGATCGCTTCGGCAAGAGCGCGGAGGAGCGGACGGTGATCGATCTCGATAACGTTGTCGCGTTCGGCCAGAGCAAAGGGCAGGGGAGCGGCCAAGCCAAGGTCGCGGTCGAGCAGGGCCTCAAGCTCGATCGCGGCCTGCGCCTCATATTCGATCGCCGGGCAAACCCCCAGCAAGGCGGCCACGCCGTCAAAAAGCCGGCCCATGCTGGTCGCGACCGGTGAGTTCACGCCGGTTTTGCACATGCGATCCAGCAAGGCGCCGCGGCCGTCCTGCAGCCGGTCCGCGAACGGCAGAGGCAGTTCCTGCCATCCGTCGCCGACCGCGTCCTGCAGCAAGGCGACGGCAACCCGGAACGGCTCCCGGACAGCCGCATCGCCGCCCAGAAGACGGAAGGGGCGCAGATGGGCCTGGCGTTCCACCGAGCGATAGCCGCCCACCAGAAACTCCCCGCCCCAGATCGTGCCATCCGTACCATAGCCTGTGCCGTCCAGGATCACGCCCACCGCGGTCGTGTCGCGGATGCCGTTTTCCGCCATGCAGGCGGCCATATGGGCATGGTGGTGCTGGACGCGCAAAACGGGCAAATCGGTGCCCTTCAGCGCCGATGCCGAACTATTGAATAGCGGATGCAGGTCGCAGGCTATGGCCGCGGGGGTGATCTTGAGCAATTGCGCCAAATGCGTCACGGCATCGGCGTGGGCTTCCCGGGTGGAGCGGTTCGTCAGGTCACCGATATGCTGACTGAGGAAGACCTCATTGCGCCGGCCCAGCGCGATCGTCGATTTCAACTCCGAGCCGTAGGCGAGAACGGGCCCGACCGGTTCCGGCAGGTGAACCGGATAGGGCGCGTAGCTGCGGGCGCGGCGGATATAGGTGACGATCGGCCGATCGATATCCAGGTGGCTTATGCACTTCACGATTGAATCGTCCACGCGGGTACGAATGTCGCGGTTGTGCACCAGGAACAGATCGGCCACGTCGCCGAGCTTGCTGAAGGCGCCTTCGTTGGTGAACTCGATCGGATGGCTGGAGATATTCCCGCTCGTCATCACCAGCACGTCCAAGCCGTCGTCAAACAGCAGGTAATGGAGCGGTGTGGACGGAAGCATCACCCCGAAACTCGGGTTGCGCGGGGCGATCGCTTCCGGCAACATTCCGTATCGTTTGCGCACCAGCGTGATCGGCCGCTGCGTGTTTGTCAGCAGCGCGATTTCCAATTCGTTCGGAGCCGACACCCTTGCTGCCGTGGCGGCATTCCGGACCATGATCGCGAACGGCTTGGAATCGCGCCGCTTTCGTCGGCGCAGCTCGCGCACGGCTGGTTCGCTGCGAGCATTCACCGCCAGATGGAAGCCGCCCAGGCTCTTGACGGCGACGATCCTTCCACTGCGCAATGCGTCCACGGCCAGGGCAAGGGCGTCACCGGTTTCGATCCGCGATCCGTCGGGATTGTGAACGGATAATTGCGGGCCGCAGACCGGGCAGGCATTGGGCTGGGCGTGATAACGACGGCTTTCGATGTCGTGATATTCATGGTCACAGGCCGGGCACATCCGGAACGCCGCCATCGTGGTCGCGGCACGGTCATAGGGCATACCGCCGATGATCGAATATCTCGGCCCGCAATTGGTGCAATTGATGAACGGGTACCGGTAGCGCCGGTCCGCCGGATCCAGGAGTTCAGCCTGGCATTCCGGGCATACGGAAAGGTCGGGCGGGACCAGCGTATCGACCCTGTCGCTGGCAACGCTTTCGCGGATCAGGAAATCATTGAAGAATTCCGGCCGGTCGACATCGGTCGCCTCGATCGACGCAACGATGGCCGCCGGTGGCGCCTGCCGTTCGATCGCATCCACGAAATGCTCATGCGTTTCGAGAGATCCTTGCGCATGAATGAGCACCCCGGCGGTATCGTTCAGAACCCATCCGCGAATATGGTGGTCACGGGCCAGCCGATGGATAAAGGGCCGGAACCCGACGCCCTGCACCACGCCACGGACCCTGTAAAGCCGCGCGATCATGGTTTCAACGCCCGCTAGCAGAGACGGGGGATTTCGGCCCCGAGCAGCTCTTCGACCTCGACGACAGAACCGTCTTTCTGCGTCAGATGAAACCCCTCGGAGCCCCTTTGGCCGACGCTGCCGATGATCGCCGCATCCTGCCCGTATTTGTGCCCCTTCAGGGCGTCCAGCACAGCCTCCGCATGATCGGGAGCCACGAACAGGGCCGCGCATCCCTCATTGGCCAGATGGATCACGTCGACGCCCAGCATGTCGGCGCCCATCGTGGTTTCCCACAGCACAGGCAGGTCGGGCCGGCGTACCTCCATGCGACAATGAGTGGCACGGGAGTACTCATGCATCACGGCGCAAAGGCCGCCTCGGGTAACATCGCGGATGGAACGGACCGCTCCCTCGGGGGCCGCGCCCAATGCGGCATTCACCAATCCGTTCAACGGTGCACAATCGCTCCGGACCCGCTGCTCGAACCCCAGGCCTTCACGGATGGAAAGCAGGTGGATTGCGTGGTTCCCGATCTGGCCGCTGAGCAGGATGCGGTCGCCAGGCCGCACGTCGGCCATCCGTAGCGGCGGGCGCCGGAATTCGCCGACGCCCGTCGTATTCACAAAGATCTGGTCGGCCGCCCCCTTGCCGACCACTTTGGTATCGCCGGCCACGATCTTCACATCCGCTTCTTCCGCCGCTGCGCGGATCGATCGGATCACTTGCCGTAAGGAGGACATGGGCAACCCTGCCTCAAGGATCAGGCCGAGGGTAAGATAGCGGGGGACCGCACCGCTGACGGCCAGATCATTAACCGTGCCGCACACGGCAATCTTTCCGATATCGCCGTTGCCGAAGAACGCAGGTTGTACGACGAATGAGTCAGTGGTTATCGCTAGCCTTTCCCCCGAGAAGGCCAAAATGGCACTGTCCTCCATTTCTCCGACATAAATGGGGCCCAACTCGGCGGCTATCATTTCGATAAGTTCGCGGCTCAACCTGGCCCCGGTACCGTGATCTAATATAATGGATTCCGTAGTTACATAGTCTTCAACAATCACGTCAGCCATTATTTATCCCCAAACAATCATGCATGGGCCTGACCCGTTTGACGAGGCCATTGGACGCATAAGCGGTTAAACTGTCGATGTCACAAAATAACTCACCAAACTCTGCGTCAGGCATTTCAGTCGGATCGAAAATGCCCTTTCAATGGATATTAAACACGATCGATGAGACTTTGCAATTAAGAAATACACTTTCGGCGCGCACTTGGTCTACTGCGGCGGCAGTGGGACGGCTTTGGCGACGCAGGCTTACTGATTTGGCGAGTGAGACGATTGCCGTGTTGTAAGATCCCAGGCTGCAACAATCTGAGGATGCATCATAAAGAAGCTGGCGCATCACTATAAACATCCTCACAATTCAATGAATACCCGACGGTTCAATGAACCCATGACGCGACTTCTGTGGCGGTGGGCGGTGCGGAGTCACGCGCTATGGTTGTTTCAACCTCTGATTTCCGTCGAATGTTCGTGTGTAGCCTTGCCAACTTCGCTTCGTAGTTGACCTAAGGCGTCTCAGTTGTGCCCCAAAACGTCAGGGTAACTTCCGATCCTTGCCGCGGGTCGCGCTGCAAGAACAAACGTGCAGAGTCGAATCATAAAAAGGCCACTTTCACCGGCCCAGTCTCTGAAAATACCTGCGGATAAGCTAATGGATTGGACCGTCGTCGCTGTGATCGGATGTGCCTGCCTGGTGCTGGGCGCGAACGCTCAAGGGACGCATGTCCCTCCAGGTTTGGCGGACATAGGCCAGACAATCCTCTCTTGATCCGGCAACACCGACCCTGGACCATTTTTGCGGCAGAGGCTTGTCAGCCGGCCAGATCGCGTATTGCTGCTCGTGGTTGATGACCACGTCAAACACGACAGCCGCCAGCACAGCCGGGGCTTCCGCAACCAGGGGGGGCTCGTGATTTGTCATTGCACGCCTTCCGCTCCGAGCTGACAATGATACCATCGCCGGCGCCGTAGTGCCACAGGCAACGAAGCCTCACAGGGAATAGCCGTTGGACATCCTCTACGTTTCGCACTGTGTTCCCTGGCCGCCGGACAAGGGGGATCGCATTCGCGCGTACCATTCCCTGCGCACACTGACAGACCACCATCGCGTGCATCTGGCCTGCCTGGCACGAAGTGCCCGCGAGGCTGCCGCGGTATCCTCGTTGCGCGACCGCTGTGCCTCCGTGACAATCGAGGTTATGGAGAAGGCGCCGGCTATGTTCCGTGGGCTGGTGTCACTGGCGAGGGGCGGCAGCTTCACCACCGCTTTTCATGCCGTGCCGGCCCTGCGCGCGCATGTCGAGACGATCCTGCACGAGCAACCGATCCGTGCCGTGGTCCTGCTCTCGTCATCGATGGCGACCTTCGCGCCGGAAGCCCTTCCGTTCATTGCGGATTGGGGCGATGTGGACTCCGAAAAGCGGCTTCAGTACGCGCGGATGCGCCTGGGCGGCTTTGCCCATGGGCTGGAAGGGCGGCGGTTGCGGCAGGTCGAGCGGGACTACGCGCTCCGGGCCCGGCGCACCTTTCTGACGACCTCCAACGAACTCAATCTGTTCCGCACGATTGCCCCGCAGGCCTACCTCGGTTGCGCCGGCAACGGCATCGATACCGAGACGTTCAACCCGGCTGCCAGCTTCGAGATACCGACGAATTTGCGCCACCGAAAATTTCTGGTCTTCGTTGGAATGCTCAGCTATTTTCCGAACAGCGACGGAATAGGTTGGTTCGTTGACGCGGTTTTCCCGGATCTGCGCAGGCATGATCCCGATCTTGAGTTGCTGGTGGTGGGACGCAATCCCGGTGCGGCGGTGGAGAGGCTGGCGCAATGCAATGGGGTGTCGGTCGTCGGCGAGGTCGAGGATGTCCGCCCCTACCTGGCCGCCGCGCTTGGCGTGATCGCGCCCCTGCGCATTGCGCGGGGCATCCAGAACAAGGTGCTGGAGGCGCTTGCCATGGGCAAGACCGTGTTGGCGTCGGGGGAGACCTGTCAGACCTTCAGGCCGGATGTGCCGGTGGGGGTCGTCTGTTGCCGTTCAGTGCGGGATTACGTGGATGCGGTAGGGAACCTGCCCCAGACCGCCGATCCCGATATGTCCATCGTTGCGGCTACGAGGGCGAAATTCGGCTGGGCGGATAATCTCGCTCCCCTGGTCGCGGAACTCGCCGCGATTGAACAGGAGGCGGCAGTGCCAGCCCAGCGAGGCGGCTCGCGGGCTGGACTCGTCGGAGTCTGACCAGGGTTCGCGGGGACGGAACGCACATGGAAAGGGTCGAGGAGATCCTTCGCTTCTGGTTTCTGGACAGCACCCGAACGGATGCCCCGCTGCAGGCGCATATGCGGCGCTGGTTTCAGCGCAGCACGTCCTTTGATCGTTGTGTGCGCCATTCTCATGGCAACGACATCGATCAGGCGCTACATGGACAACTGGATCACTGGGCAGACACCTCACACGGTCGCCTGGCGCTGATCCTTCTGCTCGACCAGATGACGCGGAACGCCTTCAGGGGGACGATCCATGCCTTTGCCGGCGATATGCGGGCGATCTCGCTCAGTCTTGAGGGCATTGATCTCGGAGCCGATCGCGGCCTCGTGCCGATCGAACGCCTGTTCTTCTATCTGCCGTTGTTTCATTCCGAACGTCGGTCGGACCAGAGGTTCTCGGTCGCGTGCTTCGAAAACCTGGCCAGCGAAGCGCCCTCTTCCCAACGCGACGACTTCGCGGTCTGGGCGGCCCACGCGCGTCAGCAAGCCCTGCTCCTGCAGCGCTTCGGGCGGTTCCCCGGCCGGAACCGCGCAATGGGGCGTCGATCGACTCCTTGGGAATGGCGGTTCCTGTTGGGGGCGGCCACGCAAGCGTTCGCTTCAGGCATATCGACGCGCTTGCCCATGCGGCACGTAATGGCCGAGTTTCGCCTGAAGCGGCGCTGCTGACACCGGTGATCGGCATCAGGGTACGATCCTGGACACCGACACGGTCCAACCTGTTGCCGAAATGGAAGTGATGCCATCATCGCCGTGCGATCGTGGAGCGGATGTCCGTTGGCTCCATCGATTGCTGGAAGATAGGTCACTTCCAGGTCTTCACGCATGACCCTGGTGTGGTGGAAGTCAGGCGGAACTATGCCTCCTCGGCCGGCGCGACGTTGGGAATGCCGGACATCAGGGACGCCGGCACGGTCTCGATCAGTTCGTTGACGCTGAACATGCCGTCATCGGTGTATTTGTAGATGGCCCGCGCCTCCTCGCCGTAGCGATAGGTATGGATCATCGACCGTTCTGCGTGGAACAGCTGGCCGTTCACGTCGCGTGATTCCTCGGTGCAGAGATAGGCCACCATCGGTGCCACGAATTCCGGGCCCGGCATCGCCATGCGCGAATCATACTGCGCCTGCGTCAGCAGGCCGCGTTCCAGGCGCCGTTTCCATCCGGCGATCACGGCATCGTTCACGGTCATGCGCGTCGCCGCCATCGGGCACATCGCATTCGCCGTGATGCCGTAGCGTCCGGCCTCGCTGGCGATCGATCGGGTCAGGCCGATGATGCCGGCCTTGGCGGCGGCGTAGTTGCATTGGCCTACCGAGCCCTTGAATGCGTCCGAGGAGAAATTCACGATCCGGCCGTAGCGCGCGCCGCGCATCACCTTGATGGCATGGTGGCACATGTTCCAGTGGCCCTTCAGATGGACCGATATGACCTGGTCGAAATCGTCCTCGGTCATGTTCCAGATCATGCGTTCGCGCAGCATGCCCGCGACATTGACGACGAAATCGAGCTTCCCATAGGTGTCGACGCATTGCGCGACCATCCGCGCGGCGCTGGCATAATCGGCCACCGAGGAATAATTCGCGCTCGCCCGGCCCTGAAAGCTGGTGATCTCGGCGACCACGGCGTCCGCCGGCTTTTCCTCCGTCGCCTCGCCGCCGCGCCCGAAACCGGGATCATTGACGACGACGCTGGCGCCCTCCTTCGCCAGCAGCAATGCCACCGCGCGACCAATGCCGCGCCCGGCGCCGGTTACGATGCCGGCCTTTCCATTTAGGTTCATGGCGTTTCCTTCCCATGTTGCTTCTTGTGCGAGCCCGGGCTCATCTCATCATGAGTGCCGGCGCACCGCAAACTCGCCCGCCGCCGGGTCCAGACCCGGCGGCAGCCGGGATGTTGCGGGAAGGCGCCAAACTGGCCAAGCTTCCCGCCGGAAGACCGGCGCGCCGGGAACGACCGGCTGAACAAGAACAACAACCGCTAGCCGCGGTCGCCGCAACCACGGTGCCAGGACAGCACAGGAAGGAGGAAGTCATGCAGATCGGTTTCAACATTCCCACATCCGGTCCCCTGATCGACCCCGAGAGCCTCACCCGCATCGTCACCGAGGGCGAGGCGCTGGGCTTTGACTATGTCACGATCAGCGACCACATCATGGTCCCGCGCAACCTGGAATCGAAATATCCCTACACCGGCACAGGCGAGTTCCCCGCCGGCACCCAGGCCGCGTGGCTGGAACAGCTTGCCACCACCGCCTATATCGCCGCGTTGACGAAGAAGCTCCGCTTCGTGCTGTCGGTGATGGTCGTGCCGCACCGGCCCGCGGTGCTAACCGCGAAGCTGCTCTCCACCATCGACTTCCTGTCCAAGGGGCGCCTGACGCTGGGGATCGGCGTCGGCTGGTGCCGGGAGGAATTCGAGGCCATCGGCGCAGCGCCGTTCGACGATCGCGGGCACGTGACCGACGAGTGGATGGATGCGTGCCGGGAGCTTTGGACCGCCGAGTTCCCGAAGTTCTCCGGCAAGTACGTCCATTTTGACGACGTCGTGTTCACCCCGAAGCCGGTGCAGAACCCGATCCCCATCTGGGTCGGCGGCGAAAGCGGACCGGCGCTGCGCCGCACGGTGAAATATGCCCATGGCTGGTATCCCGTCGGCACCAACCCGCAATTCCCGATGAACACCGTGACGCGCTTCAAGGCCGGGCTGGAGCGGTTCCGCGGGTTCGCGCAGAAAGCCGGGCGGGATCCGTCGGAGATCAGCATTGCGCTCCGGGTTCTGGCGGGCCCTGGTGTCAAGGCGCGCAGCGCCATCGACAGCGAGCCGGAGATGTTCACCGGCAGCGATGCCGACTGGGTAGGCGATATCAAGGCGCTGGCGGATTTGGGCGTCAGCGGCGTGGATGTCCGGCTGTTCGGCTATGGCCCGAACCAGACCCTGGCTGGCACGATCGACAATATGCACCGCTTCCGCGACGGCGTGCTGGCGAGGCTCTGACAGCGTCTCCCGGGCCTTTACCGGCGGAGGTTTCTGCCTTCTGATCGGCTCATGTCCTGGCTCACCGATCCGATCCTGTCGCGCGCCCGCGCGCCCTTCTGGCTGCTGGTTGCGATCACCGCCTCCGGCACGCTGGCGATGCACATCCTGGTGCCGTCCCTGCCGCTTGCGGCGGTGGACCTCAACGTCTCGTCGGCCGCCATCCAACTCGCCATCACGCTGTATCTGTTCGGCGTCGCCTTCGGCCAGTTGCTGTATGGCCCGGTGTCGGACCGCTTCGGCCGCCGTCCGGTGCTGCTGGTGGCGCTCACCGCCTATGTGCTGGCCAGTATTGTCGCGGGTTTGGCGCCGAACCTGCATGTGCTGCTCGTGGCCCGCGTGGTCCAGGCGCTGGGCGGCTGCGGCGGTCTCGTGCTGGGTCGGGCCGTGGTGCGCGATGGCGCCGCGCAGGGCCAGGCCGCCTCGCAGATGGCATTGCTGACCATGACGCAGAGCCTGGCGCCCGGCATTGGCCCCGCCATCGGCGGCTACATGGGTGCCTGGTTCGGCTGGCGTTCGATCTTTGCCGCGCTGGTGGGGATCGGCGGCGCCACGCTGTTGGCCGCGATCCTCACCCTGCCCGAGACCGCGGCTTCCCGCGGGGTCGCCTCCGGACGCATGCTGACGAGCTACACGCGCCTCCTGCGCATGCCGAACTTTCGCGGCTTCATGCTGGGCGGCGCGTTCACCAGCACCAGCATCTACGCCTATCTCGCGTCGTTGCCGTTCATCTTCACCCAGATGCTGCATCGCCCGGCCCAGGAGGCCGGGTTGTATTATCTCGCGATCATGGCCGGGGTTCCCGTCGGCAGTTTCGCCGCCAGCCGGTTGGCCCGCCACATGCCGCTCTGGCGCCTGCTGCGCCTGTCCAACGCGACGGCCATCGCCGGCGCGGCGATCCTGTTCGCCGTCACGGTCAGCGGCCATCTGAGCGTCGGCGGCGTGATCCTGCCGATGCTGCTCTATTCGGTCGGCATCGGGGCTACCAGCCCGATCGCGCTCACCAGCGCCATCAGCGCGCAGCCGATGATGATCGGCGCCGCGTCGGGACTGTACGGTTTCACCCAGATGACCTTCGGCGCGCTCTGCACCCTGGCCGTCGGTTTCTGGCCGAGCAATCCGGCGCTGACCGCATCCGCCGTGCTGCTGGGCGCGACGCTGGCCGGTCAGGTCGCGTTCATCACCGCCGGGCGGGCGCGTGCCGGCTAGTCGGGGGGCCATGCCCGCGTTGCACACGAAGTCCTGTATCGATAACGGCTCGAATTGCCGGGATTGTCGTCGTGTCTGAAAACTGATCGAGCCCGTTCTAACGCATCAGCGGCACACGCGCTGCGGCCCAGACCCGCTTACGAGATCCACTCAGGGGTACAGGATGCTTCTCGAGAGCCTTGTTCGCCAGGCCTTGGCCGACCCGTTGCGTTCGCAGCTTGCCCCGCCAAGCGTGCCGGCAGTGGGCACTGACGGCCTTCGACGTGCCGCGCCCGCCGCCGCCGGCCGGCCTGGCCTTGGTTGGCGCATGCCAGGTTCAGCCGGCAGCTTCGGCCGGCGGGTCCGCGATCAGAGCCGGTAGCCGCTGTCGATCCTGTCGAGCTTGCGCATCAGGGCGGCGAACTCGATCTCTCCCTCGGGCGTCGGCTGCATGCCCTGGTAGCTGTCGAGGTCCGCCGCCGATCGGTCGGCGACCTCCGGCGAAACAAGCGCCAGCGTGCCGGCCGCCGCCGCGTCGAGCTGCACCTGGCAGGCGCGTTCCAGGCGATACAGCCGCAGAAAGCATTCCGGCACGGTTCGTCCGACTACCATGAGCCCATGGTTCTTCAGGATCATGGCCTTGTGCGGGCCGAGCGATTGCACGATGCGTTCGCGTTCATCGGGGTAGAGGGAGGCGCCCTCATAGTCGTGATAGCCGAGCCGGTTGTGAAACACCGTCGCGAACATCGACACCGGCAGGAGCCCCTCCTGGATGGCGGCGATCGCCATGCCGGCCCGCGTGTGGGTGTGCATCACCACGAGGTTCTCGTCCGAACGCGTCATGTGGATCGCCGAATGGATGATGAAGCCGGCGAAGTTCACCGGGTTCTCGCCGCCCGCGATCACGTTGCCATCGACGTCGATCTTCACCAGGTTGGAGGCGGTCACCTCCTCGTAGTTCAGGCCCCAGGGGTTGATCAGGAAATGATCGTCGGGGCCGGGAACGCGCGCCGTCAGATGGCCGTAGATCTGTTCCGTCCAGCCGTAATGGTCGACCAGATGGTAGGCGGCCGCCAGTTTCACGCGCACATCCCATTCCGCCGGGTGGATGTTGGCGCCCGCCGGACGCTCCAGAATGGCAGGGTCGTGTTGCATGGGTGCGCTCCTCCCGCTTCTATCGTTAACCCAGCCCAACCCGGAGCCGAGAGATTGTCAATCATCCCGGGGTCAATCATCCCAGGGTCAATTATCGCTGGCATCGCACTCTTACGAACACGCAGGAACCCGGATCGTGCGGAATTGGACAGGCGACGAGTGGTGGCGGCTCATGCCGCCGGGAGCTTCGGGCGATGCCGTCCGGATCGTTGTCGGACGAGGCGTCCGGGCTTTCGCCGACGGCTTCGTGGCCCTGCTGCTGCCGGTCTACCTCATCGAGCTTGGCTTCAGCGCCTTTGCCATCGGCGCGATTGTCACCAGCACCCTGATCGGCACGGCGCTCGTCACCACCTGGGTCGGCATGACGGCGAACCGCTACTCCCGCCGTCGGATGTTGCTCGCCGCCGCCGGCCTGATGGCCGCGACGGGTGCTGCGTTCATCTTCACCACCGGCTTCTGGCCGCTGCTCGTCATCGCCTTCGTCGGCACCATGAACCCGACCTCCGGCGATGCCAGCGTGTTCCTGCCGCTGGAGCAGGCCATTCTCAGCCAGTCGATCGAGCCGCACCGGCGCACGGCCCTCTTCGCGCGCTACAGCGTTATCGGAACGCTTGCCGCCGCCTTTGGCGTGTTGGCGGCGTCGCTTCCGGATCTGGCGACGGCCTGGGTGGACATTTCGCGCGCGACCGCCATTCAACTCATGTTCGCCCTGTACGCGGTGCTGGGATGCGTCATGTTCCTGCTCTACCGTCCGCTGTCGACCGCCGTCGAACTTCCGGTCGCCGCCCCCCGAGCCCAGCTGCACCAATCCCAGCTGCATCAATCCCAGTTGCATCAATCGAGGAGGCTGGTCTACGGCCTCGCCGCCCTGTTTGCCATCGACGCGCTCGGCTCCGGGTGCCTGGTCCAATCGCTTCTTGCCCTGTGGCTTCTGCAGCAATACGGCGTGTCGGTAACGACGGTCGCGACCATTCTGTTCTGGTCCGGCGTTCTCTCGGCGGCTTCCTATCTGGCCGCTGTTCCGCTGGCGGCACGTATCGGGTTGATCCGCACGATGGTGTTCACCCATCTGCCGTCAAATATCTTCCTGATGCTCGTGCCGTTTTCGCCGAACCTCACCACGGCGATCGGCCTCCTGCTCGCACGCAGCGCGCTGTCGAACATGGATGTTCCCACCAGGGTCTCCTACGTGATGGCCGTGGTGACGCCGGAGGAACGGCCGGCGGCAGCCAGCCTGACGGCTGTTCCCAGGCCATTTGCATGGGCGGCCAGTTCGATGCTGTCGGGCTATCTGCTGACGCTTTCCCCCTTCGGGTGGCCGCTGCTGATCGGCGGTGCAGTCAAAGCCGCCTATGACATCCTGCTCCTCATCAAGTTCCAGAAAGTCCGGCCTCCCGAGGAAGCCGGCGCGGCCGGCGATGTTGCATGAACAGGCGTGCAGCGGAGCGCCGGACAGATCGGCATCGAAGCCTTGGGCGCGACCAAGTGACGCGGGGTCGCGTCCGTACCTGGTCCGGCATGGATGAACTTTTTGTGACACAGCGGAATAATCCCGCACCCTGAGCGTCCTCCAGGCAGCCTGTGCCTTTGGATCTTCAAACGGTGCGGTTGCGCGCCAATTTCGCCGACCGTTCTGGCGAAGGAAGCACGTCTCTTCGCTCATCCCCCATTCCGAAACCGCACCCCGCGGGACCCGGACCAACACCAAGGAGTGCAACCCATGTTCTGCAAGTATCTTTCCTGCATTGCCGGCACAGCCTTCCTCCTGTCCGCGACGAGCCACGCCCGTGCCGAAAGCTTTACCATCACCCCCCTCGTCACGAACGACCAGGCAGCCCATCCCGCTCAGATCGATGATCCGAACCTGGTCAACGCCTGGGGCATCTCCTTCAATCCCACCGGACCGTTCTGGGTGTCGGACAACGGCTCGGGCAAGACCACGCTTTACAGCGTCAATCCCGCCACCAACGCCACCGCCAAGCAGGGCCTGGTCGTCTCCATCCCGGGCGACGGCACCATCACCGGTCAGGCCTTCAATCCTGCCCGTGCCGGCACCACCAACTTCAATGCCGACCCATTTCTGTTCGTCAGCGAGGACGGCACGGTATCCGGCTGGCGCGCTGCGCTCGGGACCACCGCCGAGACCTTCGCGCTTGCCTCTTCCGCCAATGTGTACAAGGGCGCAGCCTTGGCCGGGATTGGTAGCGACAACTACCTCTACGCCGCGAATTTCCGCGCCGGCAGCATCGATACGTTCAAGGGCAATGGCGGCGCCCCCGCGCTCACGGGCTCGTTCACCGATCCATCCCTGCCGGCAGGCTATGCTCCGTTCAACATCGAGATGCTCAATGGCAAGCTGTATGTCACCTTCGCCTTGCAGGACGCGACCAAGCACGATGAGATCGCCGGACCTGGCAACGGTTTCGTCGATGCGTTCGATCTACAGGGCAATTTTCTGGGCCGTGTCGCCAGCAACGGCACACTGGATGCACCTTGGGGCATGGCCATTGCGCCCAGCAGCTTCGGCAGCCTGGCAGGTGACCTGCTGGTCGGCAATTTCGGCGACGGCCGCATCAACGCCTTCAACCTCGCCACCGATACCTTCGATGGCCAGCTGTCGGGGCCCGGCGGCATGCCGCTGGTGATCGACGGGCTTTGGGGCCTCACGGTCGGTAACGGCGGCCGTGCGGGCAGTAGCCAGAAAATCTATTTCGCCGCCGGCCCCAATGGCGAAAGCAATGGGCTGTTTGGTGTGATCGACACGCCCGAGCCTGCCTCGATTGCCGTTCTGGGTATCGGCCTGGTCGGGCTCGCCTCCATCCGCAGGCGCCGCATACCGATGATCTGATTTCGCTTGGCCCCCCGCGTCTTATCGGCGCGGGGGCCGGCTGAACCTATCCGGCCGGGGGCCGCTTCACGCGTATGCGCTCCGATACCCTATCCAATTCGCTGTCCGGCAGCGCGGCAACGACGGCATAGCCAAGGCCGTTGCGGATCCACGCGCATAGATTGACCGGTCCGTTGCTCGCCTCGACCTGTGGCGATTGAAGATTGGCCGCCATCGGGCGCAGCACGACGCTGAGCCTGGCGTGGGCATCGTTTTCATACATGAACAACGCCGCGGCGCCGCCGCGTTCGGTGGCCAGCAGGCGCCCTCCGATCAGGTGGTACCCGATCATCGCCAGATCCGGCGGCGCGATATGTCGATCGAGCCGGTTCGACAGCCATTGCGCCAGATGGTCGCGCTCCGTCGCAGGGACCTCTATCGGGTGCCGGCGATCGGCAGCGTAAACAATGTGCGTGGCCATTGCCTGCTGTTTGAGGACCGACATAGCCATCGCATCGCGCCCTTCCAGCGGAACGCCCCGCGCGAGCCAACCGGCGCCGCCACCGATGGCAAACAGCGCCACCCCTGCGGCGACCATTCGCAACGAGGCACGCCGCCGGGTCAGCCGTGCTTCGACCAAGCGGGACAAGTTCAGCGCGGCCGGCAACGTGTCGGAGGCTTCCATCGCGAACGCGGCACGCAAGGCGTCGCGCTGCGCCGCGTATGCGCGAACGCGGTCCGCCGCTTCCGGGTCGGCCGCCAGGTGGCGTTCCACCGCCAGCCGCCGGGAGGGGGCGAGGTGATCGTCGATATAGGCGTGAAGGTCGTCCTCGCCGATTTGCGAGCCTGGCATGGTCACTTCACTCTCCTCAGGGCCGGTCGGCCCACGTCTTCGCCTTGCATGGATCGGCGCAAGCGCTCCCTGGCCCGCGACAGGCGCGACATGATCGTGCCGACGGGAACGCCTATGACGCGGGCCACCTCGGCATAGGGCAGCCCCTCCACCGCCACCAGCACCAGCACCGTGCGTTGGTCTTCAGGCAGGCTCTTGAGCGCCCGCATAACGTCGCGGCGCTCCATATGGCTGTCCTGCCCGGCCTGTACACCGGGTCCGTCATCGGCAATCGTGTCGAACGGTTCGCTATGGCCGGACATTTTCAACCGTCTGGCCCGGCTGATGAAAAGGTTATGCATGATCGCAAACATCCAGGCGCGCAGGTCGCCTTCCTCGCGGCGCGTGTGCAATTGATCGAGTGCGCGAACGAGGCAGTCATGCACGAGATCGTCCACATCCTGGCGATCCCGCACCAGCACGGAGGCATAGCGCCGCAACGCCGGAATGCACGCCTCGATGCTCGACACCACGCTTGTCACCCTGGAAACCTCACATGATCCGGCGTAGCTGCCCAGAGCACGCATCAATAGACGGCCGGCAGGTGGCTTTATTCCCGATACGGCCGAAAAAAATCTTCTCGTCCGGGGCAGGACTAGCGAACTGCTCGCGGCGTCTGTGATCGGGAGCGGCAGTCCCGGCCGCCATCGCATGGATGAGCCCAGCCGCCGCCCAGGACCCGACGGCGGGCCGGCATGTCTTCGATGCCAAATGCAGCATCTGCCATACGGCATAGCCCGGCGGAAACCTGATGGGGCCCAGCCTGTTCGGCCTGGTCAACCGGCCGTCCTGCCATGCGGCAGGATTTCACTATTCGCAGGCCAATATAAACTCAGGTCTGTCCTGGGATCCGGCAACGCTCGACCGCTACCTGACCGCACAGCACCGGCCGGCGCCGGCAATTTCGAGGGCTCTTTTGTCCGTCGGCCAAGTATACTCCCCGCTCCGGGCCGTCGCTCGCCGCGAGACGAAAGAAGACCACGCATGCGCACACAGGTTGGGATTATCGGCGCTGGTCCCGCGGGACTGCTGCTTTCCCTCATGCTGCAGCGTCGCGGCATCGATACTGTCATTCTCGAATCGCGTGAGCGCAAGGCCATCGAGGCGACCATCCGCGCCGGCATCCTCGAGCAGAGTACGGTGGATCTCATGGTTGAACTCGGGGTCGGGGCGCGGCTCAAGCGTGAGGGCGTGGCGCATCGCGGCACCATCCTGCGCTTCGGTGGCCGTAACCATCGCATCGACTTCGAGGGTCTGACCGGCGGCCGCGTCGTCACCCTCTATCCGCAGCACGAGGTGCTGAAGGACCTCATTGCCGCGCGGCTCGAGCGTGGCGGGGAAATCCGCTTCGGGACCCGGGTGACCGAGGTGGCTGATGCAGAGACGTCACGGCCTGTCATCCGCTTCGCCGGAGCGGACGGCTCGGCGCGCGAGTTGCGCTGCGATGTGGTGGTGGGCGCCGACGGCTCCCACGGTCCCTCCCGTCCCGCGATCCCGGCGCATGGGCGCAGGGACTATGAGCGCATCTACCCTTTCGGCTGGTTCGGCATCCTCTGCGAGGCGCCGCCCTCCTCCGAGGAGCTGATCTATGCCCGGCACGACCGCGGCTTCGCCCTCATCAGCAGCCGCACGCCGCAGGTGCAGCGCATGTATTTCCAATGCGACCCTGCCGGCAACGTCGACGAGTGGTCCGAGGAAAGGATCTGGAGCGAACTGCAGGCGCGCGTCGCCGGCGAGGATGGGTTCCGCCTTAAAGAGGGTCGGATCTTCCAGAAGAACATCGTGCCGATGCGCAGTTTCGTCTGCGAGCCGATGCAGCACGGGCGGCTTTTTCTTGCCGGCGACGCCGCCCACGTGGTGCCGCCGACCGGTGCCAAGGGGCTGAACCTGGCGGCGAGCGATGTCTGGCACCTCGATCGCGCGCTCGGGGCCTTCTTCGCGGACGGCTCTACCACCCAGATGGATGGCTATTCCGCCGCCGCGCTGCCCCGGGTCTGGCGGGCGCAGCATTTCTCCTGGTGGATGACCTCGATGCTGCACCGCTTCGAGGGCGCCAGCGCGTTCGACGACAAGCGCCAGCTTGCGGAACTTGAACTCGTTGCCGGCACCGTGCCGGCCGCGCGGTCGCTGGCCGAGACCTATGTCGGCATGCCGTTCGGCTGAGGATAGGCGCAGCACCGGGGATTGGCGGGCACCCAATCCTCCGCCGTGGCTACTTCCGGGTCCATTGGCCGGACGCCGTCAGGAACCAGGTGTTCGGCGGCGCGGATTTCAGGATCTCCTGGGCGTAAATCTTTCCCACCGCGTCCACGGATACCTTGTCGCTCGCCGCCCGCTGGGCATAGAGGGCACGGCGCTCGGCATTGACCTTGTCGACCAGCGCGGCGATCTCCGGCGAGGCGGTTCCGCGCACGACCGCGAAGCCGTCGTAGCGCTCGCCGACGATCCCCGCGGCGCGGGGCGCGTCGAGCAGGCGCGATTGTGCCTGCGCGCCAGCGCCCAGGGCGGGAACGCCGAGGCAGGCCAGCAACAGGGCGGCGACCCTTCGCCGGGCGAAGTGCCGGGCCTGACCGGGCCCCAACAACTCAGAAGATCGGCTTGGATCCAACATCTTGCTTCGCCTTCTCCTCGACGCGGAGACGCACATCCGCGTCGAGCTTTATGTTGAGGTTGATGGTGATCGGCTCTTTCGGCGCTTCCACCTGAACGGTCGGCGTACAGGCCGCGAGAAGACCGAGAACCGTTGCCAGCGCAGCCAGCATGAGAGGCGGCCCGATCTTCATTTCGGCATGTTCCCCGCTGTCCTGCGCAATAGCTCCTGCGCGGCCGTTATGGCTCTCAAGGCGAGATCGACCAGGCGATCGAAGTTGCTTTCGAGCCGGATGTTGAGATTGAAGGCACGCCCATCGAGCACCGCCGGGTTGTGGCCGCCAAGCCGCAGGGTGATCGCGCCCTCGCCCATCGGGCTGCCCGCCAGGTCGATCACCAGGGCATCGTAGTGAAAGTCCTCCAGCGCCCGCAGCACCAGCGTCATCGATTCCCCGGCTTCGGTCACCTGCTTCGGCAGCACGTCGCTGCGTATCTGAAGCACGCCCGGTCCACTGGCCGCAAGCCTGCCGTCGCGAACGAGCACGCGGCCGCCGGCCATCGTCAAGGGAATATGTCCGTCGAGGCGGCCCGTGCCGCGAAGGCCCGCCACACCGAGAAGGCTGAAGACCTGGGCCAGGTCGATCTGGTGGAACGCGAGTTCCGTCTGGATATCGGGCCGTACCAGGTCGATCCGGAAGGGCGAGGCCGATATCTGTCCCCCTGCCACATCCATCCGCAGGGCTTCGATGCGCAACGCCGTGGTCGGCAGGATTTGGAAGTTCAGCGTCGCGTCGACGGGCGGCATGCCGCCGGCCGTCACGGTCCCGTTCAGCACCTGGCCAGGCGCCGTCGCCGGGGGCCAAAGTCCGGTTATCCTGATGTTGCCATGGACCTTGCTCAGCAATGCGCCTTTGGCCTCGTAGGCGACATCGGCGAGGCGCAGGATGAGCGCGGGCGACAGCGTGGCGCCGCGCCAGGCCACGGAGCCCGAGACCGCCGCCGACCCTGCCACCGTGGCCAGCGTGGCGCTGGAGGCGGGCACGAAATCCCGTGGCTGGAGGCCTCCGGTCTGAAAAACGACCGGTGCAACGGTGACGGCCGCCTGTCCACTGCCGGACGCGGTGTCATGGCGGCCCGTCGCATCCAGGCTGATCCTGCCCTTGGCGCCACGCGCCTCCGCCGTTGCATGCAGGGCGAAATCGATCTGTGATCCTTGCGCGGTCGCGTTGCCCGTGACGCGGACCGGCACGATCCATGCGGGGCTGCGCGGGTCGGTCACGCGGCTCGACGCGATTATTGCCGACAGCCTGTCGCCCTGCCACCGTATCTCGCCCCCGACATCATCCAACGTCCATGGCATATCCCCGGACCGGACCTCCACGTTGTGAAAATCCAGCCGCATTCCGCCGTCCTTGGCTGCCGACAACGCCAGCTTCGGAGCGACGACGTGCAACATGCGCGCCGCGCCGGCAACCGGCACCGAGACATCCCCGGCGAACGACGCGTTCGGGATTTCAGAGCCGGACAGCGCGAGCTCGGTCGAGAAATTGCCCTCGATCCGCCCGTCCGGGCTGTCGATGGTGACATCGGCATCGGTGATCTTCAGGGCACCGATCCGCCAGCCGGCGGACGTGCCGGAAGGCGACGCGGCGAGGCGCAGCGGAGCACCCCCAATCAGGATGTCCTTGCCGGCAATCGCGATCGCCACGTGCAGCCCGGAGAGTTCCACCTGGTTCACGACGCCGGCGGCCAGCCGGAACGGGTCGTAGGCCATGGTGAGCCCCGCTGCCCGGACGGAGCCGCCGTACAGGCTGATGCCGTGCGCCTGCAATCCGAAAAGCCCCAGTCGATCCACCGCCAGTTGCGCCGGCCCCATGCCCTGCTGGTCGAGCAGCCGCGTGGCGGCGAGCCGCCCCAATTCCTGACGGTCGACCCAGAATAAAACCGCTGCCGTGGCAAGCACGGCAGTGAGCGTGACTCCGGCGACCTTCCAGGCAATGTGGCGACGCCGTCTGAAGGATGGTTCTGCGCCGATCGGTGTCGTCCTTGCAGTTCGCTATTTCGGCTACGGCAGCCCCGACCCTCTCGCCTATGAGGTTTCGTTGTCAAATTCTGCGCGTGGGCGAGCGTGTTGGCGCGTCCCATTTAACCGGTCGCCCGTTTCACCCGTGCTCGCTGTCAGTCGCGTCATTAGCATCCGTGTTCCAACGGCAATATTGAGCCGGAGGTCCGTTTCTGCGCAGGCTTGCGGCTCGGCCGCGGCCGGCGATTCGCGTCGGCCCAGGCAATGCGCTCCAGGGGCAATGCGCTCCAGGGGCAATGGGGGGAGGCGCAACATGTCAACGACAACAGGTGCAACAACAGCGGGAGGCGGCCAGCACACGGCGTCCGCCATTCTGGCGCGGTTGGATCGGCTTCCGGCCACGCGCCACATCTGGGTCATGGTCGCGGTGCTCTCGCTCGGGGGCATGTTCGAATTCTACGACCTGTTCCTGACGGGCTACATCATCCCGGGCCTGGTCAAGGCTGGCATGCTGACAGGGGTATCCGTCGGCATGTTCTCCGGCCCGGCGCTGTTCGTCGCCTCCACCTTTTTCGGCCTGTTCATTGGCACCTTCGTGTTCGGGTTCGTCGCCGACAAATACGGCCGCCGGGCGATCTTCACCTTCTCCATGCTGGCCTATTGCGCGGCCACGCTGGTCATGGCGTTCCAGACCACGGGCATCGGCGTCTGCCTCTGGCGCATGATCGCCGGCATCGGCATCGGGGTCGAGTTGGTAACCATCGATACCTATATCGCCGAGATCGTGCCGAAGCATCTGCGCGGGCGAGCCTTTGCGTTCAATCAGACCGTGCAGTTCTGCGTCGTGCCGATCGTCGCCTTTCTGGCCTATATGCTGGTGCCGCGAGCGCCGCTGGGCTGGGACGGCTGGCGCTGGGTGGTGGCGATCGGCGCGATCGGCGCGCTGGTCGTGTGGTTCCTGCGGCGCGGCATCCCCGAAAGCCCGCGCTGGCTGATCAATCACAACCGGCTGGCCGAGGCGGATGCCATCACCACGCGGATCGAAGCGCAGGTGCAGGCCGACCTCGGCGGCGGGGCCCTGCCGCCCCCGGCCGCCCAGCCGCCCGACGTCCTTTCCGCGCCCGGCGCCTTCCGCGAAATATGGCAACCGCCTTATCGCAGCCGTACCATCATGCTGATGGTGTTTCAGTTCTTCCAGACCTTCGGCTATTACGGCTTTGCCGCCTGGGTGCCGACGCTGATCGCCCAGCAGGTCGGCATCAATCTTGCCGGCAGCCTGCAATACGCCTTCATCGTCGCCATCGCCAACCCGTTCGGCCCGCTGCTGGCCATGAGTTTCGCCGACAGGATCGAACGCAAATGGCAGCTGGTCGGGGCGGCGATCTGCATCGGCGTCTTCGGCCTGATGTTCTCGCAGCAATCCTCCATGCCGCTGCTGATCCTCTTCGGCGTGCTGATCACGCTGTCCAACAATGTGCTGTCCTACTCGTTCCACAGCTACCAGACCGAGCTGTTCCCGACGCGCGTGCGTGCCCGCGCGGTCGGCTTTACCTACGCCTTCAGCCGGATCAGCACGGTGTTCGCGAGCTTCATCATCGGCTTCTTCTTCGCCAACTTCCACGGCACGGTCGGCGTCTTCGGCCTGATCGCCTTCGCCATGCTGATGGTGGTTCTCTCTATCGGCATCTACGGCCCAAGGACGCGGAACCTGGAGTTGGAGGAAATCTCGCACTGACATCCCGACCCGTTCGGCTCCGTGGCGCCGAACGGGTCGCCCGAATATCACGGCAGGGCGGTGGCGCCGGCTTCGGGGCTCAGGGCCGCATCGTGAAGCTGGCCTTGCCCGGTTCACGCAGCGGTGCCGCCAGATTTGCGAACTCGCACAGCAGGCGGCGCGTGTCGCGCGGATCGATGATCTCCTCCAGCCAGAACGTCTCGGCGGTTCGGAACGGCGAACGCAGTGCCTCCAGCCGTGCCTCGATTTCCGACAGGGTGGCGGCCGGGTCCTGGGCCTCGGCCAGTTCAGCCCGATAGGCCGCCTCGACCCCGCCCTCCAGCGGCAGCGAGCCCCAGCGCCCGGACGGCCAGGCGTAGCGCAGGCACAGCCGCCGGTTCGGCTGGTGCGCGCCGCCGCCGACGCCGAACACGTTGCGGATCAGTATGGAGCACCAGGGCACGGTGCACTGGTTGATGGCGCTGATCACCCGCACCCCCTGGCGGATCACGCCGCCGCTTTCCGCGTCCAGCCCGACCTGAAAGCCCGGGCAATCCGTCAGATGCACCACGGGCAGGTGGAAAGTCTCCGCCAGGTCGATAAAGCGCGTGATCTTCTGACAGGCCGGGCCGTCCCACGTGCCGCCGCCATGCATCGGGTCGCCGGCCATCAGCGCCACCGGCCAGCCATCCAGGCGGGCGAAGCCGGTGATGATGCCGCGGCCGTAATAGCGGCCCATCTCGAAGAACGAGCCGCGATCCACCACCGCCTCGATGATGCGTCGCATCGCATAGGTGCGGCGCGGGTTGCGCGGAATGACCGACAGCAGGAACTCGTCGCGCCGGTCCGCATCGTCGGAGGGAGCCGCGCGCGCCGGAACCTCCCAGATCGAGGCCGGCAGATACGACAGGAACCGCCGTGCCCGCGCGAAGGCCTCGTCCTCGGTGTCCACCGCGTCATCCACGCCGCCGGCGGGAAGTTGCACCGCATGCCCGCCCAGTTCCGCCTTGGTGCGCGCCTCCCCGAGCCGCTCCACCACCGGCGGGCCGGCGACGAACACGGCGGAGATGTCTTTCACCATGATCGAATAGTGGCTGGCGGCCAGCCTGGCAGCCCCCAGGCCGGCGACCGAGCCCAACGCCAGCCCCACCACCGGCACCTGGCCCATGTTGGCGGCGCACAGGAACAGGCCGGAACTGGTGCCGACCCCGCCGGGGAGGTTGGCGCGGCCGGTGGTTTCGATCGTGCGCACCGATCCGCCGCCGCCCGAGCCTTCCACCAGCCGGATCAGCGGCAGGCGGAATTCATGGGCCATGATCTCGGCCATCTTGAACTTTTCCCAGATCGACGCATCCGCCGATCCGCCGCGAACGGTGAAATCGTCCCCCGCGACGACCACGGGCCGCGCATCGATCCTGCCGCGGCCGAACACGCAGTTCGCCGGCGTGAAGTCCTCGAGCGATCCCGCGTTGTCGTACTGCGCCCGGCCCGCGATGGCGCCAATTTCGTGAAACGAACCGCTGTCCAGCAGCCGCAAGATCCGTTCCCGCACGGTCAACCGGCCGGCCGCGTGCTGTCGTGCCACTCGCTCCGCACCGCCCATCCGTTCCGCCAGCGCGGTGCGCCGCCGCAACTCCTGCAATTCGGGTTCCCAGCTCATGCTTGCTTGTTCTCCAACGCTGCCGGCAGGTTTGCCGAATGGCGGGTGGGCCGTTCTTGCCGCCGTTCCGGCTCAGCCGGCGGCATCGTTCAACATCATGTCGGCGGCCTTTTCGCCGATCATGATCGACGGCGCGTTGGTGTTGCCCGAGGTCAGGGTCGGCATGATCGAGGCATCGGCGACGCGCAGGCCGTCGATGCCATGAACCCGTAGCCGCGCGTCAACGACGGCCATGGCGTCGGACCCCATCTTGCAGGTGCCGACCGGATGGTAGGTGGTCTCCGCCGCCTGCCGCACCCAGTCGATGATCTCGTCGTCCGTGGTCTGCGCGATGCCGGGCGCGATTTCGCTCACCTGCATCGGAGCCATCGCGGGCGCGGTCATGATGGAGCGGGCAATGCGGATCGCGCGCACCGTGAGTTCGGCATCGACTGGCGCGGACAGGAAGTTGAAATGGATGGCCGGCGGCCTGCGCGGATCGGCCGATGTTATGTGGATGTGCCCCTTGCTCTCCGGGCGCATGGGGTGCGCGTAGCACGTCATGCCGGACTGGCGGGACAGCTTCGGACCCGCCGGCGTCGGCTCGGTCAGCATCGGCACCCAGCCCAGCAGCACATCCGGCGCGTCGAGCCCTTCGCGGGAACGCACGAAGGCGCGCATCGGCGCCGCCACCATGTTGAGCATGCCCTGGCCGAACAGCGCATAGCGCAACGCCTGCTGCACCAGGCCGAGGCCGCGGCCCCGGTCGTTGAAGGTGATCCCCTTCCGGCCGATGGCCCAGCGGGTGCGGGGGGCGTAATGGTCGCGCAGGTTCTCGCCGACGCCCGGCAGGGCGTTGCGCACGTCGATGCCCAGGTCGCGCAGGCGCTCGGGCTGGCCGATGCCGGAGAGTTCCAATAACTGCGGGGAATTGATCGATCCGGCGCTGACAACCACCTCGCGGCCGGCACGAGCCTCGCGCGGGTGGCCATCGACGGAGTAGCGCACGCCGATGCACCTCCTGCCTTCCAGAACCAGGGTCTCGGTCAGGGCGTGGGTCTCGATATGCAGGTTCTGCCGCTTGCGGATCGGGTCCAGGTAGCAATGCGCCGTGCTCATGCGCCGGCGGGAAGCGATGGTCGCCTGGCTCATGGCGATGCCGTCCTGCCGGGCGCCGTTATAGTCGGGGTTATGCTCGATCCCGACCTGTCCGGCCGCCTCGATCAGTGCGGCGAAAAGCG
>JBBIQA010000019.1:0-38923 GCA_037442565.1 Rhodospirillales bacterium
TTGCAATCCCAAGCCAGTAGAGGGTTCTAAGGGCTAGCCCTTAGCGGGGTCCAGGGGCAGAGCCCCTGGCCTGACTTTCCGTCCGCAACTGCCCGCAGGCGGCAAGGATGTCGCGCCCGCGCGGGCTGCGCACCGGAGAGGAGAAGCCCGCATCCATGATGATGTTGGCGAACCGGTCGATCGCGCTGCCGGAGCTGGTTTCATACGCACTGCCTGGCCAGGGGTTGAACGGGATCAGGTTGACCTTGGCCGGAATGCCCGCGATCAGCCGGACCAGTTCATGCGCGTCGGCGGTGCTGTCGTTCACGCCCTTCAGCATGACGTATTCGAACGTGATCCGCCTTGCGTTGGACGCCGCGGGATAGCGCCGGCAGGCGGCGATCACCTCCGCGATCGGGTATTTGCGGTTCAGCGGCACCAGTTCGTCGCGCAGTTCGTCGCGCACCGCGTGCAGGGAAACCGCCAAGTTCACGCCGAGTTCCGCGCCGGCGCGGTCCATCATCGGCACCACGCCGGAGGTGGACAGGGTGATCCGCCGGCGCGACAGGGCGATGCCCTCGTTGTCCATGACGATGGTCATCGCCTTGGCGACGTTCTCGTAGTTGTACAGCGGCTCGCCCATGCCCATCAGCACGATGGTGGACAGCAGCCGCGGGGTTTCGCCCTTCGGGCTCGGCCATTCGCCATAGCTGTCGCGCGCGGCCATGAACTGGCCGACGATCTCCGCCGCGCCCAGGTTGCGCACCAGGGTCTGGGTGCCGGTATGGCAGAAGCGGCAGGACAGGGTGCAGCCGACCTGCGAGGAGATGCACACCGCGCCGCGGTCCTCCTGCCGGTCGGGGATGTAGACGGTCTCCGCCTCCTGCCCGTCACGGAAGCGGAACAGGAATTTCCGGGTCTCGTCGATGCTGGTCTGCACCACCGCCGCCTCGGGCCGGCCGATGACGAAATTCTCCGCCAGCTTTTCCTGCAGCGGCCGGGCGATCGAGCTCATGCGGGCGAAATCTGTCACGCCCTGGTGATACATCCAGTGCCAAACCTGCTTGGCGCGGAACGGCTTTTCCCCGATCGCGGCCAGTTCGGCCGCCAGTTCGGCGCGCGACAGCCCGATCAGCTCCCGCCGCCCATCGGCCAGCCGCGCCGGCGGCGGGTTGAACCGCGCGGTCTTGGCCAGAATGCGGACGCGTTCGGCCTCGGTCAGATCCTGGGGGATGGCTTGCGACAACGCGATAATTTCAACTTATTCGAGAACGAGGATATCCCACCGGCCACGGTGGCTCAGCGGGTCGGCGGGCATTCCTTGACGGTCGCCGCATAGGCCTGGGTGAAGCCCTTCAGGCTGAACGTGTCAACAACCTGCGTCTTGTTCGGCCCAGGCGAGCGGGCGATCACGGTGCGGCCGTTCTTCATCGCCCCAACCGCCGCCGCGCCCTGGCGGGAGAAGGCGGAGCGCTGGGCGGTGTAGAAGGGGTGTCCGGATTGATCGATCTGCACCATCACCTCCACCCCGGGAGCATAGGCGAACCCGGCGCTCAGCGCCACGGCGTCACGCCCGGTGGCGCGTTGGGTCACGGTGAGCACAACATCCCCCCGGCCGGGAATGGCGGGGCTGGAATTCTGCGCACGGGTGAAGGCGTAGCAGACCTTCTGGCCGCCCTCCATGTGGATCGCGGCGATCCAGTCCTCGAATTTACCTAATTGCTTCGGCGCCGAGGACAGCGCGGGCTTGGCCGGAGCGGCGTGCTTCGCCTGCGCCTGCACCACCCGCGGCGAAGCGGTGACCATGGAAAACAGCACAGGGAGGATCAGCAAAGGACCCAGAATAAATGGAGCTCGCATGGCTGGATAAATACGTTGGGCGGCGCACAACGACAAGCGCGGGAAATTCGGGGCTCCGTCCCATTCGCGCCTACCGGCCGGAATTTGGCGAGACCCGGCGGGGCGGTTTACCCTGACCGTCATGACCGACCGCACCGACAGCCAACTCGCCGCCCAGTACGAGGAATATCCCTACCCGAAGCGCGACCCGCGCGAGGAGGCAAAGCGCCTGATCGTCGGCAGCCCCGGACACCTGCGCGAGATCGACCACTGGATCTTCGGCGCCAGCCGGCCGGCGTCGCGGCCCCTGCGCGCCCTGATCGCCGGTGGCGGCACCGGCGACGCCACGATGATGCTGGCCCAGCAGATGGCACGCACGAACCGCCCTGGCAGCGTGACCTGGCTGGACCGCTCCATTGCCGCGCTGAAGATCGCCCAGGAACGGGCGGCGGTGCGCGGGCTCACCAACATCGTCTGGGAGCAGCGCTCCCTGCTGGATCTGCCGCAAGCCGGCCTCGGGCTGTTCGACTACATCGATTGCTGCGGTGTGCTGCACCATCTGCCCGATCCGGCCGAGGGGCTGCGCGCGCTGGTCTCGGTGCTGGCGCCGGGCGGCGGGCTGGGGCTCATGGTGTATGCGCCGCATGGGCGGACCGGCATCTACATGATCCAGGACGCTTTGCGCCTGCTGGCCCCGTCCGACCAGCCCCCGGCGGCGCGGCTGGATGTGGCGAAGCGGGTCATGCGCCAGTTGCCGGAGACCGCCTGGCTGCGGCAGAACCGCTTCGTCGACGATCACATCAACGGCGGCGATTCCGGGCTGTACGACCTGCTGCTGAACCCCCGGGACGTGGCGTTCACCGTGCCCGACCTGCACCGGCTGCTGGCTGATGCCGGGCTGGAGATCGCCTGCTGGGTGGAGCCGATGCGCTACGACCCGATCCCGCTGCTGCCCGATCCGCGCCTGCGCGCACGGGCGGAGGCGCTGGACCCGGTCGCCCGGGCGGCGCTGGCGGAAGCCCTGGCGGGAAACATGAGCGTGCACATCGTCTATTGCGTCCGCGCCGGGGAAGCGCCGGTCCGGGCCGACCCGTTCGCGCCAACCGCGGTCCCCATCGCGCGCGAGATGCCAACCGAAGAGCTGGCCCGCCATATTCAGCCGGACGGCACCATCGTCATGGTGTTCGACGGCCTGCGGCTGCCGCTGCCGCTGCCACCGCTGGCCGGGGCGATCCTGCGACTGGTCGATGGCCAGCGCAGCGTGGCCGAGATCGCCGAGGCGGTGCAAAAAACCAGCGGCGCGTCGCCGGAAGCTTTCGACCGCGCCTGGCGCGCGACATTCACCCAGATGGAACGGGTGAACCGCATGCTGCTCGCCCCGCCACGCTGATCCGCGGCGGTCGGCGTTACCGGCGCATCCGCTGCAGGAAATCCAGCTGCCACCGCATCTCCTCGGCCGCCAGGGGGAATGCGCCGCCGGGCCCCGCCGGTAGGATGGCGGAGGGTGCGAGATGCGCCAGCATCGCCTGCAAGGGACCCGCGATCCGCATGCTGAAGCCGGCCTGCCAGATCAGGCTGATCATCCCCTTGGCGCTGCGCAGCGACGCGGCCCGGTCGATCACCGCAAGCGGCACGTCGGCGGCCACGGCCAGCATCGCCGCCACTCGCCGTGCCTCGCCCCGCTGCACCGCCTCGACGACCGCTTCCTCGGTCAAGCGCCCGTCCCGGCACAAGGCGTAGGCCTCGTCCAGAGCTTCCTCCGCGGTCGGCTCGATGCCAGCTGGCGGCGGTTCCGGCGGCGGCGCGAGCCGTTCGGCCAGGCGGTGGCGCAGGTCCCCGGCAACCGCCAGATCCAGGTCGGGACGGTTGGCGAGTGTTTCCAATAGCTGGGTGGCGACGATCTCCGACAGGGCGCGGGCGGCGCGCGCGGATAGCGCCGGTCGGTTCACCAGCGGCGAATGCCATTCGGCGTTGGATGGCGCCATGGCGACCAGGGCGTCCAGCGTGGCCTCCCGGATCGCGGCCGAGGAATTGGACAGCAGCGCACGGATCGCCGCGCTGTCGGCGGTGGCCGCGACGGCGTCCGAAATCGCCTCGCTCAAATTCGGCCGCCGGGCCACCGACCGCGCGGTGACCAGGCTGGGGGGATTGGCCAGCAGCCGCAGCAGGTCGTCCGGCTGAAGCACAGGCGACAGGCGGATGATGGGATCGCTGACCGCCTCCACGGCATCGCGGGCCAACTGCAGGATCAGCGCGTGCGGCGCTTCCGGCATCCGCTTGACCACATCCGCGATGGCGGCGCGCACCCGCACCGCCGCATCCGCCGCCAGATCGACCAGGGCTTCAAGCGCCTGCCGATCGGGCCCGGCCGGAACCTGCGTGGCCAGCTTGCGCGCCAGAAGGGCGCGGACCCGCTCATCGCGATCGGATGCCAGCCGTTGGTCCACGTCCGGCGGCGCCGCCATGTTCATCGCGACCGCCGCGCGCACGGTCACCGACCCCTCGCGCGCAAGCGTACTCAGCACCTCCGGAGCGGTTTCAGTAGCCGCCCCCAGCCGTACGCAGATCGCTTCCTCGATGTCCTCGGTCAGTTGCATGCCACCCTTTGCGTCGTTCGAAGCATGTTCCTGAATTCTCGTGATTTTTCTGGTGGTCTTGGAATCTAGGCATCCGCCTCGTGGGAGACGAGCCAATGCCCGCGGCCGGAACGCTTCACCTCATACATCGCGGCATCGGCCCGACGCATCAGGCTATCGATATCCTCCCCGCCGCGGGCGCGGCGCGTGGCGATGCCGATCGACATGGTCAGGGCGGGCGCGAACAGGCCGGTGACGTCCGCCAGCCCGCGCGGCCCGTCGATGCGCAACCGCTCGGCACGTTCCGCCGCCGTCATGTGGTCGGCTCCGTTCAGCCAGATCGCGAATTCATCGCCGCCAAGCCGCGCGACCAGATCGGTCGGCCGGATCGCGTCGCGCAGCAGGGCAGCGACCGCGCAAAGTGCCTTGTCCCCGGTATCATGGCCGAGCCGGTCGTTGAGCGGTTTGAAATTGTCGAGATCGGCATACATAAGCGTGCCCGGAAGCTCCTCCCGGTCCAGCCGATCGATATGCCGGGTCAGTTCCTCCAGAAAGGCCCGCCTGTTCAGCAGCCCGGTGAGCGGATCGGTCCGGGCCTGTCGCGCCATTTCGCGCTGGATCGCCTCATGCTCCAGCACCACGCGCACAATCACGGCGGCCGAGGCCGCCAGCACATCGTCCTCGTTATCCCAGCCGCGCGCGCCGGGCTGGCGCCAGAGCACGAGCCCGGCATGCTCGCCGAACCGTGTCTGACAGGTGCAGGCGAGCACCTGCCTGCCGTCCGGCGCAACCGCCTGGGCGGGGATGCCCGCATCGTTGTGCAACAGCCGCGCGGCGGTGCCGATCACCTCCTCCGCGCCGCCGCCTGCGCGGTGCAGCAACACCGGCCCCGCGCCGCCGCCGATGATGTCGACCACCGAGGCCCCTTCCGCGCCCAGGGCATTCGCCAGCCCGTCCAGCACCGCCTGCATCATGCGCGGCGCCAGCACCTCCTGGCGCATGCACCAGAGAATATGGTCGACCACCTCGCCCCGGCGCAGGGCCGCCGCCACCTGCGCGTCGTGGCCATCCTGCGCGGTCATGTCCATCCCCACCCCGCGCGCGCCGATGATACGCCCGTCCGGATCCAGCATCGGCGCCGCGGCGAAGGACAGGCACGCCAGCACGCCGTCCGCCCGGCGCAGCCAGGTGCGCCGGCGGCGCACCGCCGTAGTGGGACGAAACGGGTTGAAACCCGCCGCGTCACGGGGACCGGTCAGCAGCAGTTCGGCCGGCTGGCCCAGCAGCATCGCCGCCGGCCAACCGAGCGCCGGTTCCGGGGTGATGAATACAAATCGGCCGGCCTCATCCGTCTCAAAGGCAAAATCGGCGGCCATGCACACAAGATCATGCCAGCGCTGCCGGCTTTCCAGCAAGGCGCCGCGCAACGGATCGCCGGCGCGATCCGCCGCGAGGTTCAGGTCCTGGATCGCCACGGTAAAATCAGTCATTTGATCGGGCTCCGTCTGCTGTGCCGCATATGACCCGGGTGGACGTAAATGCAGAGTTACCGGACGAGACTGATTCCCGCCCGTCGCCTCATTCCCCATTCACAGGACGCGTTGACATGGCTGGGACCGATGCGCATGGTCCGGCCGCCGCGGAATGGCAGTAACGCGCGCCGCGAAGCGGCGGGAAGGAGAGAACGATGAGCACGCAGGCGCTGGAACAGACCATCGAGCAGCTTTGGGAAACGCGTGACGCGATTTCGTCCGCCACCAAGGGCGCCCCGCGTGAAGCCGTCGATGCCGCGCTCGACAGTCTGGAAGCCGGCTCCGCCCGCGTGGCCGAGCCGACCGCCGCCGGCTGGCAGGTCAATCAATGGCTGAAGAAGGCCGTATTGCTGTCCTTCCGGCTCAACGACAGCATCCCCATGGAAGGCGACGGCGGCGCACCGGTGTTCGACAAGGTGCCGATGAAATTCGCCGGCTGGGGGCTGAACCGCTTCAAGGAAGCCGGCTTCCGCGCCGTGCCGGGCGCGGTCGTGCGCCGCTCCGCCTATATCGCACCGGGCGCGGTGCTGATGCCCTGCTTCGTCAATGTCGGCGGCTATGTCGGCCGCAACACGATGATCGACACCTGGTCCACCGTCGGCAGCTGCGCGCAGATCGGCGACAACTGCCACATCAGCGGCGGCGTCGGCATCGGCGGCGTGCTGGAGCCGCTGCAGGCCAACCCGGTGGTGATCGAGGACGACTGCTTCATCGGCGCGCGGTCGGAAGTCGCCGAGGGCGTCATCGTCGAGCGCGGCTCGGTGCTGTCGATGGGCGTGTTCATCGGCGCGTCCACCAAGATCATCGACCGCAACACCGGCGCGGTGCATATCGGCCGCGTGCCGGCCTATTCGGTGGTGATCCCAGGCTCCCTGCCCGGGCGCAACCTGCCGGACGGTTCGCCCGGCCCGTCCACCTATTGCGCGGTGATCGTGAAGACCGTGGATGCCGGCACGCGGGCGAAGACCTCCATCAACGAGCTTTTGCGCGATTGAACGAACCGTTGAGCGACCTTCTCCTGGATCCTCTGGTGGATCCTCTGGGCCTCGCCCAGGATCTGATCCGCTGCGCCTCCGTCACCCCGGCCGATGCCGGGGCGATGGATGTGCTGACGGCGGCGCTGGAACGGCTCGGCTTCACCGTCACGCGGCTGCGCTACGGCGAGATCGAGAACATCTTCGCGCGCATCGGCACCGGCGCGCCGCATTTCTGCTTCGCGGGCCACACCGACGTAGTGCCTGTCGGCGACGCCAACTGGGCCGCACCGCCGTTTTCCGGCGAGGTGCGTAACAATGTTCTGTACGGCCGCGGCGCCTGCGACATGAAGGGCGCCATCGCCGCCTTCGTCGCTGCGGCCGCACGCCGGCTGGCGGCCTCGCCCGGCCCGGCATCGCTCGGCAGGGGCTCGATCAGCCTGCTCATCACCGGCGACGAGGAAGGCCCGGCGACCGACGGCACCGTGAAGGTGCTGGACTGGATGGCGCGGAACGGCCAGATCCCGGATTTCTGCCTGGTCGGCGAGCCCACCTGCCCGGTTCGGCTCGGCGACACCATCAAGATCGGCCGGCGCGGCAGCCTGAACGCCAGGATCGCCATCCACGGCACGCAGGGCCACGTCGCCTATCCGCACCGGGCGGACAACCCGGTGCACCGCCTGGTGCGCGCCGTTTCCGCGCTGACGGCGGCACCCCTGGACGCCGGCAGCGAGTGGTTCGAGCCGAGTTCCCTCCAGCTCACCAGCATCGATGTCGGCAACCAAGCCACCAATGTCATCCCCGCCACCGCGCAGGCCGCATTGAACATTCGCTTCAACGACCGCCATACCGGCGCCTCGCTCACCGCCTGGCTGCGCGCCACCCTCGCCCAGCACGCCGAGCGCTTCGACCTCGATGTCTCCATCAGCGGCGAGTCGTTCCTCACCGAGCCCGGCCCGGTGGTGACCCGGCTGAAGAACGCCATTGCCCGCGCGTCGGGCGTGGAGCCGAAGCTGGATACCGGCGGCGGCACGTCGGATGCGCGCTTCATCGCCCGGTTCTGCCCGGTGGCGGAATTCGGCCTGATCGGCGCCACCATGCACCAGGTGGATGAGCGGGTGCCGGTGGACGAGCTGCGCGCCCTGGCCGGCATCTACGAGGCGATATTGGCCGACATCCTGGCCGACATCCCGGCCGACATCCCGGCATGAGCGATCGCCTGCCCCCGCCCGGCGGGGCGCTGCGGATCCTGACCGGTATCCTGCGCCTCGCGCGCGGCCGGGTAGCGGGCTTCGACCATTTCACCGCCACCACCCAGGGGTTCCTGGGCAGCCTGGCGCCGCTGCTGGCGTTTCCGATCGTCGGCACGGTGCTGATGCTGGCCAGCGGGGCCGGCGAGGCCGCGATCGGAGATCTGCTCGCCACGGTCTGCGCCGTGCTGGCGCCGGCGGTGCTGTCCCATGCGCTGGCGCGGCTGTGGGATCGCGAGGCCGCATGGCTGCGCTTCATCATCGCCTTCAACTGGTGCCAGTGGGTGATCCCGCTGGCGGCGATGCTGGTGCTGGCGTTCACCGGCGTGGCCATCCATCTCGGCCTGCCGACGGATGCGGGCGCCGTCCTGGCGATGCTGCTGCTGGGCGGCTACGGCCTGTGGCTGCATTATTTCCTGGCCCGCCGCGGCCTCGGCCTGTCGGCGGTGCGGGCGGCGGTGCTGGTGCTGGCCGTCAATCTCGGCACCGTGCTTCTGGTGATCGTGCCGCGCCTGCTGCTGCTGGCCGGACGATGAGCGAGCCGGCCGCCGCCGCCCCCGGACATATCCGCGCCGGGCTGGCCGGCGCCTTCACCCTGGCACTCGGCCGGCGCGAGGGGATGGACATGTTGCCGGCGGACCCGCTGGCGCCGGCGCAGAGCTTCTGGGCGGCGGCGATCTGCCTGCCGGCGTTCGTGGCGCTGCGCCTGCTGGCCTGGGACCTGGGAACGGCGCCCGACCAGAAGCTGCACACCCTGCTGGCCGGCGTTCTGCTCTATGTCATCGGCTGGGCCGGCTATGCGGTGGCGTCGCACCGGGCTGTCGCCGCGCTGGGCCGTTCGCCGCTCTGGCCGCGCTACATCGTCGCCTGGAACTGGTGCAACGTGGTGCAGTACGCGCTGTTCCTCGCCGCCAGCGTTCCCGCCCTGCTCGGCGTGCCCGACTGGATGCAGCAGGCGCTCAGCCTGATCGCGCTGTTCTGGGCGCTGTGGCTGGAATGGTTCGCGGCCAGGCTGGCCTTGCAGGCCGGCGCCATGGCCGCCTTCCTGCTGGTGGGGCTGGACGTGCTGATCGGCCTGGTGCTGGGCGGCTGACGCTGGGCGGCTACAGGAACCCGACACTGAGCCAGGGCACCGCCGCCACCACCAGCAGGCCGGCCAGCACCGCCAGCAGATACGGCCAGATGCGCCGCATCGCCGCGTCCGGCGACACCCGCCCGATGGCGCAGGCGGCGTAATAGCCGACGCCGAAGGGCGGCGCGAACAGCCCGATGCCCATCGCCAGCACCACCACCATGGCGTAGTGGACCTCATGGATCCCGACCAGCCGGGCGGAGGGAAACAGCAGCGGCCCGAACAGCACGATGGCCGGAATGCCCTCCAGCACGCTGCCGAGCACGGCGAAGGCGAGGATGGACACCGCGAGGAACCCCGCCGCGCCGCCGGGCATGGACGTCATCGCCTGCGCCAGCTGGCGTGAGAATCCGGACTGGGTCAGCGCCCAGGCCATGCCCGTGGCGGTGCCGATGATGAGCAGGATGGCGCCCGACAGGCACGCGGTTTCCACCAGCATCGGGAACACCCGCCGCCACGGGAACTGCCGGTAGACCAGCAGCCCCATCAGCACGCTGTAGGCGATGCCGATGGTGGAGACCTCCGTCGCGGTCGCGATGCCCTCGATCACCGCCGAGCGGATCACGAACGGCAGGATCAGCGCCGGCAGCGCGATGACGAAGGCGCGGCCGATTTCCGCCCATGGCAGGCGGCGCACGCCGGTCAGGTCCTCGTTGCGTCCGCGCCAGCGGGCGATGGCGGCCAGCGCGATCGCCAGCACCGCGGCCGGCACCAGCCCGCCGGTGAACAGCGCGGCGATCGACACGCCGGTGACCGAGCCGATGGTGATGAGCACGAGCGAGGGCGGGATCGTCTCGCTCATGGCGCCGGAGGCGGCGAGCAGCGACACCAGCTCCCCCTCGTTCGCGCCGCGCCGCTTCATTTCCGGAAACAGCACCGGCGCCACCGCGGCCATGTCGGCGGCCTTGGAGCCGGATATGCCGGAGACCAGATACATCGCGCCGAGCAGCACATAGGACAGGCCGCCGCGCACATGCCCCAACAGAGCGGCCAGGAAGCCGACCATGGCGCGGGCCATGCCGGTCATTTCGATCAGCAGGCCAAGGAACACGAACAGCGGCACGGCGAGCAGGATCAGGCTGCTCATGCCCTCGTCCATGCGCGAGACCACGACGGTGAGCGGGGTGCGGGTAAGGGTGGCGAGATAGGCCAGCGTCGCCAGGCCGAAGGCGAAGCCGATCGGCACCGACAGCAGCACGCCGGCGCCGAGCAGCAGGACGAAGAACAGCACCAGGTTCCAGTTGCCGAAGCCCAGCAGCAGCGGCGCGGCAAGCTTCAGGACCAGGGCGAGCAGCGCCGCGACAGCGAGCCCGAACACCGCGTCCCGCCAGGACAGGCGCGCCAGGCGGGTCAGCGCCGTCACGATCATCAGCAGCGCGCCGACCGGGATGGCCATGGCGCGGAAGCTGTTATGGATGCCGAGCGCCGGGGTCTGGATGAACCATTCATCCGCCGCGTAGTCCCAGGCCGCCGGGGCGATCACCAGCAGGAACACCGCCACCGCGACCACCGCCAGCGCCTCGGCCCGCGCCTGGCCGCGCGGGGAGAACCGCGCCACCACCGCGGTCAGGCGCATATGCTCGCTGCGTTGCAGGGCGATCACGCTGCCCAGCATCGCCAGCCAGAGGAACAGGATCGAGGCCAGTTCGTCGGTCCAGATCAACGGCGCGTGGAACACGTAGCGGGCCGCAACCCCGGTGAACAGCACGACGATCTCGGCCAGGACCAGGATCGCGGCGGGAATTTCCGCGATCCAGCGCAGCACGCGCCCGGCGCCGGCCCCAGGCTCGGCCCCAGCCCCGGCCCCGGCCTCGACCATGGCCGTTTGCGGGGAATTCACGCCGGCACGCTCAGGACCCAGCGCACTCAGGACAACGTGCCGACCTCGGATTCCAGCACGCCCCAGGCCTCGGCGCCGTATTTCTGCTTCCACTCGCTGTAGAAGCCGGCCTGCTTCAGGGCGGCGCGGAAGGCGGGCTTGTCCACTTCCTCGAAGATCAGGCCCTTGGCCTTCAGATCGTCGGCAACGGAACCGTTCAGCCGGGCGATGTCCGCCCGCTCATCCAGCGCCGAACGGTTCAGCTCGCGGGCCAGGATCTCCTGCAGATCCGCCGGCAGGCCGGTGAGGCTGCGCTTGTTGCCCAGCATCCAGAACCCGTCCCACATGTGGCTGGTCATCGAGACGTATTTCTGCACCTCGTACAGCTTGGCGATCTGGATCAGCGACAGCGGGTTCTCCTGGCCCTCGGCAATCTTGGTCTGCAGCGCGGAATACACCTCGGAGAAGTTGATGCTGATCGGCGAGGCGCCGAGCGCCTGGAACATGCTGGTCCAGAGCGGAGAGACGGGAACGCGGATCTTGAAGCCCTTCAGGTCCGCCGGCGTCTTGATCGGATGGATGGAGCTGGTGATCTGGCGGAAGCCGTTGTCCCACATCTTCTCCATCGCGATCAGGCCGCGCTTGTCGATCTCGGCGCGCACCAGGGCGCCGAGCCTGCCGTCCATCGCCTTCCAGACCGTGTCGTAATCCTTGAAGGCGAAGCCGATGCCGTTGATCGAGGCGGCCGGCACCAGGGTCGACAGGATCAGGCCGGAGAGGGTGAACAGATCGATCGCGCCCGAGCGCAGCTGCGACAGCATGTCGGTGTCGGAACCGAGCTGGTTGTTCGGAAACACCTGGATTTCCAGCCGCCCCTTGCTGGCCGCCTTGATGCGATCCGCCGCTTCCATCTGGCGCACCGTCTGCGGATGGGTGAGCGGCGAATTGTTCGCCAGCTTCAGGGAGAACTCGGCGGCCTGCGCGGGACGGGTACGGATGGCGAACAGCGGCAGGGCGGCGCCGGCGAGCAGCACGCGACGGGGCAAAGTCATTGCAGCGGATCCTTGGTTCGGTTTCCTGTGAGCGCGCGCAACATACCCCGCCTGATCCGGGAGGCAAGATAACCGGGTCCGGCTACGCGCTGCGCAGCCGCTGCACCCGCAGCGGCACCGGCGGATGGCTGAAATTGACCAGGGCGTAGAGCGGATCGGTCGTCAGCGTGCTGGCATTGTCGCGTGAGAGCCGGACCAGGGCGGAGATCATCGGCTCCGCCCCAACCATGCGGCGCGCGAAGTCGTCGGCCTGGTACTCATGGCGCCGGCTGATCCAGTTGCCGGCAATTCCCAGCACCGGCCCCGCCATCTGCACCACCAGCACGCACACCACCAGCGCGAGGGCATCGTCCGCGTGGGTGATGCCGAAGCTGGGCAGCAGCCAGGGCTGCTTGCACAGCCAGCCGATCGCGGCCAGACCGAGGAACAGCAGAACCGCGGTCTGCAGCAGGCCGGTCCATACGTGCTTGAGCTTGAAGTGGCCCAACTCGTGCGCCAGCACCGCCTCCAGCTCCGCCTCGCTGTTGCCGGCGACCAGGGTGTCGAACAGCACGATGCGCTTGGCGCGGCCAAGGCCGGAGAAATAGGCATTGCCGTGCGCCGAGCGGCGGGATGCATCCATGACGAACAGGCCGGCAGCCTCGAACCCGCAGCGGCGCAGCAGGCCCTCGATCCGCGTGCGCAGCGGACCTTCCAGCGGCGTGAAGCGGTTGAAAAGCGGGGCGATCCAGCGCGGGTACACCTCGGTCATCGCCAGGATCAGGGCCACCAGGCCCAGCCAGGCCCACACCCACCAGGGACCGGGCTGGCGCATCAGCCACAGCAGGCCCGTGAGCACGGGCGCGCCCAGGCCGAGCGACAAGGCGGCGCCTTTCAGCTTATCGCGCGCGAAGGCGCCGGGCCGGGTGCGGTTGAAACCGAAGCGCTGCTCCACGCCGAAGGTGCGCAGCACGGCGAACGGCAGGTCCAGCAGCCAGGACACCGCGCCCACGGCAAGCAGGAACACGACGCCGCGCGCAAGCCCCCGCGGGATCAGGGGCTCGAGCCATCCATACAGGGCGTCATAGCCGAAACAGGCCCAGCCCAGGGCCACGGCCAGTTCGAAAAGCGATGCGGCGGCGCCCAGGCGCAGCCGCGCCCGCTCGTAATCGGCGGCCTTCTGGTGCTCCGCCAGGCTGATCGCGGCGGCGAAGTCCGGCGGCACGGCGCCGCGATGGCGGGCGACATGGGCGGCCTGGCGCGCCCGCAGAAACAGGCCGAACGCGGTCGACGCGACGGAAACGACGATGAACAGCAGGAGCAGCACGGGCATGCGGCCAATATGGCAGCGGCGGAGAAGTTTGACACTCCGGGCGCCGTGAGGACCGGGCCCGGCGTGCATCGCTGGCGGCCGCCTCAGGCCAGGGCGTCCGGCCGGAATCCCAGGACCCTCTCGAACCGCTCGGCATAGAGCGGCCAGGCCTCCGGGTTGACCAGGCGCGGCGGCACCCGCCCGCGCAGCAGGTCGATCCATTGCTCCGCGGCCGCCTGCGACATGTTCCGCGCCGCCTCGTGCGTGCCGCCGGCGATGTGCGGCGTTGCCATCACAGTATCGAGCCGCAGCAGCGGATGGTCGGCGGGCGGTGGCTCGACATCGAACACGTCGAGCCCCGCACCGGCGATCCGCCCGTGCGTCAGCGCCTCCAGCAGCGCCGCCTCGTCATGGATCCGGCCGCGCGCGGTGTTGATGAAATAGGCGGATGGTTTCATCCGCGCGAAAGCCGCCGCATCAAACAGATCAATCGTTTCCTGTGTGCGTGGACAGTGCACGGAAACGAAATCGGATCGCGCCAGAAGTTCGGCGAATTCCACCTTGCGCGCGCCCCGTTCTGCGATCTGCTCGGCCGTCAGATAGGGATCGCAGGCGATCACCTCCATGTCGAAGGCCCGGCAGAAATGCGCCGTTCGCGTGCCGATCCTGCCGAGGCCGACGATGCCGACGGTCTTGTGCTGGATGTCGTTGCCCATCAGGTCGTAGCGATTGCCGGCGGCCCCGCGCAGCAGGGCGCGGTTGGTCAGGCCCATCTTCTTGGACAGCGCCAGGATGAACCCGATCGCATGTTCCGCCACCGGTTCATTGTTGGTGCCGCTCTGGCTGCAGACGATCACGCCATGCGCGGTGCAGGCATCGACGTCGATCACGTCATAGCCCGCGCCGGTGGAACACATGGCCAGCAGGTCGGGACAGCGCGCCAGCAGCGCGGCGGAGCCGAACCAGGGCTCCACCAGCTCCGTCCGCGCGCCGACATGATAGCCGCAGGCGCGTTCCATCTCCGGCCAGTTCGCCGCCTGCGGAGCGGCATATTCCAGCCTCACGAGCTCGATATCGTCCGCGGCGCCGAGGATCTGTTCCGCGACCGGGTGGAAGAAGCGCTCGAAATAGACCAGGCGCTTGCGATTCAAAGCCATGCGCGTTTCCCCTTGTACGGCGCCGTTCATCGTGCCGTCGCACGGAACGATATCAACCGATCGCGGGATGGCAAAGGCCGCGCCGATGCCGTGCCGCCCGCCCACAAACGACCCGGGACCTTGTGCAGCCGCAGGCGGTATCGCAAGCTGAACGGAAATCCAACCTGACGGGTGCCGGAACCGGCGGCGCGGCGGGAACGGGCGGCGTCGGAAGGCAAGGAAACAGTCAGTGACCACGACAGGAAAATGCCGTCTGATCGTTACGGCCGAGGTCGACCCGGCGGTGGAGGCCGAGTGGAGCCGGTGGTACGACGAGGTTCATCTGCCCGACGCACTCGCGTGCCCCGGCGTGCTGAGCGGCGCGCGCTATGTCTCGACCGGCACGGTCGGGGAGAACGATCGCGGCAACCGGACGCAATCGTCCGCCCGGCTGTACACCACCATCTATGAACTCTCCGGGCCGGAGGCGGTGACGACCGAGGCATTCCTGGCCATGCGCGGATGGGACCGGTTCACCCCCCACGTACGATCGCAAACCCGGGTGATCGTTTCGCTCTGACGAAAGCCCCAACGCCGTCGCGGGAAGACCCCCATTTGCCACGACCGACAGAGGAGACAGGATCACATGGGACCGAAGCTGGTTGACTACCTGCTGTATGAACCGGAGGACAGCGGCATCCTCTGGATCCGGTTCAATCGCCCGGAACGACTGAACGCCCTGGTCGGGACGGCGGAGGAAAACGGCACAGTCGCCAAGGTCGGCGAATACATGCGCGCCGGCGATGACGATCCGAACATCCGCGTCATTGTCCTGACCGGCGTGGGGCGGGGCTTCTGTTCCGGCGCGAACCTGGGGTCGAGCGCGGCGGCGGACCAGGCCGGACCGAATTTTCCGGGCAACCGGGGCCCGCATGAAGGCGGGGATGCGTCGCGGCAGCATTTCTTCCATGGCTTCACCGATCTGCACCGCGACATTTCGCTGATCCGCAAGCCGACCATCGCGATGATCAACGGGCCGGCGGTGGGATCGGGCATGGATATGGCGCTGCACTGCGACATCCGCATCGGCTGCGAAAGAACCCGCTTCATCGGCTACCACAACGCCGGGCAGATCATCGAGAATGGCGGGTCCTATTATCTGCCGAAGATGGTCGGCCTCGGCCGGGCGCTGGAGTTCGTCTACACCGGCGAACTGAACGCGGAGCGGGCGTATGAGTGGGGCATGCTCAATCACCTCGTGCCGTCGGAGAAGCTGGAAGAAACCACCCGCGCGCTCTGTGAGAAAATGATGACCATTCCGCCGCTGGTGCAGTGGGTAAGCAAGCGCATCATGCGCTCCGCGGTGGACAGCACACTGGAAACCACCATGGTCCTGACCTCCAACGCCAGCGGCATCCTGCAAAATTCGGAAGACGCGAAGGAAGCGAGAAAAGCCTTCGTGGAGAAACGCAAAGGCAAGTTCAAAGGCCTCTGATCCACCGCCCCCGGTTTGGGCACCTGTTCACACCCCTTCAGGAGACTTCCCCATGGCACGCCTGAATTTCGGCGCCTTCCTCGCCCCGCACCACCCGATCGGCGAGCACCCGATGTTGCAATTCCGCCGCGACCTCGATCTCGTCGAGCAATTGGACAAGCTTGGTTATGACGAGTTCTGGTGCGGCGAGCATCATTCCAGCGGCTGGGAGATGATCGCCTCGCCGGAAATGTTCCTGGCCGCCGCCGGCGAGCGCACGAAGCGCATCAAGCTCGCCACCGGCGTGGTCTCCCTGCCCTATCACCATCCGTTCAACGTCGCGCAGCGCATGGTGCAGCTCGACCACATGACCGGCGGGCGCGCGATCTTCGGTTCCGGGCCAGGTGCGCTGGCGTCGGACGCACACACGCTCGGGGTCGATCCGATGGTCCTGCGCGACCGGCAGGACGAGGCCATCTCCATCATCCGCCGGCTGTTCAAGGGCGAGCGGGTGAGCGCGAAAAGCGAGTGGTTCACCTTGCAGGACGCGGCGCTGCAACTGCTGCCGCTGCAGGAGGAAATGCCCTTCGCGGTCGCCTCGCAGATCAGCCCCTCCGGCATGACGCTGGCGGGCAAGCACGGCATCGGCATCATCTCGATCGGCTCATTGTCGAACGAGGGCCTGAACGCCCTGCCGACGCAATGGAGTTTTGCGGAAGCCGCCGCCGCCAAGCACGGCACCACGGTCGACCGGCGCAACTGGCGCGTGCTGCTGAGCTGGCATATCGCGGAAACGCGTGAAAAAGCCCGGGCCGAAGCGCGCGACGGCCTGATGCGCCACCACAACGAGTACATCACCGCGACGCTGCAACGGCCGGGCGCACGGCCGTTCAAATCCCCCGACGAGGCCGTGGACAAGACCGCATTCTCCCCTGACGCCGCCGCGACCATCGGCACGCCGGACGACCTGGTGGCGAGGATCAAGTCGGTGCTCGACATCAGCGGCGGGTTCGGCACCGTGGTCGGCTTCGTGCACGATTGGGCAAATCCGGAAAACACCGCGCGCAGCTGGGACATGGTGGCACGCTACGTGGTGCCGGAGATCAACGGCTACCTGGCGGGGCTGCGCCAGTCGCGCGATTTCGTCGCCAACAACCGCGCCGTGTTCGATCGCAGCCGGGAGGCCGTGATGGCCAAGATCGTCGAGAACGACGCCGCCGCCGCGGCTCTCGCGGTCACAAAATCGTCCATGCTGGGGGCATCGGCGAGCAACGTGCCTGATTTGGACAAGGCCAAGGCCGCTCTCGCCGCACGCTAGGCAGCACTCGGGCCAAGCGACCCTGAGCCGCCCGCGTCCGACACTCCGGATGCGGGCGGCCGAACCTGTGCGCCAGGCCGCACGGCTTGCACCGCCGCAAAAATACCGCGTAGTATCCGGGCATCCCAGCCAGTCAAAACCGTCCAAACGGATGAACCGGAGCGCCTTAAAAGCCATGCCCGACACGAATATGCCCCGCCAGACCAACCAGTCCACGCAGGCCACCGAGTTGGATGCGCTGGTCATCGGCGCCGGCTTCTCCGGCATGTATCAGCTGCTCTGCCTGCGCGACCGGCTCGGCCTTGCGGTGAAGGTGCTGGAAGCCGGCGACGGCGTCGGCGGCACCTGGTACTGGAACCGCTATCCCGGCGCGCGCTGCGATTCCGAGAGCCATTCCTATTCGTTCTATTTCTCCGACGAGTTGCTGAAGGAATGGGAATGGTCCGAGCGCTATCCGCAGCAGCCGGAGATCCTGCGCTACCTCAACTTCGTTGCCGACAAGTTCGACCTCAAGCGCGACATCAACTTCAACACCCGCGTCACCTCCGCCCGGTACGACGAGGCGGCCAATCGCTGGCAGGTCACCACCGAGGGTGGGGACCGCTACACGACGAAATTCCTGATCACCGCGGTCGGCTGCCTGTCCTCGGCCAACATCCCCAACATTCCCGGCCTCGATGGCTTCGCCGGCCAATGGTACCACACCGGGCAATGGCCGCATGAGGGCGTGGATTTCACCGGCAAGCGGGTCGGGATGATCGGTACCGGCTCCACCGGCATCCAGGCCGCGCCGGTCATCGCGGAGACCGCGGCGCATCTGACGGTGTTCCAGCGCACGGCGAACTACTCCATGCCCGCGCAGAACCATCCGCTCAGTGCCGAGTTCAAGCGCTGGGTGAAGGAGAACACCGGCGAGCTGCGTCGCATCATGCAGTCCACGCCGAACGGCCATCCGTTCGTCATCGAGGACCGCTCCGCCCACGACGTGACGACGGAAGAACGCAACGCCATCTACGAGAAGGCCTGGGAAATCGGCGGTCTGCAGTTCCGGGCCACATTCCGCGACCTGCTGGTAGACAAATCGGCGAACGACACCGCGGCCGAGTTCATCCGCGCCAAGATCCGCCAGATCGTCAAGGACCCGGAAACCGCGGCCAGGCTGGCCGATATCGACCATCCCTTTGCCGCCAAGCGTCCGCCGATCGATACCTTCTATTTCGAAACCTTCAACCGCGACAACGTCTCCCTGGTCGATATCCGCGCCAACCCGATCGAGCGCATCACCCCCGGCGGCATCCGGACGAAGGACGCCGAGTATCCGCTCGACATCATCGTCTTCGCCACCGGGTTCGACGCCATGACCGGCCCGCTGCTGCGCATGGACATCCGGGGCCGCGATGGACTGGCGCTGAAGGACGCCTGGAATGCCGGGCCGCGCAGCTATCTCGGCCTGCAGGTCGCCGGCTTCCCCAATCTGTTCACCGTCACCGGACCGGGAAGCCCGTCCGTGCTGTGCAACATGCCTGTGGCGATCGAGCAGCATGCCGAATGGATCGCCGACTGCATCGCCCATATGCGCGAGCACGGCCTGGAGCGGATCGAAGCGAAGCCGGAAGCGGCGGATGCGTGGGTCGAGCAGGTCAACGCGGCCGCCAACGCGACCCTGCTGCCGCAGGCCAAGCATTCCTGGTATCTCGGCGCCAATGTTCCCGGCAAGCCGCGGGTGTTCATGCCGTATGCCGGCGGCATGGCGCGCTACCGGGAAATCTGCGCCGAGGTGGCGGCGAACGACTACAAGGGGTTCACGCTCAGCGCTTGACCGGAAAACGCGCAAACGTGCGCGTTGGGCCAGACCTCGCTGATGCCGCTTCGGAACAGGATGCGGCATGAGTGCGATCGTCACGGTCGCGCTGCCGGTTTTCGCGTTGATCCTGTCAGGAACGATCGCGGCGAGGCGCGGCTTCCTGGGACCGCATGCGACATCCTCGCTCAATCTGTTCGTGGTGTATCTGGCGCTGCCGTCGGTGCTGTTTCAGGCGATGGCCAGGATCCATCCGGCCGACCTGGGCAATGCGGGATTTCTGGCGGCGTATGGCGGAGCGATTTTGTTGCCGTTTGCCGTGGTACTGGCGGGCTTGCGGTTACGCGGGGTGCGGCTGGGGGATGCGACCGTTCTGGCGTTGGGCGGAACGTTTTCCAATACCGGCTACATGGGCATTCCGCTGTGCCTGATCGCATTCGGCCAGGGCAGCCTGGTGCCGGGGGTGGTGGCGATGATGATCACCGCCTGCCCGCATTTCGCCGCCGCGATCGCCCTGATCGAGGCGGACCAGCAGGCAACGCCGAGTTTGCGGCGCACGGTGACGAAGGTGGGTGGGGCGCTGGCTCGCAATCCGCTGCTGGTATCCTCGGTGCTGGGGTTGGCGGTGGCGCTTTCCGGCGTCGCCCTGCCGGTGCCGGTGGACCGGTTCCTGACGCTGATGGGCGGGGCTTCCAGCCCGTGCGCGCTGGTGGCGATCGGGTTGCTGCTGGGTGAGCAGAGCGAACGCTTCGCGCCGGGGCTGGTGTTCCGGCTGGCGGCGGTGAAACTGCTGGTACAGCCTGGGATCGCCTGGGTGATCGCCTACAAGCTGGTGGCGCTGCCGCCGGTCTGGGCGGCGACAGCCGTGGTGATGAGTGCGCTGCCGACCGGGTCCGGGGCGTTCACGCTGGCGCAGCTCTACGGCCGGCAGCGGGCGGCGACTTCCGGGGTGATATTGGTGTCGACGGTGGTTTCATTCTTCACGTTGTCGGTGCTGCTGGCCTGGCTGACTCCGGGCTAGTCTGGAAAGAAACGGTTGGCGGGGCGGGGCAGGCCGAGGTTTTCCCGCAAGGTCTTGCCTTCGTATTCGCGCCGGAACAGGCCGCGGCGCTGCAGTTCCGGCACCACGCGGTCGACGAAATCATCGAGGCCACCGGGCAGGTACGGGAACATGACGTTGAAGCCGTCCGAGCCCTCCGTCAGCAGCCATTCCTCCATCTGGTCGGCGATCATGGCGGGGGTGCCGAGCATGGTCAGACCGGCATAGCCGCCGAGGCGCTGGGCGAGCTGGCGGACGCTGAGGTTCTCGCGGCGGGCCAGGGCGATGGCGCGCTCGCGGCCGCTTTGGCTGGCGTTGCTTTCGGGAATGTCCGGCAACGGGGCGTCGGGGTCGAATTGCGACGCATCGTGGCCGAGCGCGATGGAGAGGGAAGCGATGGCGCTGTCGTAATGCACCAGGCTGTCGAGCAAAGCGCGTTTGCGCTTGGCCTCGTCCAGCGTGTCGCCGACGATCACGAACACGCCGGGCAGGATCTTCAGGTGATCGCGGTTGCGGCCGAAGTTTTCCATCCGGGCCTTGACGTCGGCGTAGAATTTCTGGCCATCGGCCAGGGTGGCCTGGCTTGTGAACACGGCCTCGGCGGTCTCCGCGGCGATCTGCCGGCCGGCATCCGATGAACCGGCCTGCACGATCACCGGCCAGCCCTGGATCGGGCGGGCGATGTTGACCGGGCCGCGGACCGAGAGCTCCGGGCCCTTGTGGTTCAGCACGTGCAGCCGGTCGGGGTTGAAATACACGCCGGCCTCGACGTCGCGAATGAACGCGTCATCGGCCCAGCCGTCCCACAGACCGGTGACGACATCGTAGAATTCGCGGGCGCGCGTGTAGCGTTCGCCGTGCGCCATATGCTCGTCATGGCCGAAATTGCGGGCGCTGTCCGGGTTGGAGGTGGTCACCAGGTTCCAGCCGGCGCGGCCACCGCTGATGTGGTCGAGCGAGGCGAAGCGGCGGGCGACGTGGTACGGCTCCTCGTAGGTGGTGGAGGCGGTGGCGATCAGGCCGATATGCCCGGTGACGGCTGCAATAGCGGAGAGCAGCGTCATCGGCTCGAACGAGGGGGTGGTGGCGCTGCGCTTCAGCGCGTCCATCGGCATGTTCAGAACGGCGAGATGGTCGGCGAGGAAGATCGCGTCGAACCGGCCGCGTTCCAGCGTCTGCGCGAAGCGCTTGTAGTGGGAGATGTTGAAGTTGGCATCCGGGAAGGCACCGGGATAGCGCCAGGCGCCGGTGTGGATGCTGACGGGGCGCAGAAAGGCGCCGAGCCGCAATTGCCGCGAGCGATCCATGGCCACTCCTTTGTCCGAGACGCTGGCGTTGGTGGATTACACAGTCGCCGGTCGGCAATTGATTGGCGACCGGCCGAAAAATTCTACCATCCCGGCCAACCGAAGGACAAACACGGGCGCGACAGCCGACTGCGGGATTGGCCAGTATAAATCGTGGATTGCCGAGGCCGCTGGATTCGGTTTACTGTGAAAAGGTTGAAACGAAGCAATTTTCTCTCGTGAATCGCTCTTGCGAAACATGGATGCGCGCCAGGTGCTTTATGTGATGCGCGAGAAGGCGGGTAAGCGGGTCAGGGCCTTGCCGTTCGTGCCATTCGGAGCGGCCATGCGAAACAGGGGTATGCCAGACGCCATGAAGTCAGCCGAAATGAAGATCGTCCGGCGCGACCGGGTGATGACCGCGGTTACCCTGATGCTCGACATCGCGTTCCACGCCGGGCGGACCGGAACCGTGAATGCGGGCGACATCGCCGAGCGGCTCGGCCTGGCGCGGCGCGGCATGGAGCCGTTGCTGCAGACGCTGTCGCGCGCCGGCTTGCTGGACAGCCTGAGAGGCCCGAAGGGTGGTTACAGGCTCGGCCGGCCGCAGCGCGACATAAGGCTGGTGGAGATCATCGGCGTGGCACTCGCCGATGACGACGATGGCGGGCATGGCCCGGGCGGGCGGTTGCATCACGCGGTGGTGGATCCCCTGTTCGCGGAGTTGGACGAGGCCGCGCGCGCCAAGTTGCAGGCGCTGACAGTGGACGATCTGCTGCGCCGGGCCGCCGCGGCCGGGTTGCGCCGGCCGGCCACCGAACCGATCAGCTTCGCGATCTGACCCAGGAAGACGCCCGCATGGCAACGACGACCAAACCGCGCCTGCCGCCCAAAACCGGCCGGCTGTACGGCAGCATCCTGGAGACGATCGGCGGCACGCCGCTGGTGCGCCTGCCCCGGCTGATCGCCGCGGATGATTTGCGGGCCGAACTCGCGTTGAAGCTGGAGTTCTTCAATCCGCTGGGGTCGGTGAAGGACCGCATCGGCCTGGCAATGGTGGAGGCGGCGGAACGCGCCGGCACGATCCGGCCGGGGGTGACGACCCTGGTGGAACCCACCTCTGGCAATACCGGCATCGCGCTGGCGTTCGTGGCGGCGGCGAAGGGCTACAAGCTGATCGTGGTGATGCCCGACGGCGCTTCGGTGGAACGGCACAAGATGCTGCGGCTGATGGGTGCGGTGGTGGAGCAGACGCCGGCCCGGCAGGGAATGGCCGGGGCGATCGCGCGGGCCAACGCGATCGTCGCCAAGACGCCGGATGCCTGGATCGCGCGGCAGTTCGAGAATCCGGCCAATCCAGAGATCCATGAAAAGACGACCGCCGAGGAACTCTGGTCCGACAGTGCCGGACGCGTGGACATCGTGGTCGGCGGCGTCGGCACCGGCGGGACTGTCACTGGCATCGCGCGGGCGCTGAAACCGCGCCGGCCCGGATTGCGGGTGATCGGGGTGGAGCCGATGGAGAGCGCGGTGCTGTCGGGCGACGAGCCGGGGCCGCACGCGATCCAGGGGCTCGGCGCCGGGTTCAAGCCGGATGTGCTGGAACTGGATCGGCTGGATGAGGTCTGCCGGGTGACCGAGCGGGACGCGCTGGCCGCGGCGCGGCGCTGCGCGGCCGTGGAGGGGCTGCCGGTCGGCATTTCCTCGGGCGCGGTGCTGCATGCGATGCTGGAACTGGCACGCGAGCCGGAGAACGAGGGCAAGCTGATCGTGGGTATCGCCGCCTCATTCGCGGAACGATATTTGTCCACCGCGTTGTTCGCGGGAATGTAGGCAACCGGGTCTGCTGGTGGGTGTTACTTGCCGGCGTAGCGGGCCAGAAACTCGCCGGCACTTATCACGGCAGCTGGCTGCTCGTCGGCGTTTGGCGTGAACTGGACCCATCGGCGCGTCAGCAGGGTCGGCTCGATACCATGCTCACGCGCGATCCATTTGACCGCTTCCGACAGCCGTTCCCCTTGGGCCAAGGCCTGCTCGACCTGGCGAATGGCGTCGGTCAGGGTGAACATGCTGGCGGTCATGACGAACATCCCCCTGACAAAAACAGGCGGCGCGGGAACGGCCCGAGCCATGCTGTAAATGCAGACTACCTATGCGAGATCGGGAATGCAAGAATTATTTGCTGCAAAGCAGCATTTTTCCGCGAATGAGCCGGTGCTGGCTCAACCGGAATGAAAACGGGCGCCTCCGGAGACCGGCGACGCCCGTGAAAACACAGGATTTTGACGCTCAGACCGGCGATTTGCCGGTATGCAGCTTCAAGCGCATGTGATCGGGGACTTCCTGGCCAGCATCGGTGAAGGCTTTGCGCAAGGCGTTCATGCTGGGGCCGAAAATGCCGCTGCGGTTCTCGCTGGCCCAGTCGCGTGAGGCGAGCGGCCAGTCCAGGCTGCCCTGGAAGCGCGGCATGACCCAGCGGGCGAACAGCTCGAAGCTGCGCATCGTCTGTTCGCGGTTGGCCCATTCATGGGCGCGGAACAGCACGGCACCGGCGCCGCCGCCGGTGTGCGCCACCATGCGGGCGATGCCGTCGGCCACCGTTTCCGGCGAACCTACCAGGGTGGTGCCGGCGGCCAGGCCATCGGCCAGCGGGTTCTCGCTGCGCATCGGCGGGCGGCCGAGGGTTTCGCTGAAATAGGTCTGGGTCTCGATCCGCTCACCCACACGGACCTCGCGCATGGCCTGCTCGTCGTCCTCGGCCACGTGCATGTTGACGACCAGGCGCCAATCGTCGCGCCGGATGGTCTTGCCGTATTTCGCCGCCTCGGCCTCGCCCATTTTCCACTGCTCGGCCAGCTTCTCCGGCCCGCCGGGAAGGCCGGCGCCGAGCGACAGCAGGCCGACGCCATGCTTGCCGGCGGTCAGCACGCCGGCGGGGGTGGTGGCACTGGCGACCGCGATCGGGAAGCCGCCCTTGGTGTAAGGGGCGAGGTGCAGGCGGGCCTCGCGCAGTTCGAACCAGTCGGTCTTCATCGTCACCGGCTCCTTGCCTGCGAGCAACTGCATGATGGCGCCCAGCGACTCGTCCATCATGCGGCGCTGCTGTTCCGCCTCGATGCCCATCATGTAGGCGTCCGACACCAGGGCGCCGGGGCCGCAGCCGAGCATGGCGCGCCCGCGGGTCATGTGGTCGAGTTGGACGAAGCGCTGCGCGACCAGCAGCGGGTGGTGGTAGGGCAGGCTGGTGACGCCGGAACCGAGCATGATGCGCCTGGTGCGGTCCGCCGCGATACCGATGACTATTTCCGGAGAGGCGATGATTTCCCAACCGGCGGAATGGTGCTCGCCGATCCAGGCTTCATCGTAGCCGAGGTCGTCGAGATGCTGGATCAGTTCGAGATCGCGGGCCAGGGCCAGCGTCGGGTTATCGCCGACACGGTGAAACGGGGCCAGGAAGATGCCGAAACGTAGACCGTCGTGAGCCATTGTGTTCTCCGGCAGGAATACCCTGCGATGCCGTGGTTGGGTAGGACCGCTGGCCTGCTGCCTCGGCGGATTGGTTTGTCTGGGAACCATAGTGCCTGAGCGGCGACTGTGCGCAAGGTCACGGCCCCGAAGCTCCCCCTTGACGCGGGGTTTGGTCAATTCCCCCGGCGATGGCACAATCGACCAGAGAATAACGATCGCGCGACGATCAGGGGAATGGCATGGATTTCGAAACACTGGTCCAAACGCGGCGTAGCGTGCGGGGCTATAAGACCGACCCGGTGCCGCGTGCGGTCATCGAGGAGATCATCGCGGTCGCCAAGAGCGCGCCGTCGTCGATGAACACCCAGCCCTGGCATGTGCATGTGCTGACGGGCGAGCCGCTGGAACGGGTCCGGCAGCGCAATACCGAAACGATGCTCGGGGGTGCCAAACCCAATCGCGACATCGTCACGCACGGCGAGTATGAGGGCGTGCACCGGTCACGCCAGGTCGCGATCGCCATCAAGCTGTTCGCCGCCATGAACATCGAACGCCACGACAAGGCCATGCGGCAGGACTGGGTGATGCGCGGGTTCCGCCAGTTCGATGCCCCGGTGTCGATCGTGCTGACCTATGACCGGGAGCTCGATCCGGGTGCCACGGTGCATTTCGACCTGGGCGCGCTGTCCTACGGCATTTGCCTCGCCGCCTGGAACCGCGGTCTGGGCACGGTCGTCAACGGCCAGGGCATCATGCGGTCGGAAATCGTGCGCGAGGAGGCCGGAATCCCTGATGGAGAGGTCATCATGACCTGCATCGCGATGGGTTACCCGAACGACGCGTTTCCGGCGAACGCGGTCAAGGCGGACCGTGAGCCGAACGATCGGTTCGTGCGGTATGTCGGGTTTAACGACTGAGATCGGAGGGCCGGCTTCACTGAAAGCGTTGGGCTTGTCCGGTCTACGCTATCGGCCGTTCCACGCCGGCGGGCCGCGGAACGGGCGCATGTCGGGGTAGCCACTGACGGCCCAGGCGCCGTCGACGAGCAGGCTGGCGCCGGAGATGTAGCTGGCGTCGTCGCTGGCCAGGAACACAGCCGGGCCGGCCATTTCCTCGGGCTGGGCGGCGCGGCCGAGGGGGATGCGCTCGACGAAGGCTGCGTGGGCATCCGGGTTGTCGAAATGCCGGCGGGTGAGTGGGGTTTGCACCAGCCCGGGCAGGATGGCGTTGACGCGGATCCCGTCGGCGGCGAATTCGAGCGCACCGTTCTTGGTGAGCATCTCCACCCCGGCTTTGGCCGCGGCGTAGGCGGAGCCGGCGTGCATCGGGACATGCGCGTTCAGGGAGGCGATGTTGACGATCGCGGCGCTACGCGCGGGCGCGCCGCTGCCCTGCCGGATCATCTGCCTTGCCTCGTGCTTCATGGCGAGGAACACGCCCTTCAGGCAGAGATCGACGGTGAAATCCCAATCGGCTTCGGCGAGGTCGACGATGTAGCCGGGGCGGGAGGCGCCGGCGACGTTGAAGGCGCAGTGCACGGCGCCGAAACGTTGCACGGCGCTTTCCATCATCGCCTCGATGTCGTCCTCCCGCGTAACGTCGGCGCGCACGCCAAGGAAGCGACCGCCGAGTTCCGCCTCGATATGTCGCAAGCGGTCGAGGTTGAGGTCGGCGGCGACCACGCTGGCGCCTTCGCCGTGCAGGCGGCGCGCGATGGCGAGGCCGATGCCCGATGCGCCGCCGGTGATCACCGCGACCTGGCCCGTGAACCTATCGGCTGGTTGCGCCATGATCTTTCCTCCTCAGGCTTGTTGGATGTTGGCGACGTGTTTCTGGTGCTTCCTCGGTGTGCGAGGTTAGGGCAATAAGGGGCGGCCGGGAAATCGGCGGCGGGAAAGATGGAGCGCGCGGATGAATGAGTGGTTGGCCGCGGTGTCGCTTGGGTGGATGTTGGCCGCCGACGCCCTTCTGGTCGCCGGTGCCGCGGAGTTCGGGTGCCGGTTGGGATTGCGGGCCTATCGAGCGGGCAAGGAGCAGAGCGATGTGGGGACACTGGCCGGCGCGGCGCTCGGGCTGCTCGCGCTGCTGGTCGCGTTCAGCTTCTCCATGGCGGTGGCCCGCTACGACAGCCGGCGCGGCGCCGTGCTGGAGGAAGCCAACGCCATCGGCTCCACCGCGAATTTCGCGCTGATGCTGCCGAGCGAGGCACAGGGTCCGATCCTGGAGAAGCTGCGCGACTACACCCAGGTACGGATCGGGCTGGGCAAGCCGCACGACCCGGAAAAGCTACAGCGCGATATTGCGCGGTCAATTCAGTTGCAGTCGGAACTGTGGCACCTGGCGGTCGCGGTGACCGAGGCGGCGCCGCAATCCTTGCCCGTCTATCGGTTCGTCGGGTCGTTGAACGAGATGAACAATGCTCATGAGCGGCGGCTGACGGCGTTGCGAAACAGCGTGCCGCTGGCAGTGATGGTGATGCTGGTGCTGACGGCGATGGTGGCGATGGGGTTCACCGGCTACGCCGAGGGCGTCACGGGTTCGCGGCGGCAGGGGGCGAATATCCTGATGGCGATCACCATCGCGACGTTGATAACGATGATCATCGACCTGAACCGGCCGTATCAAGGCTTCATCGAGGTTTCCACCCAGGCGCTGGTCGACGTGGCGCAGAGTTTGCCCGCCAGCCGGTAGGCTGGTCGGTCTGCTAGAGCATGATCGCTTCAGATAGATGAAGCGATCATGCTCTAGATTTTTGTTTTAACGAGCAATTTCATCGCTCAGTTGAGTCAACTTCAAGCGATATTGCTCTAGGCACCCGGGTTTCGGCGCGGAACGATGATCTTGACGGTGAAGCTTTGCACGATTTCGCCGTGCTGGTTGCGGGTATCGTTGCGCACGGTCACGGCACCGCGCTCGGGCCGGGAACGCGACGGGACGATCTCAAGGATTTCGGTCTCGACCTGTAGCGTGTCGCCGGGCCGGGTGGGCGTCGGCCAGGACAATTCGCCGCCGCCGCCGATGATGCCCCAGGCGAAGGGCGGCCCGCCATCCACCAGCAGGCGCATGGTCATGGCCGCGGTGTGCCAGCCGCTGGCGGCGAGGCCGCCGAACAGGGTGGATTTCGCCGCTTCGTGATCGAGGTGGAACGGCTGCGGGTCGTAGGTGGCGGCGAAGGCCTTGAGCTCGGCTTCCTCCACCCGTTTGGTGCCGGTAGTGAAACGCTGGCCGGGGGTGAGGTCTTCGAGATAGAGCCGGGTCGGGACGCTGCTGTCCGGGTTCGTCATGGTCTGTGCTTCCTTGCTCCGGCCGGCGATGCCGCCCGCGTCGTTACCCGCTTGCCAGGATGGCACGGGGATCGCCGCCACGGGAAGGCAAGGGCGTCAGCCGTAGAGATGCACCAGCCAGAGCGAGATTCCCGGGATATAGGTTACCAGCATCAGCACCGTGAACATCACCAGATAGAACGGCCAGATCTCGCGCATGACCTGTTCCAGCGACACTTTCCCGACCGCACAGCCGACGAACAGGATGGCGCCGACGGGTGGGTGGCAGAGGCCGATGCCGAGGTTGAGCATCATGATCATGCCGAAATGCACCGGATCGACGCCGAAATTGACCATCACCGGCAGCAGGATCGGCGTGACGATCAGGATCGCCGGGGCCATGTCCAGGAGGCAGCCGAGCACCAGCAGCATCACGTTGATCATCAGCAGGATGACGTTCTTGTCGTGCGAGAACGTCAGGAAGAAGGCGGTGATCTTCGCCGGCACCTGCATCATCGCCATCATGTAGCCAACGGCGGAGGCGAAGGCGATCAGTGTCATGACCATCGCGACGGTGCGCAGCACGCGGTGCACCAGCGCCGGCAGGTCGCGCCAGCGATATTCGCGGTAGATGAACATGGTAACGAAAAAGGCCCAGACGCAGGCGACCGCGCCGGCTTCCACCGCGGTGAACACGCCGCCGAGAATGCCGCCGAGGATGATGATCAGGGTGATCAACCCCCAAAAGGCGTCGATCGCGAGGCGGGCCGCGTCGCGCAGCGGCACCGGCTCGCCCTTCGGGTAGTTGTTGCGATAGGCGAGCACCAGGCAGAGGATGATCAGCGAGAAGCCGAGCAGCAGGCCGGGAACGATGCCGGCTAGGAACAGGCTGATGATCGAAATCGTGCCGCCGGTGGCAAGCGAATAGATCACCGCGTTGTGGCTGGGCGGGATCAGCAGCGCCTGGACCGAGGAGCTGATGGTGACGTTGGTCGAGAACACCCGGGGATAGCCCGCCTTCTCCATCTGCGGGATCATCACCGAACCTACGGCGGAAATGTCGGCGACGGCCGAGCCGGAAATGCCGGACATGAAGGTGGTGGCCACGATGTTCACCACCGCCAGGCCGCCCCGCACGCGCAGGAAGCCGACCAGCACGTTGGCGAAGCCGACCAGGCGGCGGGCGATGCCGCCCTCGGCCATCAGCGCGCCGGCCAGCACGAAGAAGGGAATGGTCAGCATGGCGAACTTGCTGACGCCGCTGGAGACCTGCAGCATGATCGCTTCCAGCGGAATGTCGATCCACCAGGCGGCGGCCAGGGCGGACAGGCCGAGCGCGTAGGCGATCGGCACGCCGATGGCGATGCAGAAGAACAGCGTTCCGATGACGATTCCGGCATCCATGGCGCAGCCTTCCCGGCTAATCGACTGAAATACTGTGCGAGTCGCCCAGCTTATCGGCGGGGCGGCCGATCCACAGGTGCTCGATCACGAACAGGATGAGGCAGATACCGCCGAGCGGGATCGGCAGGTAGGTGACGCCGACGGACAAGGACGGGAATTCAGCGATCGACTGATCCCAGGTGGTCTCGCACAGGCGTGCGCCGTTCACCGTCATGAACATGCCGACCGCCAGCATCAGGCATTCCGCCAGAAAATCGGCGATGCGGGCCAGCGGCACGGGCATCTGGTCGCGCACGAACGATACCCGCATGTGCAGACCTGCGCGGTAGGACGCCGCGGCGCCGAAGAAGGTCAGGACGATGGACAGCAGGATGGCGGTCGCCTCCGGCCAGGAGGAGGCGCTGTTCAGCACATAGCGGGTGAACACGCCCCAGGGCACGATCACGGAGATCAGCACGAGCGCCGCGCCGGCCAGGCCGACGCAGAGCAGGTACAGGGCGTCCATCGCCCGCCGATACATGCTGGCCATGCCTGCCGCCTGGTATTGCCGGCCTTACTGGACAGCCTGGATGCGCTTGATCATGTCGGCGTATTTCGGACCGTACTTGTCCCATACCGGCTTGACCGCATCCTGGAACGGCTTTTTGTCCTTGATGGTGACGATCTGGATGCCGGCTTCCTTCATCTTGGCGATCGCCTTCTGCTCATAGGCGTCCCACCGCACCCGCTCATCCTGCTGGGCTTCCTTGGCGAGCTTCATCAGCAGCGCCTGGTCTTCCTTGGACAGCTTGTTCCAGATGCGCTTGGAGAACACCAGCATCTCCGGCACGATAAGATGCTCAGTCAGAGTGTAGTACTTCGCCACCTGGTAATGGTTATCGAATACGAAGCTCGGCGGGTTGTTCTCGGCACCATCGACCACGCCGGTCTGCAGGGCGGTGAACACCTGGTCGTAGCCCATGGCGATGCCGTTGCCGCCGAGCGAGTTCATCATGTCGACGAAGATCGGATTGCCCATGACGCGGACCTTGAGGCCCTTGAGATCGGCCATGTCCGTGATGGGATGTTTCGTATCATACATGTTGCGCGCGCCGGCATCCATCCAGGCCAGGCCGACCAGGCCGGCGGTGGGATGGTTGGTGACCTTGTCCAGCAGCTCCTGGCCGATGGCACCGTCCAGCACCTTGCGGGCATGCGCGGTATCACGGAACAGAAAGGGCAGGTTCAGCACGTTCAGGTCGTCCACCACCGGGCCGAGCGTGCCGACGCTGACACGGGCGATGGCGATGGCGCCGAGCTGGGCCTGCTCGATCGCCTCCTTCTCGCCGCCGAGCTGCATGGCGGCATACATCTGCACGCTGAGCCGGCCATTGGTGGCCTTTTCCAGCTTCTTGCCCATTTCCTCGACCGCGGCGACGGTCGGATAGCCTTCGGGGTGCACGTCCGAGGCCTTGAAGACCATTTTGTCCTGGGCGGCGGCGGGCCGCGCGATCGCCGCGGTGAGCATGGCGCCGGCGCCGAGGCCGAGTACGTGGCGTCTCTGGATCATCGTTTCCCCCAATTCCGGCACCGTTGTGCCGGCTTGCTTCATTTCATGGCCAGTCATACGATGACTGTCATACGATGAGTCTCATACGTCAACTGGCGGATGACACGCAAGGGGGAGTTCGGCCGGCGAATGACAAATCCGTCCACGCAATCATCTGCGCTGAAGCCGATCCGACAGTCGCGCAGCCTGGTGCAGGAAACCAGCCGACGGATCGCGGCCGATATCGCCGAGGGCAAGCTGGAGCCGGGCACGCGGCTGCCGACGGAGCAGGAGATGATGGCGGCGATGGGCGTCAGCCGGACCGTGGTTCGCGAGGCGGTGGCCGCGTTGCGCGCAGAGGGACTGGTAACGACGCGCCAGGGCGTGGGGGCGTTCGTCGCCGAGCCGCCGGCGCAGATCCTGTTCGGACTGGCGGCGGGGCAGAGCGGAAAGCTGGCCGACGCGGTGGACATCATGGAACTGCGCGCGGCGGTGGAGACCGAGGCGGCCGGGCTGGCTGCGATACGGGCGACGCCGGCGCAGCGCCGGGCGATCGGCGCGGCGCTGGTGGCGGTGGACGCGGCGATCGGGCGCGGCGAGGCGGCGGTGGGCGAGGATCTGGCGTTCCATGCCGCGATCGCGGAGGCGACGGGAAACAGGCAGTTCCACCGGTTTCTGGAATACCTCGGCGGGCTGATCATTCCGCGCGGGCGGCTACACATCCAGGCGGCCGATCTGCATGGTTACCTGACCAGGATCCAGCGCGAGCACAGGACGATCCTGGCGGCGATCGAGGCGAAATCGGCCGCCCGCGCACAGGCGGCGATGCGGGCGCATCTGGTGAACAGCCTGGAGCGCTATCGGGCGGCGCGGCCGGAGGCGTGAGCGCGCCGGCGCGTTCCGCCCCGGGCCCGTTCGCTTTCTTTGACTTGATTTCCGACCGGCGCAGGGACGATCCTATCGGGCGCAACCTTCTTCGGCAGGGGCAAGTCATGGTGCATATTCATTACCGGGTGGTCGAGCATGACGGGGGCTGGGCCTACAAACTCGGCGATGTGTTTTCCGAGCCTTTCCGCACCCGGGCGGCGGCGCTGCGGGCCGCGCAACGCGCGGTCATGGAACAGCGGGTGCCCGGCGACACGACCCTGATCGAGTATCAGGACGAAAAGGGCAAGTGGCATGTCGAGACGTCGCAAGGCGGCGACCGGCCAGAGGCAGACGTGGTCGAGTGACGGCGGCCGGCTCAGTAGCCGGCGGACCGGTCCACGATTTCCCTGAGGGGTTGGCCGTTCAGGAAGCGCGTCAGGTTGTCGGTGAACAGGCGAGCCACGATGCGGTCGCGCTCGGGGTGACCGCCGCCGATATGCGGCAGGACGATGATGCCCGGCGTGGTCCAGAACGGGTGCGCGGCGGGTAGAGGCTCCTGGCGGAAGACGTCGAGGATGGCGCCGGCGATCTGCTTGGATTGCACAGCGGCGATCAGGTCGGCATCGGCGATCAGGTGGCCGCGGCCGAAGTTGAGCAGCCAGGCGCCGGGTTTCATCTGCCCGAGGCGCCTTGCGTCGATGAAGTTCTCGGTGGCGGGCGTGGCGGGCAGAAGCAGAAGGACGAAGTCGGACTGCGCCAGCACCTCGTCGGTCCGCTCGGGCGGGAAGACCTCCGCCAGGCCCGGCAACGGGGCGCCGCCACGGCGGGTGCCGATCACACGCATGCCAAGAGCGGAGGCGAGGCGGGCGACCTCCTGACCGATGACGCCGAGGCCGAGGATGCCAAGGGTCTTGCCGTTCAGCGGAACGGCGACGCGGCGGGTCCATTTGGACTGCTCCTGGTCCTCCACGATCGCGGCGTAGGGCTTGGTGATGTGGAACAGCGCGCCGAGGATGTTTTCCGGCATCGATTCGTTATGCGTGCCGCGGGCGCAGGTCAGCGTGAGTCGGGCCGGCAGATCCGGCAGAGCGAGCCAGCCTTCGACGCCGGCGGTGAGGGCCTGGGCCCAGCGCAGCTTCGCCATTTTGGGCAGCAGGCCGGCCGGGACGCCCCAGGCGAGCAGCACCTGGGTTTCGGCGATCTGCGCGACGGAGGGGGTTTCGCCGCGGGGCAGCGTTTCGAGCGACACCTGAGCGGCAAGGCCGGCGGCGGCGATCGCCTCGGCATAGGGCGCGGGCGTGTCGGTCCACAGCAGCACGCGGGTGGCGTTTGTCATGGTGGGGCTCCTGGGCGGTTCGCCATCAGCGTAAGGCCAGGCCTGTGCGGGAGCCAAGCGCCGGCGGGCGGGTCAGAACGGCCGGCGTTCGACGCGTTGGCCGAGGACGCTGCCGATGACCAGGCCGAGATCCTGCGCCAATTGGCCGTCATCGGTGCCGGTGCGGCGGCATTGCGCCGAGGCGACCCAGGAGATGCGCGAGGCCTGGGCCTCCGTCGCGTCGATGCGCAGGATGAGCAGCGGCGGCGATGGCGCCGGACGGGGAGCGGTCAGGCGCGTGTTCGGCATGGGCGGCATGCCGGTAGGGATACCGCCCGACAGGCCGGACATGTCGGAATAGCTCGACTCGAAGCCACCGCCGCCCCCGGAGGAATCGCCACCGAGTTGCGAGGAGGTAACATGGAGCAGTACGTTCGGGTGGTCGCCGACCGTGACCCCGGCATTGCGCAGGCCGGCCATGAAGCGGTCGGCGAGTTGCTGGTTGGCGGGCGAGGCGTCGTGGATGTCGAGGCCGACGACAATGGGCTTGGGCAGCGGATGCAGCAGCGTAGCGGCCAGGGTGCCCTCGCAACTGGACATGGCGGCCGCGGGACCGGCCCAGGCCAGGACGGCGGCGATCGCCAGGGCGGCGGTAAGCCGCGATCCTGGGATCAGCGGGCGGCGGGGGCGGTTCGGTTTGTTGCGTCTGATCATGGTCAATGTGCCCCCCGGGACGGCGGTATTTCCGCGCAGTCAGGAACCGGAAGTGGATCCTGACCCGCGGATGTCTCTAGCACCGTTGCGGGGCCGCGGAAATCCGTGGCCGGGATAGGAGCTGGCACAGCCGGGGCTGGCAGGATGCGCAGGACGTGGACCATGACCCAGGGCATGGTCAGGCCCTGGACAACGATCGTGAAGACGACGAGGCCGTAGCAGACCGTGATCAGCGCATCGCGATAGGGTGAAGGCGGCAGTGACAGGGCCAGGGCCACCGAGACGCCGCCACGCAGCCCGCCCCAGCCAAGGACACCGACGGCGCGCAGGCGACGGACGCCGGTCCGTGTCATGAAGGTCAGCGGCACCCCCACGCTGACCATGCGCACCAGCAGCGCCAGCGGAATCGCCGCCAGGGTGGCCAGCAGCAGCACGCGTTGGCGTTCGATAGCCAGCAACTCAAGGCCGATCATCAGGAACAGCAGGACGTTCAGCACCTCGTCCACCAAGGCCCAGAAGGTGACGATGGTGCTGGTGGAGAGTTTGCTTGTGGCGTATTCGCTCGCGTGGTTCCCGATCAGCAGGCCCGCGGTGACGACGGCGATCGGGCCGGAAGCGCCGGCGATCTGCGCGAGAGAGTAGGTGCAGCTGACCAGGGCCAGAGAAATGGTCACTTCCAGCGTGTAGTCGTGCACCAGGCGGATGGCGCGATAGGCGATCCAGCCGGTGACCAGGCCGATGGCCAGGCCGCCGAAGACGGCCCGAGTGACCTCGGCGAGGGCGTGTCCATTGCCGAAATGGAACGGGGTGCCTTCGGTGGTGCCGAGCGCGATCAGGAACATGACGACGGCGACCCCGTCGTTGAACAGGCTTTCGCCGACGATCAGCATGCGCAGCTCCTCCGGCAGACCGACACGGCGGAGCAGCGCCAGGACCACCACGGCGTCGGTGGGCGCGACGATCGCGCCGAGCACGGCGCACCAGTTGAAGGGAACGTTGACGCCGAGCCAGGCAAAGACCTGGTGCATGCCGAGAGCCATCAACACCGTGGCCAACATGACACTGGCGGTGGAGAGGGCGAAGATCGCCAGGCGCTGGCGCCTCAGGGCGCTGATGTCGACGTTCAGGCTGCCGGCGAAAAGCAGGAACGCCAGCGCGCCTTCCAATAGAACATGTGGCAGGTTGGCGGCTGCCAGGAGGTTTCTGGCCCATTGGGTAAGGTTGATGCTGGGGATCCAAGGGTCCGCCAGCATCAGCAAACTGGCCGCCAGCAGAGCAACAACCAGCACGCCGATCAGGTTGGGCAGCCTGAGCAGAAGGTGATTGAGCACCCCGAACAGCGCGGCCAGCAGCAGAAGGAATGGCGCAAGCGAGGAACTGGTCAAGCAGGGATCCGCTGGCAAGGGTGGGTTCGCGATTGTTCACCGTCCGGCACGGTGCGGCCTGGCGTCAAGGTCGCTGTCGATGGCTGGTCTCGGCATCTACCGCTGGCCGGACGATGGCCGGGCTGCGACTGCCAAAGACCTGCCGCCCGGACGAGACGCTTTTGACGGTATTGTGACATTGCTCACATCCAGGAACGGACGATCGGCTGTCTGCTGATGTTGCGGGAATTCAGTCGCAGACCCAGGAGATAAGTCGATGAGCTATCTGCGTTCGATGGACGATTTTGTCGCCGGCGATGTCTGTATTGGCGTTCGCGATCTCGCGCAGAACTGGGGCGGGTCAACCGGCACCGACGGCTCCGACGCCCGCCCGGCTCAACGGCCGGCCCTGGTGGCTGGCTGGGCGCTGGACCCGGTGAGCGGACGTCCGGTTTGCGGCTGGAAGACCGTTCAGGGGCCGGCAAGGCGTGACGTCTTCCGCTAAACAGCGGACAGATGCGCGGCATCGGCAAGTGCCCCTCGTCCCGTTTCGTGTCGTGCCATAATCAGCGAGGATGCGGCCGAGCCGGATGCTGCCGGCAGGTCGCAAGCCACGCGGTAAGGATGTGGATGCGTTTTTTTGCCACAGCCGCGGCCGCGGGTGTGATTATGGAGTGTTTCGGCGTGATACCGGTTTCAATGGTGACGGGGTTTCTCGGCAGCGGCAAAACGACGCTGATCGCGCGGGTGCTGTGCGACCCTCGCTTCGCGCGGACGGCGGTGATCGTGAACGAGTTCGGGGAGATCGGGCTCGACCATGACTTGATGGTGGCGAGCGACGAGAGCTTCATCCAGCTGGCCAGCGGCTGCCTGTGCTGCCCGGTGCGGGGGGATCTGGCGAACACGCTGCTGGATCTGGCCGGACGGGTGGAGGCCGGGACGATGCCCGCGTTCGAACAGGTGCTGATCGAGACCTCGGGCCTGGCGGACCCTGTCCCGATCCTGCACGCACTGATGACGGATTTGACGGTGGCGGGACGGTTCTCGATCGACACCGTGCTGACCCTGGTGGACCGGGTGCATGGCGAGGCGGCGCTGGAGCGCCATCCGGAAGCCAGGCGGCAGGCGGCGCTGGCCGACCGGCTGCTACTGACAAAGGGCGATCTCGCAGGCGATTCCAATGGATTGCGGGAACGCCTGGAGGGGCTCAATCCGTCCGCCCCGGTGCTGGAGGCGGTTGCCGGCGCGATCGATCCCGCATTGCTGTTCCAGGGCGGGAGCGCTGCCGAGCGGCTGGCGCGGTTCGAGGGATTGCCCGGTGCGCGGGCGGGCTCGCCCTTCTTGCGCGCGTCGCACACCGCTGGGATCGAGACCTTCACCCTGCTGCGGGAGCGGCCGGTACCGGCACTGGCCTTGACCCTGCTGCTGGCGGCGCTGACCGAGCATTGCGGGGCCAGGCTGCTGCGCGTGAAGGGGCTTGTCGGCGTGGCGGAGATGGCGGAGGGTCCGGCGCTGATCCACGGGGTGGGGCACGTGTTCGACCCGCCGGTGTGGCTGGAGCGATGGCCCTCGGCGGATCGGCGGACACGGCTGGTGTTCATCACCGAAGGGGTGCCGCGGCACTTTCCCTCCCGGCTGCTGGACGCCATCGAGGCGGAAGTGCTGGAAGAAATGGGGAACAGTTGATGCTGCGGACGCGTTTGACCGGCTTTCTGGGTATCGCGCATCCGATCCTGAGCGCGCCGATGGCGCTGGCCGCCGGTGGGAAGCTGGCGGCCGCGGTATCGGCGGCGGGCGGGCTGGGGCTGATCGGCGGCGGCTATGGCGATCCGGACTGGGTGGAGCGGGAATTCGCCGCGGCCGGCAATGCCCGCGTCGGCTGCGGCTTCATCGGCTGGTCGATCGCCAACCGGCCGGAGGTGCTGGAGCGGGCGCTGGCCCATGCGCCGGCGGCGGTGATGACCTCGTTCGCCGATCCGGCGCTGGTGGCGGCGGCGGTGAAGCAGGCCGGCAGCGCGTTGATCTGCCAGGTGCAGACGATGGAGCATGCGCGCGCCGCGCTGGACGCGGGGGCGGATATCGTGGTCGCGCAGGGAACCGAGGCCGGCGGCCATGGCGGCAGCCGCGCCAGCTTCACCCTGGTGCCGGAAGTGGCCGACCTGCTGGCCGCGCGCAGCCCGGACACGCTGCTGGTGGCGGCCGGCGGGGTGGCGGACGGGCGTGGCCTGGCGGCGGCGCTGATGCTGGGGGCGGACGGGGTGCTGGTGGGCTCGCGGTTCTGGGCAAGCACGGAGGCGGCGGTGCATCCCAACCACCACCGCGCCGCCATTGCGTCGAACGGCGACGGGACGATCCGCCAGCGGGCGACGGACATTGCCCGGCTGCTGTCCTGGCCGGCGGAATTCACCGGGCGTGTGCTGAAGAACGCCTTCACCGAGCGCTGGCATGGGCGGGAGGAGGCGTTGCGCGCCCAGGCGGAGGCGCTGAACCCGGCCTATATGGCCGGCGTCGCGGCCGGCGATCCGGAAAATGTCGGGGTGTGGGTGGGCGAGGCCACCGGCATGATCAACGCCATCCTGCCGGCCGAGGAGATCATTGCCGGTATGGTGGCACAGGCGGAACGACTGCTTGCGCGTCGTGGGCCGGGGTTTGTGACGCAGTAGAGCCCCGGGGGCGCTACTTCCTCACCAACATCCCGCGCACGCCGTGGAGGTCTTCCATGACCGCGTGGCACAGCGCGCGCACTTCCTCGTTCGGCGGCACGAGGTCCGGGACCATGACGGTGATCATGCCGGCGGCGTGAGCGGCGCGGACGCCGTTGTGGGAATCTTCCACAGCCACGCAGCTTTCCGGCTTCACGTCGATGCCGAAGGCGGCCCTGAGAAAAATATCCGGGCGAGGCTTGGAGTGTTCGACGTCATCGCGGGTGACAACGACGGAAAAGCGGTCGCGCAGGCCGGCGCGGACCAGGTTTTCCTCGGTGTTGACCCGGGTGGAGGCGGTGGCGATGGCGGTTTTCAGGCCGAGGGCGGCGATGGTGTCGAGCAGTTCGGTGACGCCGGGTTTCATCGGGATGCCCTGCGCGAGCCGTTCGTCGCGCCGGGCGAGATAGGCGCGACGGTGGTCATCGTACGGGAAGTCCTCGCCGAGGCGCGCGCGCAGACCGGCCTGGAACTGCTCGCGCGTGCCGCCGACCAGGGTGTGCAGGAAATCATGCGGCAGGCTGTAGCCGAAGGGGGCGACGGTCTCGCAAAAGGTTTCGACATAGACGCGCTCGGTGTCCAGCACCGTGCCGTCCATATCCAGGATGACCGCGCCGACGACACGAGGACCAGCGGGGCGGGGCAGGCGAATGTGGATCATCGGCGCGGCGAGCGGCGCCGGCGTGGTCGCGTTGTCCCGTTCGGGCATGATGGCTGCGCCGCCGGAGCGGCCCCTGGTTGAAGGACGCATCGTAGGCCGGTTCGCCGGGGGCGCAAACCGGGGCCGCGAACCGGGGCCG
>JBBIQA010000020.1:0-13271 GCA_037442565.1 Rhodospirillales bacterium
CGCCGGTCACCGATACCGCGTCGATCGTCTCCGCCCGAAGCTCGTCCGCCACCTGCCGCAACTGCTCCGGCGAGAAATTGCGCAGATCCGCGGGAACGCGAACATGGTCCAAAAGGGGGGTCTGCGGGGGCATGGGTCAATCCGCCTTTCGCGTCGAGATCGAGCCGTCCTCATGCTCCACGATGGCCGCGACCCGCGCCTCGGCCTCCGCCAGCTTGGCCTCGCAATGCCGGCGCAGGGCCGCGCCGCGCTCATAGGCGCCGATGGCATCCTCCAGCTTCTGCTGGCCGCCCTCCAAGCCCCGCACGATCTGATCCAGCTCCGCCAGCGCGTCCTCGAAGGACAGCGACGCAACCTCTACCGCTTTGGCCGGCCGTTTGGCGTCCGACATGCCGATTCCCCGTCCAATATCTGCCTGATTTGGTAGCCTGTTTCGCGCGGACAAGCCAAGTACCGCGACGTTGCGTGGATCCGCCGAAACGGGTCCGGCGTCGCCTACCCCGCCCGCATCAGGCTTCGCACATGCGCCGCCACCGCCGCCGCCAGGGCCTGCAGGTCGTAGCCGCCCTCCAGCACCGACACCAGGCGCCCGCCCGCGCAGCGTTCCGCCACGTCGACCAGCCGGTCGGTGATCCAGGCGAAATCCGCCGTTTCCAGCCGCAACTCGGCAAGTGGGTCGGCCTTGTGCGCATCGAACCCGGCCGAGACGATCACCAGTTCCGGGTCGAACCGGTCCAGCGCCGGCAGGATGACATCCGTCCAGCCCGCCCGGAACTCCGCGCTGCCCGATCCGGGCTTCAGGCCGACATTGACGATATTGCCCGCCACGCCCCGCTCCCAGGCATGCCCGGTGCCAGGATAGCACGGGTCCTGGTGGCTGGAGCCGTAGAACAACCCGGGCTGCTCGGCGAACATCGCCTGGGTGCCGTTGCCGTGATGCACGTCGAAATCCAGCACCGCGACCCGCTTCAGCCCCCAGACCGCCCGCGCATGGGCGGCGGCGATGGCAGCGTTGTTGAACAGGCAGAAGCCCATCGGGCGCGACGGCTCGGCGTGGTGCCCGGGCGGGCGGACCGCGGCGAAGGCCGTGCGCACCGCCTTGCCCATGACCAGGTCCACCGCCAGAATGGCTCCGCCGGCGGCCCGCAAGGCTGCATCGGCGCTGCCCGCGCTCATGGAGGTGTCGCCATCGAGTTGCAGCCGGTCGCCCGGCTCCGGACGGATCGCCAGGATGGCTTTCACATAGGGCTCGGGGTGCACACGAGCGATCTGCTCGACCGTCGCCAGCGGCGCCTGCTCACGCAGCAGCGGGGCGAACATCTCCTGCTCCAGCCCGGCCAGCACCGCACGCAGCCGGGCGGGACATTCCGGATGGCCTCGTCCCATGTCGTGATCCAGGCAATCCAGGTGGGTGACCAGGGCGGTGGTCATGTCAGGCCTCGCCTGCCCTGCCCCCGGACGATCGGATCTCCGGCGTTTGGGCCTCCGGGGGGCCGTCCTCCGCAGGCTTATCCTCCGCGCGACGGCGGATCACGAAGCTCAGCACGCCGCCCTCGTCGCTGAACGCCAGCAGGGCATGGCCGGTTTCCCGGCAGAAGGCGCGGAAATCGGCCACCGACGCGCGATCCGTGGCCAGCACCCGCAGCCGCTCACCCGGCGCCATCACGCGCAAGGCCTTGTTGGCCCGCAACACCGGCAGTGGGCAGTTCATGCCCTTCACGTCCAGGACGGTTTCACTCATCTTCCTATTGTGGTGCGCCTCCCGTTCCGGAGCAAGCACAAGCCTTGAGCAACCGGGACGCCAGAGCCATGCTGGCAAGATGACCCAGTATCGCATCGGCATTGACCTCGGCGGCACCAAGATCGAGATCGGCGTGCTCGGCCCTGACGGAACGCTGGTGCTGCGCCGGCGCATCGCCACCCCACATGACTATCCGGCGGTGCTTCTGGCGATCGCCGGCCTGGTGCGCGACGCGGAACAGGAACTCGGCGTGACCGCGAGCGTCGGAGTCGGCATCCCCGGTGTCATCAGCCCGGCGACCGGATTGGTGAAGAACGCCAATTCCAACGCATTGAACGGCCATCCTCTGGATACCGACCTGGCCGAATGCCTGTCACGCGAGATACGCGTGGAGAACGACGCCAACTGCTTCACCCTGTCGGAAGCCACCGACGGCGCCGGCGCCGGCCACCTTGTGGTGTTCGGCGTGATCCTCGGCACCGGCTGCGGCGGCGGCATCGTTGTGGACGGCCGCCTCGTCCAGGGCCGGCAGCGCATCGCCGGTGAATGGGGCCACATCCCCCTGCCCTGGCCGAGCCTCGAGGAGGTGCCCGGCCTGCCCTGCTGGTGCGGCCGGCACGGCTGCCTGGAGACCACCCTGTCCGGCCCCGGCCTGGCGCGCGACTGCGACGGGCCGGATGCATCGGACGCCCACGCTATCGCCGCCCGCGCCGCCGCCGGCGAACGCCGGGCCCAGGAAGCGCTGGATCGCCACGCCGACCGCCTCGCCCGCGGACTTGCGGTGATCATCAATGTTCTGGACCCCGACGCGATCGTGCTCGGCGGCGGCGTATCGAACATGGCGCATCTCTACACGGCGGTCCCGCCGCTGCTGGCGACCTACGTGTTCACCGATGTCTGCGACACCCCTGTGCTGCCGAACCGGCACGGCGATTCCTCCGGCGTGCGCGGCGCCGCCTGGCTCTGGCCGGCGGAGGGATAGGGGATGGCCGCGCTGTGTCGCGATTGCGGGACGGTGCCGGCGGAAGACGCCAAACGCTGCCCGACCTGCGGGGGAATGCGGATCGTGCGCCACCCTGAGCTGTTCACCCTCGCGATCGCGCATGTCGATTGCGACGCCTTCTATGCCAGCGTGGAAAAGCGCGACCGGCCGGAACTGGCGGGCAAGCCGGTGATCGTCGGGGGCGGCACGCGCGGCGTGGTCGCCGCCGCCTGCTACATCGCCCGGATGCACGGGGTCCGCAGCGCCATGCCGATGTTCAAGGCGCTGGCCGCCTGCCCGGATGCGGTGGTCCTTCCGCCGGATTTCGGCAAATACACCGAGGCGGCCCGCGCCATTCGCGCCCTGATGGCCGGCCTCACGCCGCTGGTGCAGCCGCTGTCGATCGACGAGGCCGTCCTGGACCTGTCCGGCACGGAAGCGTTGCACGATGCGCCGCCGGCGGCGGTGCTGGCCCGCTTCGCCGGCGCGGTCGAAACCGAAATCGGCGTCACCATCTCGGTCGGGCTGGCGGCGAACCGGCTCCTGGCCAAGATCGCCGCCGGGCGCGACAAGCCGCGCGGCTTCGCGGTGATCGGCGCCGAGGCTCGCACGCTGCTGGCGCCCGAGCCGGTTCGGCTGCTGCCCGGCATCGGCCCGACGATGGCGCGCAAGCTGGCGGCACGGGGGATCACCCGGCTTGGCCACCTGCAGGCGCTGGACGACCGCAGCGCCTTCAGACTGTTCGGTGAAGACGGCCCGGGGATGGCGGCGCGCGCTCGCGGTGAGGATGTCCGTCGGGTCGATCCCACCCGGGAAACCAAGTCGATCAGCGCCGAGACCACTTTCGACACCGATCTGCGGTCCCTCCACGAGCTGGAACGGCATTTGTGGCGCTTGTCGGAAAAGCTTGCCAGACGACTGAAAGAGAAGAATTTTTCCGCCGGCGGCGTGGTGCTGAAGCTCAAAACGGCGGATTTCGCCCAGCGCACCCGCGCCGCCCGGCTGCCCGGCGCGACGGCGCTGCCGGACCGGCTCTACGACGCCGCCCGGGGATTGCTCGCCAAGGAAGCGGACGGCACCGCCTTCCGCCTCATCGGCATCGGCGCCAGCCCCTTGATGCCCAGCGCGGATGCCGATCTCGGCGACCTCGCGGACACCGAGACCCCGCGCCTGGCGGCAACGCAGAACGCCATCGACACGCTGCGCGCCCGCTTCGGCGACAGCGTGATCCGCAAGGGGCGGTCACTACGATGATCAGGGGGCGGGTGCACCGCCCCAGGCCCACCATCCCGGATGCGCCAGATTCCGGGCGGCCTCCGCCGCCGCCTGCGCGTCATCGAACAGACCAAAGCAGGTCGCGCCCGATCCGCTCATCCGCGCCAGCCGGCAACCGGGTATCGCCGCTATGGCGGCAAGCACGTCCGCGATCACCGGGCACAGGGCGATGGCCGGAGCCTCCAGATCGTTGCCCAGGCCGGACAGTCCGGCCGCCATGCCGGCAGCATCGTGCCAGCGCTCCGGCAGGACGGCCTCCGGTGAAAACCCGCCGGTCCGGGCGCGAAACACCGCCACAGTGGACACAGCCACCCCGGGATTGACCAGCAGCAGCCCGTAGGGCGGCAATCGCGGCGCAGGGTCCAGCAATTCGCCGATGCCCCGCATACGGGCCGGCCGGCCAGCCAGGCAGACCGGAACATCCGCCCCGAGCAACGCCGCGATCCGTGCCAGCGCGTCGGGCGGCGGTGCCAGGTTCCAGGCCCTGCACAGCAGCCGCAGGGCCGCGGCCGCGTCGGCCGATCCGCCACCGATGCCGGAGGCGACCGGCAAATACTTTTCCAGGGTCAGGCGCCCGCGCGGCTCAATGCCGGCCAGTTCCGCCAGGGCCCGGGCGGCCCGCAACACCAGGTTATCCGGTTCGGCCGCCAGCGCCCCGCCAAACGGGCCCGCCAGGGAAAGCGACATATCGTTCGCCGCCTGAAATGATAGCCGGTCGCCGATGCCGGCGAACGCCGCGAGGCTGTCGAGCAGGTGGTAGCCGTCCTCGCGCTTGCCGACCACGCGCAGATACAGATTGACCTTCGCCGGCCCCTCCTCCGAAGCCTGGGCTTCGCGGGTCGACGCCGCCTGGATCGCCACCGCCGCGCTCAGGGCTTGCGGAACGGCGGGGTCAACTGCTCGCTATCGACATCGCGCAGCCTGGCCTCCAACCGCGCCTTCTCCTCCGGCTCCGGATTGAGCGTCAGCGCCCGGCGCCACTGGAACACAGCCTCCAACCGGCGTCCTACCGTCCAATACACCTCACCCAGATGGCTGTTAATGGTCGGATCCTCCGGCTGCAGGTTCACCGCCTGTTCCAGCAGCACCTCCGCGTCGTCCGCATGGCCTTGGCGGAACATCACCCAGCCGAGGCTGTCGATGATCGCCGGATCCTTCGGTTGCTGCTGGATCGCCCGCTCGATCATCCGCCGCGCCTCGGGCAGATTGATGCCCTGATCGGCCCAGGAATAGCCGAGATAGTTCAGCACCGCCGGCTGGTCGGGCGCGAGTTCCAGCGCGCGCTTCAGGTCGGCCTCCGCCAGCGGCCATTGATGCGCCTGCTCATGCGCGACGCCGCGCGAAAAGAACAGCGGCCAGGCCGAGCGGCGCGGCGCGGCCAGCTTCGCGATCGCCTCGTCATACGCCGCTACCGCATCGGCGGGGCGTTTCTCGTTGCGCAGCATGTCGCCTTTCTGCACATCTGGCAGCGGGGAAGCCGGAAAGTCTCGCGCCAAGGCATCGAGCTCGCGCAATGCGATGTCGGTCTGGCCGAGCCGGTCGTGCAGACGGGCACGCTGCAGCCGCACCATCGGGTTCAACGGATCGCTGGCAGCGACTGGCGCCAGCGCCTGCAGGGCCTGTTCAGGATGTTTGGTGGCAACATCGATCTCGGCCACGAGGATCCGCGCCTCGGTGAACTCAGGGCGAAGGTCCAACGCCAGGCGCAGCATGATCAGGGCGAAGTCGTTGGCGTCCTGCTGACGAAGGGCCGCGGCCAGCGCCAGATAGGCGTCCGCGATGCCCTGGAGCGGGGTTGCCACGGTCCGGGCGGTGGCATCCGCGGTCAAACCCGGGACCACCAGCGCCATCTCGTCCTGGCCGTCCGTCAGTTCGGACAGGAACTCCTTGGCCTTGTCCGGCCGCCCCTGGCGAGCCTCCCAACTGGCCATGATCTGCTCCAAGCGCAGATTGTTCGGCGCGAACAGGGTGCGCGCCTGCTTGTAGAACCTCTCGGCGTCATTGGTACGGCCGGCCTGATCGGCGATCAGGGCCATGTGCAGGATGTAGATGCCGCGGAAGGTCTTGCCCTCGGCGAACGGGCGCAGGGTCGCCAGCGCCTCGTCGGTCCGTCCGGCACCCTGCTCGCTCCAGGCAACCAGCAGCGGCTGCAGCAATTGCGTCAGTCCCTGGCGGGGCATGGCCAGGAACCGTTGCCGCGCTTCCTCCCACCGGCCCGCGCTCGCATCCACGCCGGCCAGCAGGTACTGCGCCTCCTGGTTGTTCGGCAGGCGCCGCGCGAGGGTTACCGCTTCCGGCCGCCCGCTGAGCAGACTGGAGACGAAGGCCCCCTGCAGCAGTTCCGCGCTGTTGGGATCGCCTTGCAGAGCCCGCAGATAGGCCCCGGCCGCATGTTCCGAGTCGGCCTGCGCTGCGGCAAAGCGCGCGTCCAGATAGGCGCCGGCGACTCCGGTGTAACCAGGTTGCGCGGCATGAGCAGCCGGTCCGGGCGTCACCTCCTGGCGTGCTGCGGCGCAAGCGGGGATCAGGCCTAGACCCAGGAACAGGATGCGGCCGACGGTAGGTATTTTTGGCATACGGCAATACTACAGCCGCTTGCCGGTCGCTGTCATGCGGCTTGCCGTGATAATCTTGCGCCGCTTATTGCCGCCGTTGGCTTGCAACCCAAAAAGGGAATGGAATGCGGCGCCAGGGAAGGCAGGACCGGCACGCGGGTTGCCCCCGCTCCGTGGATCGGGTATCCGCCCGCATCGCATGAAACCGGTCCCGATGACCTCTTCCACCATCCCGCTGCCCACTCCTGGCATGAAACCGCCGGATGCCCTCAGCCTGACAAAGCCGGATGCCGTGATGGCGTTCGACGCCGACATGTCCTTTGCGGCGCGCAACCGGCTGGCGATCGCCGATATCGTCGACGGGTCCAAGCTGTGGCGCCTCGCCTGGATGCTCGGCTGGTTCGACATCCGGCTGCGCTATCGCGGCTCGATGCTTGGGCCGTTCTGGCTGACCCTGTCGACCGCGGTACTGGTCGCCGCGTTGGGCGTGCTTTACTCGACGCTGTTCAAGATGTCGCTGCGCGAGTACCTGCCGTTCCTGGCGATCTCGCAGATCCTGTGGTCGTTCATCTCCACCACCGTCGCGGAAGGCTGCACCTGCTTCACAGCCGTGGATGCCGTGGTGCGCTCGGTCCGCATGCCCTTCGTGCTGCACGCCATGCGCTCGGTCGTGCGCAACGTGGCGGTCATGGCGCACAACCTTGTCGTCATCGTCGCCGTTTATGTCTATTTCGATATGTGGCCCGGCTGGGGCGTGCTCCTGACCCTCCCGGCAATGGTGTTCTGGCTGGTCAACGCCCTTGCGATCACCGTGCTGCTGGGTGCGTTCTGCGCCCGCTTCCGCGACGTCGCGCCAATCGTCGGCAGTGTGATGCAGATCATGTTCTTCGTCAGCCCGGTGATCTGGAAGCCTCAGCAACTCGGCGCTGCCGCGGCCTATCTGCCGCTCAATCCGTTCTATTCCTTATTGGAGATCATGCGTGGCCCGATGCTCGGCACGGACCCCTCCGGACTGACCTGGCTATCCGCGTGCGTCTACACGCTCCTGCTTTGCGTGGGTACCTGGGCATTCTTCGTGCGCGCTCGCGGCCGCCTGGCCTTCTGGCTGTGAGGCTCTGGCCATGAACCCGCACAGCGATGCCCGGATCGACGTGGAGAATATTTCAGTCTTTTTTCCATTGTATCACGGCTCCAGCCGCAGCCTGAAGAAAACCGTCGTCGCGGCCGCCTCAGGGCGGGTGGCGCAGGACCAGTCGCACCGGATCGTCGTGCAGGCGCTGCGTGATCTGTCCTTCTCGCTGGCCAGCGGCGACCGGCTCGGCCTGATCGGCTCCAACGGCGCCGGCAAGACCACGCTGTTGCGCGTGCTGGCCGGCATCTACGAACCGGTGATGGGCCGCATGCGGGTGCAAGGCAGCGTCAATGCCCTGCTGGACCCGAACCTGGGCATGAACATGGACCTCACGGGGCGGGAGAACATCCGCCTGCGCGGGCTGTACAACGGCCTCGGTGCCCCGGCGCTGCGCCGGCTTGAGGAAGACGTGCAGGAATTCGCCGAACTCGGCGACTTCATGGAACTGCCGGTGCGGATCTACAGCTCCGGCATGGTGGTCCGGCTCGGCTTCGCCCTGGCCACCGCGATCCGGCCACAGATCCTGCTGATGGACGAATGGATCCTGGCCGGCGACTCCATCTTCATGGAGAAGGCGCGGGTGCGGCTGGAGGACATGGTACGCGGGGCCGAGATCCTGGTGCTGTCCAGCCACAGCACGAAAATCGTGCATTCCTGGTGCACGCGCGTGATGTGGATGCAGGACGGCCGGGTGGTCGCCGACGGCCCGGCCCGCGAGGTGCTGGAAAGCTATCTGGGGCACCCGCTGCCGGAACCGACCGAAGACGAAGACGCCTGATCCGACGCGCCGCGATCAGGCGGCGCAGCGCTTCTCCCACCCCTCGATGATCTGGTCCACCCAGGAAACATGCGGCTCGAGCAGCGGCAAGCCGCGCTCGGCGTCCGACAGCAGGTCGGGCACCCGGGGCACCGCATCGAAATAGGCATAATCAGCCGGCGACAACCGATCCATCGCCAGCACCGTCGGGACGCCGACATAGCGCGGATCGGTCAGGCGGGCCTGCGCTTGCGGCGAGAGCAGGAAATTCGCCACCAGCAGCGCGCCGGCGCGGTGCGCGGCGTTGAACGGCACCGCCACGAAGCTGCAATGGCCGACCGTGCCGCCGTCCAGCACATAGGCGCGCGCGGACCGCGGCAGGGTTCCCGCAGCGATGGAAACGACCGCATCGGAAGGATCGAGCGAGGCCATCAGCCCGATCTCTCCCGCCTTCATCAGGCTGCGCTGCTGAACCTGGCTGCTGGGAAAGACCTTCCCGCCCTGCCAGAGCGCCGGCCGCAAACGATCATACCAATCCCACAGCGGCGCCGAAGCCCGCGCAAAATCGGGCGGTGCCACTGGATGACGCAGCAAATCCTTGTCGGACACCAGTTCGTGCAGCGCCTGCTCCAGAAATGCCAGGCCGTTTGCATCGCGCACGCCTGCGTGGCTCAGCCGTCCCGGATGGCGCAACGCCCACTCCAGCATGGCGGGAATGCTGCCGGGCGGCTCGTCTCCGTCCCGCGTTTCGTGGATGAACACGAGCTGTGCCAGCCGCCATGGCACTGCATAGCCGTCCAACGGCACCATGCGATCCATTACCGTTGACGGCTTATCGCGCCGCGCCACCCGACGTGCGCCCGGCAGCAGATTCAGCACCGGACCATCGAGGAGCCCGCTTTGGCGCATCGCCGACAGGTTCCGACCTTCAACACAGACCAGATCGGCCGATCCGTTCCGGGTGTTGCCGGCCGCCCTCTCTGCCGCCACCAGCGCCACCGGCTCGGCAGCGTCGCGCAGCTTCACGTGCCGCAATTGCACGCCGTAGAGGACCCGCGCCTGCGCCCCAGCCCAGGCGATGAACGCATTGATGCGTTCATCGCCGCCCCACGCATGGAAGGCCACCGTCTGGCCGCTTCCCTCGCGCAGGATGTCGGCCCAGCCAGCGACATCATCGTCGCCGTTTGGCTGCGCCCCAACGGCCGCCCGAGCCTCGCCGACGCAACCCAGCACAAGGGCGCCGGAAAGCATGGCCCGCCGGGACAGGGCGCCTTGTCCGGGAGCGCACTTACTCAACGAGGAAGGGCATGCGGTAAACGGACGGGGCCAAACCATGTGCAAGGCTACAACAATATCCGCGAGCAGGATATCGCCAAGCAGAATGGACCCGAAGCAATCCGGCGCCAATAATGGCGCCGGAATTACCCTGAATTATCCTACCGTTTAACGATGACTCTGCCCTTCATGTACGGGTGCAAGGCACAGAAATAATCAAACTCACCGGCAGCATCGAAACGATGACTGAAGGCCTGGTCGGTGTCCATCGCCTGCGACCGGACATTCAAGGCCGGCAGCACGACCAGGTGCGGACTATCGTCGTGGTTGGTCCAGGTGACGGTCGTGCCCGGCCGGATCGTGACGCTGGCCGGGGCGAAAGTGAAATTATCGATGCTCACCGTGGCCGCAGGACCGTCGCCGGTCGCTGCCCTTACCGCCCCGGTCGGCAGCAACCCGGCCGCCAGGCCGCCGCCGCAAGCGCGCAGCCAGGCCCGCCGGGCGATGCCGCCCGGCCGTACAAACCCGCTCATGTCACCCTCCCTCAGCCGGCCAGCGGCGTATCGACGATGGCAAGCGGCGCGTCGTTGCGTACCAGGCTAACCCGGGCGGTACCCAGCAGCCCCTGCAGCTCGCCAGCCGGCACCAGCTTCGGCCCGGGGCTCGGCGCGGTGCCGGGCGCGGGCTGCGGGAAGGCGGTGGAACGCGCGGTGTGGAACGCCACATGCCCCTCGACCTTCTGCATCACCTGATGGATATGGCCGTTCAGCACCGTGACCGAGCCAAAGCGCTTCAGATAGGTCAGCGCCCGCGCGCCATCCTGCGTGCCCCAGCCCCACTCGGCATAGACCACCCAGAGCGGAATATGCGCGAACACCACGATCGGCGTGCTGGCGGACTTGCTGGCCAGATCCCGCTCCAGCCATTGCAGCTGCTCCTGGCCAAGATTGCCCATGCCGCCGGCCTTGAGGTCGACCACGTTCACCAGCCCGACGAAATGCACGCCCTGCGCATCGAAGCTGTACCAGCCCTGTCCTTTCGTGCCTTTTCCGAAACGGTTCAGGTAGGATTTTCCGTCATCCTCCAGAATGTCGTGCTCGCCGGGCACGTAATGCGTGGTCAGCTTCGTCGCCCCGATCAGCTGCGCGCCGGTATCGAACTCGGCTGGTTTTGACAGATGGGTGATGTCTCCGGTGTGGATCAGGAACGCCGGCTTTTCCGCCGCCACCCGGTCCAGCGCCGATTTCAACGTGAAGGTGACGTCCGGGTTGGCAGGCTTGTTGAAGCCGAGATGGCTGTCGCTGATCTGCGCGAAGGTGAAACCCGCCGTCGCCGCCCCGGCAGAGCCGATCAGCCCGGAGCGGGGGATGCCGCCCGCCACGGTCCAGATCATCGCGCTGCCGGCCCAGCTCATGCATTTCAGGAAGCCGCGGCGGTCGATCCCGTCCGGGTCGCGTATCGCGTCGTCGATTGCCATTGCCGTGTCCCTCCATCGCGGGCCCGCCCATCGAACCCGTCTGCGTGAAAGACCGGGCGGGCGGGCGTTCTATTCCCGGCGGAAAAAGAAATGCCGGCGCGGGAATAAACCGCACGCCGCTTCGGTCTGGTAGGAATGAGGCCTTCCACAGGGATGACGGCGTGGCCCCCGACCCGCGACGGCGACAATTCGAACTGCTGGCCCTGCCGCATCTCGATGCCGCGTATAACCTCGCGCGCTGGCTGGCTGGCAACGCGACCGACGCGGAGGACATCGTGCAGGACGCCTATCTGCGCGGCTGGCGCTATTTCGACAGTTTCCGCGGCGGCGACATGCGCGTCTGGCTGCTTGCCATCGTGCGCACATCCTTCCTGACCTGGATGAAGGACAACCGCTCCCCCCGCCTGGTGTTCTTCGCCGAGGAACCCGCCGGCGCCCCCGGGAGCGCCCATGAAACCACCGCCTGGGCCGACAGCCCGCGCGACCCGGAGGCCCTGCTGCTCGACCGTGTGGACAGTGCGGTGCTGGCACGGTTGATGACCGATCTGCCCGGCGAATACCGCGAGGTGCTGCTGCTGCGCGAAATGGAGGATCTGTCCTACCGGGACATCGCCGAGATCACCGGCACGCCCGTCGGCACGGTGATGTCGCGCCTGGCCCGAGCCCGCGCCGCCTTGCGCAAGCTGTGGAAGGCGAGCGGCCATGCAGTGTGATCGGGCCGCTCCCCTGCTGCACCGCCTCGCCGACGGCCAGCTTGGCCGCTTCGCTGCCTGGCGCCTGCGCCGCCATCTGGCAAGCTGCCCCTCCTGCGCCTGGCGGTTCGAGGAGATCGGCGCCCTGCGTGCCGCCATCCGCACCACGCTGCCCTATCACCGTGCCTCCCCCGCCCTCGCCGCACGCATCGGCGCCGCCCTGCCGCGCGAGGCAGGGACCGCGGGCGCCACCCCCAGCCGCTGGCGCCCGCGGCTGCCGGCACTCGGTCTCGGCCTGTCCGGGGCGCTGGCGGGCGTCGCGCTGACCTTGCTGGTGCAGGCCGGAATGTCGGAGCGGCGGGCGGAAACCATCGGCCGTGCCGCGATCGCCGCCCATACCGCCGCGATGACCTCCGGCCATGTGATCGACATCCCGACCAGCGACCGCCACGTGGTGAAACCCTGGCTATCCGCCCGGCTGGACGTCTCTCCCCCCGCAGCCGATCTGGCGGCTGAAGGATTCCCGCTGATCGGCGGCCGCATCGACCGCATCGGCGGCCACATGGCGGCGGTGGTGGTCTACAAGCGCCGCCAGCACGTGATCGACCTCTATGCCTGGAACGCCGGCGACGCGCCCGACGAACCGCCGCGCACCGAGACCCGTCAGGGCTTCAACACCATCTTCTGGCGCCAAGGCGGTACGGACCTGGTCGCGGTGTCGGACGTCGCCGCGGGGGAGCTGGCGGAGTTCGTGGCGAAGATCGCAGCGGGCGGTTAGACCCCGCCGCCGCGCAGAATCAGCCCAGCCCGCCCTGGACCTCGATGAACCGGGCGATCTCCTCCACGCCCACCCCCGCCCGGATGTTGGCGAACAGGAACGGCCGCTCGCCGCGCATCTTCTTCGAGTCCCGCTCCATCACTTCCAGGCTCGCGCCCACGAACGGCGCCAGATCGATCTTGTTGATCACCAGAAGATCGCTGCGGGTGATGCCCGGCCCGCCCTTGCGCGGGATCTTGTCGCCGGCGGAAACGTCGATCACGTAGATCGTCAGATCGGCCAGTTCCGGGCTGAACGTCGCCGAAAGATTATCCCCGCCGCTTTCGATCAGGATCACGTCCAGGTCCGGGAACCGCCGGTTCATCTCCGCCACGCCCGCCAGGTTGATCGAGGCGTCCTCGCGGATGGCAGTATGCGGGCAGCCGCCGGTTTCGATGCCGAGGATGCGCTCCGCCGGCAGCGAGCCTGCGCGGGTCAGGAACTGCGCGTCCTCCTTGGTGTAGATGTCGTTGGTGATGGCGGCGATGTCGTATTTGCCGCTCAGACGCTTGCACAGGGCGTCCATCAGCGCCGTCTTGCCGGTGCCGACCGGGCCGCCGACGCCCAC
>JBBIQA010000020.1:13371-38006 GCA_037442565.1 Rhodospirillales bacterium
TTTACTCATGAACGAAACAACCTCGTGTACTGGGTTTCATGCCGCATGGCGGCGATGTCGGAACGGAAGGCGCAGCCGCCGAGATCATCCAGCGTGGCGGCACGGGTTTCCGTGGCAATGCGCAGGATAACCGGTTCCAGCGCCGCCAGCACGCGCAATCCGGCGGTCTGCCCGAGCGGCACCAGGCGCACCGCGGCGGAGATCAGATTGGCGGCGAAGGTTTCCAGATAGCCCGCCGCCACCGCGTCCTCGGGAATGCCATGCGCCCCGGCCAGGGCGCCGACAGCGACGGGATAGGTGATGTGCTCGCGGCCGATGCGCTCCGCCAGGGCGATCAGCGCCGGCGTATGCCAGGGCGTCGCGGCCGCGACGAACGCGCTGCCCTGGCCAAGGGTTTCGGCCTGTCGCTCCCGCGCCGGGGAGGTTGCCGCCGCCAGTTCGGCGATTTCCGCCAATGTCTCCACATCTTCCGCGACGCGATGCGCGTGGCGCAGCAGGATGGCATCGGACCGGCCCGCACCCTGGCTCAGCACATCCTCCAGCCAGACGCGCAGGGTCTCGCCGTCCCGGATATCGCCGGCTTCCACCGCCCATTCCAGGCCGTGCGAATAGGCATAGGCGCCGGTCGGGAACGACGGCGACAGCCAGGCGAGCAGCCGCAGGGTCGCGGCCGCGTCAATCATGCGGGTGGGCATGGGGATGGGCATGGTCGTCATCATCGTGATGGTGATGCCCCCCCGCATAGGCCCCCGCCTCCGGGTCGAACGGCGCCTCGATCTCCTGCACATGCCCACCGAGCAATTCGACCATTTCCGCGATCACATGATCCTCGCGGATGCGGATGCGGTCGCGGATCAGCTGCACCGGCAGATGGCGGTTGCCGAGATGCCAGGCGATGCGGACCAGTTCGGCGTCGCTGTGGGCATGGATCTCCAGCAGCCTTTCGGGCCGCGCGACAACACGCACCACCCCGCCATCTTCCAGCTTCAGCCCGTCGTCCTGCCGCAGCCGCACCGCCTGCGGCAGATCCAGCAGCACGTTGCGCCCGCCATCGGTGGTCAGCAGGATACGGCGGCGGAAACGACGGTCGAAATCAACCGAAACCTGATCGACCGCCGTCGAAGCGTCCCAGCTTCCCGCCGGAAGGACCTCCTGCGCGCGCATCAGTAGAGGAAATACCGCTGCGCCATCGGCAGCACGCTGGCCGGCTCGCAGGTCAGCAGCACGCCGTCCGCGCGCACCTCGTAGGTTTCCGGATCGACCTCGATATTCGGCGTCGCGTCATTGTGGATCATCGATTTCTTGCCGATCCCGCCACGGGTATTCGCCACCGCGACCAGACGGCGCCGCAGCCCGAGCTTGCCGCCGATATCGTCCTCCAGCGCCGCTCCCGACACGAAGGTCACACAGGTCGCCGCCATCGCCGCGCCGAAGCCGCCGAACATAGGCCGGTAATGTACCGGCTGTGGCGTCGGGATGGAGGCGTTGGGGTCGCCCATCGGCGCCACGCCGATCAGGCCGCCCTTGATCACCAGATCCGGCTTCACCCCGAAGAACGCCGGCGACCACAGCACCAGATCCGCCAGCTTGCCCGGCTCGATCGAGCCGATCTCGTGTGCCAAACCCTGCGCGATGGCCGGGTTGATGGTGTATTTGGCGATGTAGCGCTTCACCCGGTGGTTGTCGTGCTCGGCGGTGTCGCCGGGCAGGGAGCCGCGCTGCTGCTTCATCTTGTGCGCGGTCTGCCAACAACGGATCAGCACCTCGCCCACGCGGCCCATCGCCTGGCTGTCCGACGAGATCATCGAGAGGGCGCCGAGATCGTGCAGGATATCCTCGGCGGCGATGGTTTCCTTACGAATGCGGCTCTCCGCGAACGCCACGTCCTCGGGGATCGAGCTGTCCAGATGATGGCAGACCATAAGCATGTCCAGATGCTCATCGAGCGTGTTGGTGGTGTAGGGCCGTGTCGGGTTGGTGGAGGACGGCAGCACGTTGGCCAGACCCGCCACCTTGATGATGTCCGGCGCATGGCCGCCGCCGGCACCCTCGGTGTGGAAGGCATGGATGGTGCGGCCCTTGAAGGCGGCGACGGTGTCTTCCAGAAACCCGGATTCGTTCAACGTATCGGTGTGGATCATCACCTGCACGTCATGCTTGTCGGCCACCGACAGGCAGCAATCGATCGCCGCCGGGGTGGTGCCCCAATCCTCATGCAGCTTCAGGCAGGACGCCCCGGCGCGGATCATTTCCTCGAGCGCCGCCGGCTGGGAGGCGTTGCCCTTGCCGGCGAACGCGATGTTGACGCCGATACCCTCCACCGCCTGCAGCATCCGCGCCATGTACCACGGCCCCGGTGTGCAGGTGGTCGCGGAGGTCCCGGTCGCCGGCCCCGTGCCGCCGCCGATCAATGTGGTGACGCCGGAGGCCAACGCGTCGTCCACCTGCTGGGGACAGATGAAATGGATGTGGCTGTCGATGCCGCCGGCGGTGAGGATCTTGCCCTCGCCGGCGATGATCTCGGTGCCCGGGCCGATGATGATGTCCACATTCGGCTGCACATCAGGATTGCCGGCTTTCCCGATTTTATGGATACGCCCGTTCAGCAGCGCCACGTCGGCTTTCACGATGCCCCAATGGTCGATGATCAGCGCGTTGGTGATGACGGTGTCCACCGCCCCCTGCGCGTGCGAGGCCTGGGACTGCCCCATGCCGTCGCGGATCACCTTGCCGCCGCCGAAGGTCACCTCCTCGCCATAGGTCGTCAGGTCCTTTTCCACCTGCACCACCAGCCCGGTATCGGCCAGCCGCACGCGGTCGCCGGTGGTGGGGCCGAACATGTCGGCATAGGCACGCCTTGTGATGCGGGCCATCAGCCGAGCCCCCCCATGACGGAGCCACGGAAACCGAAGACCTTGCGGCCGCCGCGATACGGCACCAGCACCACGTTCCGGGTCTGGCCCGGCTCGAACCGCACGGCCGTGCCGGCGGCGATGTCCAGCCGCTTGCCACGGGCCTGTTCGCGATCGAAGCGTAGCGCCGGATTGGTTTCGAAGAAATGGTAATGGCTGCCCACCTGGATCGGCCGGTCGCCGGTATTGGCAACCACCAGAACGGTATGGGGCAGGCCGGCATTCAATTCGATGTCGGTATCGGGTGTCATGATTTCACCGGGTATCATGGTTCCGTCCTTCATCGAATGGGTTCATGCACGGTCACCAGCTTGGTGCCGTCGGGGAAGGTCGCTTCCACCTGCACGTCGTGGATCATCTCAGCGATGCCGTCCATGACCTGGGCGCGGGTGATCACCTGGGCGCCGGTTTCCATCAGGTCGGCAACGCTGCGCCCGTCGCGCGCGCCCTCGATGACGAAATCGCAGATCAGCGCCACCGCTTCGGGGTGGTTCAGCTTCACCCCCCGCTCCAGCCGCCGCCGGGCCACCATGGCGGCCATGCTGATCAGCAGCTTGTCTTTTTCCCTGGGCGTCAAATTCATCCGCTTTTCCCCTTCAGCATAACCAGACGCGCGGCAGCGGGCGTTCCCCGCGCAGCGCCTGTAAACCCGTCACCATCGCCTGGCGCAAGGATGCCCCATCGGCGGCGAGAAACCGCGCCACCAGCATGCCATCCCAGGCGCTGGCGCCCCATTCGCCCGGCGCGCCGGCCAGGGCATCGCGCAGGCCGTCCAGCGCCGCTTCCGCGTCCGGCGCGACATGCAGCAGCGTCGCCATGGCGCGGGCACCGCCGCCGATCGACGGCCGAGCGAGCCTTGCCGCCACCTCCCCCTGCAGCCGCACGGCATCGTGCAGCTTCAGGCGCCCATCGCGGCGGATGCGGATGGTGTCGCGAAAATTCGCGTGGCCGACCTGCTCGCCCATCGCGCTTCGGCCGAACACGACCGCCTCCACCCCGAGGAACCAGGCATCCGGCGCCAACTGGATCTCGAGCCGGCGATCCAGCGCGCAGCGATCGAACAGAATGGTTTCCTGTGGCAGCCATTCCACCGCCCCGCCCGGAGCCACGGTAATCGCGGTGCGCACCAGGGCCGGTGCCGCACCCGGCAGCGCCCGATAGCAGCGTTCCGCCGCCTGTCCGGCGATCGTTGCCCGAGCCCCCTGCCCTATGGCGATGGCGCTGCTCAGCCGGTCCCCCGCCGCAATCCCGCCGGCAGTGTTCAGGCTCACCGCATTGGTCCAGGCACCACGCTCCGGCCGCGGAAACCGCGCCTTCAGGCAGCCCATTTGCCTCAGCCCGTCCAGCACCGTGTCCGCCCCGCGCAGCCGCATCGACAGGCGCAGTTCGCCGACGGCACGCTGATGAATGGCGGCTTCAGACGGAGAGGCGGCGTCGTACATCCTGCTCGTCGAGCTCCTCGCGTTTGCCGGACAGCACGACATCGCCGCGATCCATCACAACGATGGTTTGTGCCAGTTCGCGGGCAAAATCGAAATACTGTTCGACCAGCAGGATGGCCATGTCCCCGCGCTGACGCAACAAGGCGATCACGCGGCCGATATCCTTGATGATGCTGGGCTGGATGCCCTCGGTCGGCTCGTCCAGCACCAGCAGACGCGGCTTCATGATCAGCGCCCGCGCGATCGCGAGCTGCTGCTGCTGCCCGCCGGACAGATCGCCGCCGCGACGGCCCAGCATGGTCTTCAGCACCGGGAACAACTCATAGGTTTCCTCGGGAATACGTCGCTCGCGCCGCGGCAGCACCGCGAAGCCGGTCTCCAGGTTTTCCTGCACGGTCAACAGCGGAAAAATGTCCCGCCCCTGCGGCACCCAGGAAATTCCGCGCTTCGCCCGCTCATAGATCGGCAGGCGGGAAATGTCCTCGCCCTCCCATCGGATCGCCCCGGCGGAGATCGGATGCGCCCCGGTGACCGCGCGCAGCAGGCTGGTCTTGCCCACCCCGTTGCGGCCCATGATGCAGGTGACAGCGCCGATTTCCGCCGTCAGGCAAACCTTCCGCAGCGCGATGGCGGCGCCATAGTACAGATCGACGTTTTCTACACTCAACATCTCAGCGGCCCCCACTCATCGGCCGAGATACACTTCGACGACCCGCGGGTCCTCGCTGACATGGTCGATCGAGCCCTCCGACAGCACGGATCCCTCGTGCAGCACGGTCACCTTCACGCCCAGCGCGCGGACGAAATCCATGTCGTGCTCCACCACCACCACGCTGCGGGTCCTATTGATCTCGCGCAGCAGATCGGCGGTCTGCGCGGTTTCCGCATCGGTCATGCCGGCGACGGGTTCGTCCACGAGCAGCAGTCGCGGCTCCTGCGCCAGCAGCATGCCGATCTCCAGCCATTGTTTTTGCCCATGCGACAGGCCGGCGGATTGGCGGCCTCGCACATCGGTCAGGCGGATGGTTTCCAGAATACCCTCGATCTTCTCCCGTTCCTCCGCGGTCTCGCGCGCCCAAAGGGAAAACCGCGGCCGGCGGTCGCCGGCCAGCGACAGCAGCAGGTTGTCCCAAACCGTCAACGGCTCGAACACCGTCGGCTTCTGGAACTTCCGTCCGATGCCGAGATCGGCGATGGCCGGTTCGTCCAGCCGGGTCAGGTCGGTGTCCCTGGCAAACATCACCGTGCCGCTGTCCGGCCGGGTCTTGCCGGTGATCACGTCCATCATCGTGGTCTTGCCGGCGCCGTTCGGGCCGATCACCGCGCGCATTTCCCCGGCTTCCAGATACAGCGACAACGCGTTCAGCGCCCGGAAGCCGTCGAACGTGACCGTCACGCCGTCCAGATACAGCAGCGTGTCGCCCGCGGAGGTCTGTGCCTCGCTCATCCCGTCACCTCGCTGATATTTTCCGGCGGGAGCACGGCGGCCGGCTTGGGGCGGCGGATGCGGTCCAACGCGCCGATCACGCCCTTCGGCAGGAACAGCGTCACGAAGATGAACAGCGCCCCCAGCGCATACAGCCACAACTCCGGCAGCGCCCCGGTGAAATAGGTCTTGCCCAGATTGACCAGCACGGCCCCCAGGATCGCCCCGGTCAGCGTGCCCCGGCCGCCGACCGCGACCCAGATCACCGCCTCGATCGAGTTGGCCGGTGAGAACTCGCCGGGATTGATGATGCCGACCTGCGGCACATACAGCGCCCCGCCGATGCCGGCCATCACCGCCGATGCCACGAACACCACCAGCTTGTAGGATTCCGGCCGGTAGCCCAGGAACCGCGTGCGGCTTTCGGCATCGCGCACCGCCACCAGCACCTTGCCGAAGCGCGAGCCGACGACGAAGCGGGCGAACAGGAACATCAGGCACAGCATCACCGCCGTCGCCAGCAGCAGCCCGACCCGGGTGGTTTCCGCCTGCAGCGGCAGGCCGAGTATATCCTTGAAGTCGGTCATGCCGTTGTTGCCGCCGAACCCCATGTCGTTGCGGAAGAACGCCAGCATCAGCGCATAGGTCAGCGCCTGGGTGATGATGGAAAGGTAGACGCCGGTAACGCGTGAGCGGAACGCCAGCCAGCCGAACACCAGCGCGATCAGCGCGGGCACCAGCACCGCCATCAGCATGGCGAACGGGAACTGATCGAAGCCGTGCCAGTACCAGGGCAGTTCCTTGTAGTTCAGGAACACCATGAAATCCGGCAGCACCGCGTTGCCGTACACGCCGCGTGGACCGATCTGGCGCATCAGGTACATGCCCATGGCATAGCCGCCGAGCGCGAAGAACGCGGCATGGCCCAGGCTGAGAATACCCGCGAAGCCCCAAACCATATCCAGCGCCAGCGCCAGCATGGCAAAGCACAGATACTTGCCGGCCAGTGAAACGGCATAGGTCGGCACGTGCAGCGCGGAGCCTGGGGCCGTGCCGAGGTTCAGCGCCGCCATCAACGCCGCACCCCCCAGCACCAGCCCCAGCGTGAGGATCGTGGAACGAAGCGGGATCATGCCTCCACCGCCCGGCCCTTGAGCGGGAACATGCCGCGCGGCTTCCTCTGGATGAACAGGATCAGCGCGACCAGCACCACGATCTTCGCCAGCACCGCACCGGCGACGGGCTCGAGGAACTTGTTCAGGATACCGAGCGTCAGCGCGCCGACCGCCGTGCCCCACAGATTGCCGACGCCACCGAACACCACCACCATGAAACTGTCGATGATGTAGCCTTGGCCCAAATTGGGCGACACGTTGTCGATCTGGCTCAGCGCCACGCCCGCCATGCCCGCCACGCCGGAACCGAGGCCGAAGGTCAGCGCGTCGATCCACGGCGTGCGAATGCCCATCGCCGCGGCCATGCGCCGGTTCTGCGTCACCGCCCGCATGCGCAGACCGAGCGAGGTATAGCGCAGCACTGCCATCAACGTGCCCAGCACCAGCACGGCAAACACGATGATGGTCAACCGGTTGTAGGTCAGCGACAGTCCGCCGAGCTGCATCGCCCCGCTCATCCAGTCCGGCGTGCCGACATCCTGGTTGGTCGGGCCGAAGATCGAGCGCACCGCTTGCTGCAGCAGCAGCGACAGGCCCCAGGTGGCGAGCAAGGTTTCCAGCGGCCGGCCGTACAGCCAGCGGATCAGGCTGCGCTCGATGGCGATGCCGATCGCACCTGCGACCAGAAAGGCGATCGGCACCGCGAAGAACAGGCTGGCACCGAACAGGCCCGGCGCATGGGCGCGGATGACCGACTGCACCACGAACGTGACGTAGGCGCCGATCATCACCATCTCGCCATGCGCCATGTTGATGACGCCCATCACGCCGAAGGTGATGGCAAGGCCGGTGGCGGCGAGCAGCAGCACCGAGCCGAGGCTGAGGCCGTAATAGACGCTCTGCAGCAGGCTCCAGAGCTGCAGCGAGAAATCGATCGCCTTCACCGCCGCCGCCGCCGCGTCGGCCACCGGGGCGGACTGGCCGGTGAGATTGGCGAGCAGCGCCCGCGCGTCGATGTCGCCACGGTCTCGCAGGATGGCGACGGCGGCCAGGCGATCGGCTTCCGGCGCATTGCCGGCGGCCAGCAGCGCGGCGGCGCGGGCCTGCTGCATCGTCCGCTTCACCCCGGCATCCTGCTCTGCCGCGATCGCGCGCGTCAGCGCCGGAATACCGGCGGGATCATGCGATTTGAACACCGCCTCGGCGGCGCGCGCCCGGGTCGCGGCGTCCGGGGCGAACAGCCGCAGCGCGCCAAGTGCCGCGTCCACGGCGCGGCGGACGGAGTTGTTCACGTCGACCGCGTTCGCATCCTCGGGTTCTGCCGCCGCCTCGCCGGTCAGGGCATCGACGTAAGTGCCATCGCTTTTCTGCAAGTACAGCTTGCGGTCGCCGGAGATGTAAAGCTGGCCGTCCCGCAACGCCGCCAGCAGGATCGTGGCGCGCGGATGGCCGGACGCCGCGAGCGCTTCCACGCCCTGGCGGATCTGGTCGAAATCGCCGCTGGCCAGCAGGCCGATCACATCGTCCAGCGCCGGCGAGGCTGCCACGGCCCCCGCGTTCGCCGCCGGCGCGGCGGCTTGCGCGTGACCCGAGATGGGAGCCGCGAGCAGCACCAGGAGAAGGACGAGAAGGCGGATCATGGCAATCGTTTCCGTTTCGCCGGTTCTGTTGTTCATTGGGTTGTTCATTGGAAAGCTCAGGGGAAATGAGGAGCGGGCACCCCAGCCCGCCCCTTTTCCCTCAGGCCGAAGCAGGCCGGCGGGCTATTTGCCGCTGCCGCCGCATTTGCCGGTCTTGACGTTGAAGTTGCCGCAGGACATCGGCGCACGCCAATCGGCGATCAGGTCGCGCGAGCCTTCCAGATACGGCGACCATTCGTTGGCAACGATCAGGCCAGGGGTGCGGGAGACGATGTTGAACTGTCCGTTGCCCTGGATCTCGCCGATCAGCACCGGCTTGGTGATGTGGTGGTTCGGCATCATCGCCGCGAAGCCGCCCGACAGGTTCGGCACAGCCACGCCGATCATGGCGTCGATCACCGGCGTGGCCTCGATCGTGCCGGCCTTCTGCACGGCCTTCACCCACATGTTGAAGCCGATGTAATGCGCCTCCATCGGGTCGTTGCTGACCCGCTTCGGGTTCTTCGTGTAGGCCTGCCATTCCTTGATGAACGCCTTGTTGGCGGGGGTGTTCACGCTCATGAAGTAGTTCCACGCGGCGAGATGACCCACCAGCGGCTTGGTGTCGATGCCGGCCAGTTCTTCCTCGCCGACCGAGAACGCCACCACCGGAATGTCCGTCGCCTTGATGCCCTGGTTGCCGAGTTCCTTGTAGAAGGGAACATTGGCGTCGCCGTTGATGGTGGAGACCACGGCGGTCTTTTTGCCCCCGGAACCGAACTTCTTGATCGAGGCCACGATGTTCTGCCAGTCCGAATGGCCGAACGGCGTGTAGTTGATCATGATGTCCTCGTCCTTGACGCCCTTGGACTTCAAGTACGCTTCGAGGATCTTGTTGGTCGTGCGCGGATACACGTAGTCGGTGCCCGCCAGCACCCAACGCTGCACCTTCTCCTCCCTGGCCAGGTAATCCACCGCCGGGATCGCCTGCTGGTTCGGCGCGGCGCCGGTGTAGAACACGTTCCGGCTGCTTTCCTCGCCCTCGTACTGGACCGGATAGAACAGGATGGAGTTCAGCTCCTCGAACACCGGCAGCACCGACTTGCGCGAAACCGACGTCCAGCAGCCGAACACCGCGGCGACCTTGTCCACGCTGATCAGCTCGCGCGCCTTTTCCGCGAACAGCGGCCAGTTGGAAGCGGGATCGACCACCACCGCCTCCAGCTTCTTGCCGAGCAGCCCGCCCTTCTTGTTCTGCTCCTCGATGAGCATGAGCATGACGTCCTTCAGCGTCGTCTCGCTGATGGCCATCGTGCCCGAGAGCGAATGCAGGATGCCGACCTTGATGGTGCCGGCGGCGGCGGCCTGCGCGCGCGCCGGCGTTGCCACCGTATCGACCGCCGCAGCGGCCACGGCCGCCATTCCGATCGCCCCCAGACCGCGCCGCGTGAGCCAATTCTTGCCGATTGTCATTAGACTTCCCCGTGTTGAACGTAGAGCTATAACGCCAGGGCGCTATTCGCCTGCTCCATTCGCGCAGACGCGTCGCACCTGAATGACTCAACGCAAGGCTTGTGCCAGCGTCGGATGCTCCAATATTTTCAATGTATTGAACGGCTATCAGTGATCATCACGATAGGCAGCCAGATCAAATGCCAACAATGCGCACATTATTTGTGCAATCTGCGCGCTCAGCGGAGGCAGGCATTTGCGGATGGGACAAATGCGGCTAGTAGCTCGCGGTAAGAAGGCTGCCGTCATTTTCCGCCCGGTCGGCATGCCTCTGGGGCTGGATCATTTGCCTGTTGGCTCATGCCCGGACACCCGCCCTCCCCGCAACCGCGCCCCACGGAGCGTCGCGGTGGTCATCAGCCGAAGAAGGTAGCCATGGCACGCGCACCCTCCCCGTCCCGCGACCTTTCGGCCGGGGTCGAACATCACAAGGCCGGGCGCCTGGATCGCGCCGAGGCGCTGTATCGCAAGGTGCTCGCAAAATCGCCCGCCGACCCCGACGCACATAACCTGCTCGGCCTGATCGCGCTGTCGCGCGGGCGTCCGGCCCGCGCCATTCAGCTGATCGAGCGGGCGATCGCCCTCGCCCCCAACTCGGCTCCGGCGCTTTCCAATCTCGGCAATGCCTACCGCGTCGCCGGCCGGCTGAGCGATGCGGCAGACCGCTATCGGCGAGCCATCCGGCTCGACCCGAACTTCGCCGAAGCGCACAGCAATCTTGCCCAGGCAATGAACGATCTTGGGGAGCCCGAGCAGGCGCTTGCCAGCAGCCAGCTTGCCATTGCCCTGGCCCCGGCGCTGCCCGAGCCGCACAGCATCATGGCCGCCGCGCTAGGCCGCCTGGGACGCGTGCCGCAAGCCCGGCAAGCCTATCAACGGGCGCTGGAACTGAGGCCGGACGACATCGGCACCCTGACGGAATTTGGCAATTTCCTGGCCGAGAACCAGTGGTTCGACGAGGCCATCGCCTGCCACCGCCGCGCGCTGGCGCTGCGCCCCAATGACCTTGCGTTGCTGTATGCGCTCGCCGGCACGTTGCGCCGCGCCGGCGACATCGAGGGCGCGGTCGGCGCCTATCGCCGCATTGTCGACCGGGATGGCGGCCAGGCGCCGGCCTGGAACGGCCTCGGCGGCGGCCTGCGCGCCCTCGGGCGCTTCGAGGAGGCGCGACAATGCTTCCAGCGCGCCATCGCCATCGATCCGGGCCTGGCCGATGCCTATCGCGGCCTCTCATTGATCCGCCGGCAGGAGGCCGATCCCGGCGAAATCGAGCGCCTCGCCACAATCCTCGGCAACCCCGATGCCGCGCCGCTGGATCGCGTCGCCGCCGGTTTTGCGTTGGGCAAATCCCTCGACGACGCCGATCGTTACGATGAGGCCTTTGCCCGTTACAGCGAGGCCAACGCGCTGTACCGCCAGCAACTGACCGCGACCGGCCGCGCATTCGATCCCGATGCTTTCGCCGCACAAGTGGACCGGTTGATCGCCCGCTTCGATGCCGGGTACTTTGCCGCGCACAGCGGATGGGGCGATCCGTCGGAACTGCCGGTCTTCGTTCTGGGCATGCCCCGCTCCGGCACCAGTCTGGTGGAGCAGATCGCCGCGAGCCATCCGCTGGTGCACGGCGCCGGGGAACGGACCGATATCGGCCGCATCGAGGCCGAACTCGATGCTTCCGGCTGGAACCGGACGGAGGTGGCCCGGCTGGCGGCCGCGCATTGCGCGCGCCTCGCGGACCTGGCTGCCGACACGCCGGCCAGCGGAAGGCCGAGCGGGGAGCCTGGCCGGAAGGTTGCCCGGGTCATCGACAAGATGCCGGACAACATCCTCAAGCTCGGCGTGATCGGCACGCTGTTTCCGGGCGCGCGGGTGATCTTCTGCACCCGCGATCCGCGCGATACCTGCCTGTCCTGCTTCTTTCAGTTCTTCCCCACCGGCAATCCGTACTCCTACGATCTGGTGCAGACCGGCCTGCGCCATGTCCAGATCGACCGGCTGGCGGCGCATTGGCGCGCCGTGCTGCCGTTACGGATGATGGACGCCAATTACGAAGCGCTGGTGCATGACCTGGAGGGAGAGAGCCGCCGCATCGTGGATTTCCTCGGGCTGCCCTGGGACCCCGCCTGCCTCGACTTCCATCGGACGGAGCGCACGGTGCTCACCGCCAGCAGCTGGCAGGTTCGCCAGCCGCTGTATGCCCAGGCGGCGGGACGCTGGCGGAACTATCGCGCCCATTTGGGACCGCTCGCCGCCGCGCTCGCCCTGCCGCCGGCGGCCCGCGCCTGAGGGGCTTTGGCGCCAGAAAAGCAAGCAGAAAAGCAAAATGGGCGGCACCCCGGAGGATGCCGCCCATCTTCAGTCCAGTGCCGGCCTCTGTTCGACGACGCGAGGCCGGCTGGTCGGATTAGGACCGGCGGCGACGCACCAGGCCAAGACCCACGAGGCCCGCACCGAGCAGCGCGAGGCTGGCCGGCTCCGGAGCCGGGGTGATGGTCGGCGGCGCGCGAAGGTCGATCGGCTGCTCCAGCGAGAAATAATCGCTGCCGCCGGTGGCGATTGCGGTCAGGAAGTTGACCGTGCCGCTTGTGGCGTTGACACCGGTGTAATACGCATCCGCGCCACCGTAGTTCTGGGCGCTTGCCAGGCCGCCATGGCTGACGAAGAAGGTGTCGAACAGGGCTGTGCCGGCGGCGTTGGTCACGCCAGTACCAAATCGTGCAATATCGATCCCATCGCCATCCATCCCGCCAAAGATGCCGCCATAGGCCGTTGACGGGTTCGAGATATGGAAGCTTGAGATCGAATGGCCGGAATTGTTGACCACGCCGATCAGGGCATCGTCGCTGCCGTCGTAGTTGGTATGGGTAGAGCCAGCGGCGGTCGAGATGGAACCGTCAGCATTGAAGGTGATGACAAAGTTGCAAGCCCCTGTGCCAGACAAAGGGCCGCTGGTCGTAACGGGACAAACGCTGCTCGCCTGAACCGGCGTGGTAGCGACGGCGAAGCCGGCGAGCATCGTGCCGGTGATCAGCAAGGTTGAAAGCTTCATATTCCGCTCCTTTGAGTAAACGACGCGTTCCTGTCGAGATCAGGAAAAAGCCGGCTTCCGGATCCGCTCATTCATTGCTTTTAACGGTTCCTAGGATAAAAGCAAGCGATAGTCATGGTCAGTTACAAAATACTTTGGCTAAAATATCGAAAATGGCACGTTCATGGCGGTTCTGGTGGAATTTTGTCCGATTTATCAACCCGTAGTTCATATTGATGGCCGGATTTATCGTTTTTGGCTACGATGTCCCAGAGATTCCGACTGGCGAGACGCCATTCACGCCGGAACGAAACACCGGACTCGATAAGAAACATGACACGAATGGCAGCCGGCGAGATGGGAACCGGCGCAACGCACGCCCGGCGAGGCGCATCATCGCAACGGCGCGCCGCGGCCAAACGACCCGAACGAGCGAAGCCCCCTCTGCCTCCGGTTGCCGGCCCGCAACGCCGCACGCTAGCCTGCGCAGCCTGACTTCGCATCGGAACCGACACCGCCGACCGAGGGAATTCCACCATTGCAATCACCTTCTGCCGCCCTGGAACGCGCCTTCCAGCAAGGGCTGGAACTCCACCAGCAAGGAAGACTGGCCGAGGCGGAGAACGCCTACCGGCAGGTGCTGCAACAATCGCCGGACCATGCCGAGGCGCTGCACCTGCTCGGTGTGGCCGCCATCCAGACCCGGCGGACCAGGCTGGCCATTGAACTGATTGGCCGCGCGGTCGCGCTGAAGCCGGATCACGCCGAAGCCCACGTCAATCTCGGTATCGCGCTGCAACAGGACCAGCGCCCCGAGGCAGCAATCGCGAGCTTCGACCGGGCGATCGCGCTGGAGCCGGATTTCGCCGAAGCACATTACAATCGTGGCCTCGCCCTGCAATCGCTGCACCGTCCCGGCGAAGCGGTGCAAAGCTATGATCGCGCGATCGAACTGGCGCCGGACTATACGGAGGCCCACTGCAACCGCGGGGCAGCGTTACAAGAGTTGAAGCGGCCGGAAGAGGCGGTGGCCAGCTACGAACGCGCCATCGCCTTGCAGCCGGACCTGGCGGAAGCCCATTACAACCGCGGACTGGCGCTGCGGGAACTGAAACGCCCAGAAGACTCGCTGGCAAGCTACGACCGCGCGATCGCGCTCACGCCCGATCATGCGGATATGCATATCAACCGCGGTATCGCGCTGCAGGAACTGCTCCGCCCCGAAGAAGCGCTGACGAGCTATGAACACGCCATCGCGCTCAATCCGAATTCGGAACGTGCCTACATCAATCGTGGGGTGCTGCTTCAGGAAATGCAGCGTCCCGAGGAGGCGGTTGCAAGCTACAACCGCGCGATCACGCTGGCCCCCGACCACGCCGAGGCGAACAGCAACAAGGGCTTCTGCCTGTTACAGATAGGGCAGTTCGAAGAAGGCTGGCGTCTGCATGAATGGCGGCGGAATTCCGCGGGAACGCCCGCCGCCCGCCCTTATCCGCAGCCGGTCTGGCTGGGCGAGCAGCCGATCGCTGGCAAGACCCTGTTCCTTTACTGGGAGCAGGGATTCGGGGACACGATCCAGTTCTACCGATACGCCAGGCTCGCGCAGGCACGAGGCGCGAGGGTCGTCCTGGAAGTGCCGCATGCGCTCGAAGCCCTGCTGAAACCGCTCGATCGAGCCATCCAGGTGATCCGCCCGCAACAATCGCCCGGCCGGTTCGACTACCATTGTCCGCTGTCGAGCCTGCCGCTGGCGTTCGGAACGACGCTGGAGACGATCCCGTCGGCAACTCCTTACATAATCGCGGATGCGACGCTGCGCGCGAAATGGTCGGCTCGCCTGAAGCCTGCATCCAGGCCCCGAATAGGCCTCGTCTGGAGCGGCAATCCGGAACACAGGAACGATCGCAACCGGTCGGTGGATCTGGCCACCTGCCTCAAGCTGCTCAGCCCAGACGCCGATTGGATCAGCCTGCAAAAGGATATCCGGCCGGCCGACGCGGCGACCCTGCTGCAATTGCGCCAATCCTGTCACATCTCGGATTTTAGCGGTCAACTCACCGATTTTTCCCAGACAGCGGCGCTCACGGACCTGATGGACCTGATCGTCACCGTGGACACCAGCGTCGCGCACCTCGCGGCGGCGATGGGCAAGCCGGTCTGGCTGCTGTTGCCGTATAATTCGGACTGGCGATGGCTGCTGGATCGCGACGACAGCCCTTGGTATCCGAGCATGAGGCTGTTCCGACAGCAGCAGATCGGGCACTGGCCGGTCGTCATCGGACAGGTCAAGACCGCCCTTCGGTCATGGCTCGGCTGAAGCTGCCGATTGCGGCAAGGAAGCCGATTGTTAATCCTCCGGGGCGCAACTTCCGCCAAGGTTCGATCAGGATGGCCCCAAATGCAAAAAACCGCCTTCAACTTTCTCGGCCGGCGGATCGAGCTGTGGACCCATCCGGAACCGGATCACCTGGCGGCGTTGATCCGCAGCACCGGGCGCTTCTACGAGCCCGACGTTCTGATGAAGGCGCAGGAAATCCACCTGCCCGGGACGACCATCGTGGATGTCGGCGCCAATATCGGCAATCACACGGTTTTCTTCGCCGCCATTCTTGGCGCGAAGGTCATCGCCTTTGAGCCCTATGGCCCCAATTATGAGCTGCTTCAGCTCAATATCGCGGCCAACGGGCTGGAGGGACTGGTCAGCACCCATTGCGTGGCGCTGGGGGAACAGGACGGCAGCGGCACCGTTCGGATCGGCGATCCCGGCAATCTCGGCACGGTGGGAATTCATGTGGGCAGCGATATGGGTGGCGGTGAAATCCCCGTTCGCAGCCTGGACGGGATGCAACTGCGGGAGCCGGTCGGCCTGGTCAAGATCGACGTGGAAGGCGGCGAGGCCGCGGTGCTGGCCGGCGCGCGACAGACGATCCGGCGCTGGCGGCCCGATATCCTGGTGGAGGCGGACGGGGCGGACCGGTTTTTGGCAGCCGCCCGGCAACTGCACGAACTGGGCTACGCCCCGCGCGGGCGATATGCCTGGACGCCGACCTATCTGTTCTCCGCGGTGGATCAGGCCGCGCGGATGGAGGTTCTGCTCGGCGGTATCCCCGAAGCTGCCTGACGGAACACGGCTAGAGCCTGATGATTTTAGGTAGAAAAATCATCAGGCTCTAAGTTTTTGATTTAGCGATCATGTTTATGCGTTCGGGTGAAGTAACCCAAACGCATCATGATCTAGCCGCGCTTCTCGAACTGGTACGGGCTGGTGCCGGTGATCAGCGGGTCCAGCGACAGGCGGTGCTCCAGCGGCGGAAAGGCCCGGGATCGGCAATCCTGACGGTCGCATAGCCGGCAGGACAGGCCGATGCCGACGCGGGCACGATCGAGATCCAGGCCATCGGCATACACCACCTCCGAGGCATGCTCGATCGCGCAGCCCATCGCCACCACATGCACCGGCGCCGGGTCGCCCCAATGCATGCCCGGATGGGAAACGGTTCGGGCAAAGCACAGGAACGCCGCCCCGTCCGGCAGTTCGGCCACCTGCACCTGCACGCTGCCGGGCGTGGTGAAGGCGGAATGCACCACCCAGCGCGGGCAGGAGCCGCCGTAGCGGGCAAACGGAAATCCGGCGGCGGAGAAGCGCTTGGAGACATTGCCGGCGGGGTCCACCACAAGGAAGAAAAATGGCACCCCCCGGCTACCGCTTTTGCCGTGCGCACCTGGCCGCTGCAGAGTGGACAGCCGGTGGCAGGCCTGCTCGAACGAAACGCCGAAGCGCGCCGCCAGCGCCTCCATGTCGTGACGCAGCGATGCCGCCGCCCGCTGGAACGGCTGGTAGGGCATCAGCAGCGCGCCCGCGACGTAATTCAGCAGCCCGATGCGGATCAGGGATTCCGCCTCGGGCGACGACGGCGCGGCGCGCTTCAGCTCCGCCTCGACGGCGTCGCGCGCCTCCAGCAGGCCGAGCTGAAAGGCCATGTGGAAGCCGCGGCTTTCGCGCGGCAATGTCTCCGACAGCGCCAGGCTGCGAGCGGCGGGATCGTAGCGGCGCAAGGCCCCTTCCAGCGGACCCACGGTGACGCTCAGGCCATGCTCGCGGCGCAGCCGTTCGGCGATGGCATGGTTGGTTTCCGCCGGCAGCACCGGACCCAGCGAGGCGGCGATGGCCTCGGCGGCCGCCTCCAGTTCGGCAAAGTAGTTGGAGCGGTCGGTGAACAGGTCCCGCGCCTCCTCGGTCGGCAGCAGGATGCGCCGCCCCGACGGCAGGGCGATGCCGCCGCTGTCCTCGCGCGCCACGCGCCAGGCGCGATACAGCGACAGCACCGCCCGCGCGGCGTTCGGCGCACTGCCGGCCAGGGCGGCGATCTCCGCGTCGGGGATATTGTCCGCGCCCAGCAGCGCATCGGCGAACACCTCGCGCAGACCGGCCTCGACCTGGCGTTCCTCGCTGCCCGACAGGGTGGCGAGATCGACCTGCAGGGTCTCGGCCAGCTTGATCAGCAGCGTGGCGGTTACGGCGCGCTGGTCGTGCTCGATCAGGTTCAGGTAGCTGGCGGAAATGCCGAGGCGGGACGCCAGGGCCTGCTGGGAAAGCTCCCGCTCGGTGCGCAGCCGGCGCACGGTCCGGCCAATCAGGGCACGCGCCATCTTTACAGCCTTTACGGATTTGCTGCCCTTACGGTGAAGACAGCGACAGGATTGCAGGGTTTCCGCATAGAAACCACGTGCACTTAGCAGGTGCAATGTGAATTATTGACCCATCGAACGCCAGCACAGGAGATACCAAGATGCGTCGCATGACCGCTCCCAACCAGACCCCGCAGAACTTCGCCGCCATCCACACGCTGCCGGGCAACGCCGAGACACGCCCGGCCCAGGACGACGCCCGCCACCCCGACGACTACGACGACGGCCTCGTGCACAACCACAACTGGGCGACCGCGACCGGCGGGAAGTAAGCGCCCGGCCCGGAGCTCGCTCGCGCCCGTGATGGCACCGCCATTGCGGGCGCCTTCTTGTCGAAGGCTCCCTTGTTGGAGGCCCGGAACACGATCGTGCCGGGCGTCACGCTCGCATCGCATCCAGGTCGCCTTCCCCTGGCCCCATCCCGGCCGCGCCGCTACCATCCGCCGGATCAATGGGGAGAGTGAGCATGCACAAGATGACGATGGGTAAGCGGTCCGCGTGCAGATTGGCGTGCTAGGGAGCGCCCAGACCCATGCCGGATAGCCACCACGACGCCGCCGCGGCGCAGCCCCGGACGACGCGGCTCGCCGATTACCGCCCACCGGCCTTCCTGGTGGAGCAGGTCGACCTGACCTTCGATCTCGATGAAACTGCCACCCGCGTCGCCTCCCGTCTGGAGTTACGGCGCAATCCGGCCGCCGCCGATCCGGCCGCACCGCTGCATCTGGATGGCGACGGCCTGACCCTGGTGCGCGTGGTGTTGAACGGCGAGACGCTCGGCGCGAACCAGTATCAGATCGACGCCGGCAATCTGATCGTTCCCGGCCTGCCGGATGCCTGCACCCTGGAGATCGAGACCCGCATAAACCCGGCGGCGAATACCGAGCTCAGTGGCCTCTATGTCTCCAAGGGCAGCTACTTCACCCAGTGCGAGGCCGAGGGCTTCCGCCGCATCACCTTCTTTCCGGACCGGCCCGACGTGATGGCGCGCTACAGCACCACCATCCACGCAGACAGGACCCGCGTGCCGGTGCTGCTGTCGAACGGCAACCTTGTGGCAACCGGCGACCTGCCGGACGGCCGGCATTTCGCCCGCTGGGAAGACCCCCACCCGAAGCCCGCCTATCTGTTCGCGCTGGTCGCCGGGGATCTCGTGGCGCTGAAGGACCGCTTTACCACCCGCTCCGGCCGCGAGGTGGCGCTTGGCATCTGGGTGCGGCCGGGGGACGAGACTGCCTGCGGGCATGCCATGGCGTCCTTGAAGAAATCCATGGCCTGGGATGAGCAGGTGTTCGGCCTGGAATACGACCTCGACATCTTCAACATCGCCGCGGTGTCGGACTTCAACATGGGGGCGATGGAGAACAAGGGGCTGAATGTCTTCAACACCAAATACGTGCTGGCGCAGCCCGCCACGGCCACCGATGCCGACTACCAGAGCATCGAGGCCATCATCGCGCACGAGTATTTCCACAACTGGACCGGCAACCGGGTCACCTGCCGCGACTGGTTTCAACTGTCCTTGAAAGAGGGCCTGACGGTTTTCCGCGACCAGGAATTCTCCGCCGACCAGGGCTCGCGCGCGGTCAAGCGGATCGGCGACGTGCGCGGCCTGCGCGCGGCGCAATTCCGCGAGGATGCCGGCCCGCTGGCGCATCCGGTGCAGCCGGACCGGTACATCGAGATCAACAATTTCTACACCGCGACGATCTACCAGAAGGGCGCGGAGGTGATCCGCATGATGCACACGCTGATCGGCAAGGATGCGTTCCGCCGCGGCATGGACCTGTATTTCGCCCGCCACGACAACCAGGCCGTCACCATCGGCGATTTCGCCCAGGCGATGCAGGATGCCTCGGGCGTGGATCTGTCGGGCTTCCGGCGCTGGTATCATCAGGCCGGAACGCCGGAGATCACGGTTTCCGACGCATACGATGCCGCCAGCCGGCGCTATACGCTGACGGTGCGCCAGCACACGCCGCCCACGCCCGGTCAGCCGGACAAGCTGCCGGTGGTCATTCCGCTGGCGATGGGGTTGTTGGGTCCGGACGGCCAGGAAATGCCCACGCGGCTGGAGGGCGATCCCGTCGCCGTCACCGGAACGCGCGTGCTGCTGGTGACCGGGGCCGAGCAGAGCTTCGCCTTCACCGACGTGCCGGCGCCACCGGTCCCATCCCTGTTGCGGGGATTTTCCGCGCCGGTGAAACTATCGGGGGTCTCGCGCGAGCGGCTGCGCTTTCTGGCCGCGCATGACAGCGATCCCTTCGTGCGCTGGGAATCGGGCCAGCAATACGCCGCCGGGCTGCTGCTGGAGATGACGGGGGCGGATGCAAAAGTCGAACCGGGCCTGATCGAGGCCATGGCCGCCTGCCTGGCGCAGGCGGACGCGGACCCGGCCTTCGCGGCGGAAACGCTCAGCCTGCCGGGCGAGGCGTTTCTGGCCGATCAGATGAAGGTCGCGGATTTCGACGCCATTCATGCGGCGCGGGACGCAACCCGGGCCGCCATCGGCCGGGCGCTGGCGGAGGAGTTTCGCGCGACCTATGATCGGCTGACCGAAGCGGGTGAATATCGGATCGACGGCGCCGCCATCGGCCGGCGGGCGTTGCGCAATATCTGCCTGGCCTATCTGGTGGCAGCCGACATAGCGGGCGCCGTGGCATTGGCAAAAGCGCAGTTCGATGCCGGGCGGAACATGACGGACGTGCTGGCCGCCCTGTCGGTGCTGAACGGCGTCGATTGTCGCGAACGCAACGACGCCCTGGCCGCGTTCCATGCGTCCTGGCGGGCCGACGAACTGGTATTGGACAAATGGTTCGCCATCCAGGCGGTATCTCCCCTGCCCGGTACCCTCGCCACCGTGCGGGCGCTGACCGAACATGAGGACTTCGACTGGAGGAACCCGAACCGCGTGCGCGCGGTGGTCGCCAGCTTCGCTTCCGGCAATCAGGTGCGCTTCCATGCGGCCTCCGGCGCCGGCTATCGCTTCCTGGCCGAGGCGGTGAAGCGGCTGGACCCGATCAACGGCCAGATCGCCGCCAGGCTGGTGCAGCCGCTCGGGCAGTGGCGGCGCACCGATCCGGTGCGGCAGGCCGCGATGCGCGCCGCACTCACCGACGTGCTGGCGCTGCCCGGCCTCAGCAAGGGCACCTTTGAGATGGTATCGAAAAGCCTGGAGACATCCCATGCAGGTTGAAACGCTGCTGCCGCTGGGCAAGGTGGACCCCGGCCTGCGCGCGCCGGACGTGCCGATGAACATCAACGCCGTGTACGACGACGCGCGCGAGCTGGAGCGGCTCGGCTATGACGCCCTGGCGATCGAGGAGTGCAAGGAAGACCCCTATATCGTCGCAGCACTTGCGGCGCAGGCCACCACGCGGTTGAAGCTGGTCACCGCCGTGGCGATCGCCTTTCCGCGCAGCCCGACCTCCACCGCCATGACCGCCTGGACGCTGCAGCGCCTGTCGCGCGGGCGCTTCACGCTCGGCCTCGGCACGCAGGTGCGCGCGCATATCGAACGGCGCTACGGCATGGCATCGCACCCGGCTGGGCCGTGGATCCGCGACTATGTGAACGCGGTGCGCGCGGTGTGGGCCTGCTGGCAGAACGGCACGAAGCTCAATTTCGACAGCCCGCACTACAAGCTGAGCCTGATGGTGCCGCTGTTCGATCCCGGCCCGATCGAGCATCCCGACATCCCCATCCACATCGCCACCGTCAACCCCATCATGTGTCGCATCTCCGGCGAATGCGCCGACGGCATGCGCCCGCATCCGGTCTGCACCGCCGAATACATCGAAAAGGTGATGCTGCCGGCGGCACGCGAGGGCGCGGCGAAAACCGGGCGCAATCCGGCGAACTTCGCCGTGGCGATCAAGCCGCTGATCGCCACCGCGCGCACCGACGAGGAACTGGAAAAGCGCATCCGCGACATCCGCGCCCGCGTTGCCTTCTACTGCTCCACCCCCGGCTACCGTGCGGCGTTCGAGTTCCACGGCCTCGGCGACCTGGCCAGGCGCATGAGCGTGCTGTCACGCGAGCAGCGCTGGGAGGAAATGCCGGGAATGATCGACGACGAGGTGCTGAACCTGTATGCCACGATCGGCAGTTTTGCCGAGATCGGCCGCAAGCTGCACGACCGCTACGCCCATGTGGTGACCAACGCGGAGTTCAGCATTCCCGTCGCCTCGGAGGCCGACAAGGCGACGCTGGCCGGCCTGATCCGCGACCTTCACACAGGCTATCAGGCGTAGGCCACCCGGCCGCCGCCGCGGCGGCGCAGCAGGGAGAAGGCGATCGCGCCGTTGATCAGGTTGAAGCCGATCCCATTGGCGAAGGCCGCGCGGTAGGAACCGGTCAGGTCGAAGATCGCGCCCGACATCCAGCCGCCGAGCGCCATGCCCAGCAGCGTCGCCATCAGCACCAGGCCGACGCGGGTGCCAACCTCGCGCGCGGGGAAATACTCCCGCACGATCATCGCGTAGCTCGGGATGATGCCGCCCTGGAACAGGCCGAACAGGGCGGAGATGACATAGAGCGAGGTCAGTCCGTTGAACATCAGATACAGCACCAGCGCCGAACCCTGCAGCACCGAGCCCAGCATCAGCGTGCGCAGCCCGCCGATGCGGTCGGCGATCAGGCCGGAGACCAGGCGGCTGATGATGCCGAAGCCCAGCATCAGCGACAGCATCTCCGCGCCCCGGGTCACACCATAGCCGAGGTCGCCGCAATAGGCGACGATGTGCACCTGCGGCATGGACATCGCGACACAGCAGCAGACACCGGCGATCACCAGCAGGGTCATCAACGTGTTGGGCGCCAGGTCCAGCCCGCCTACCCCGTTGCGCTGGATGTGGGTGCCGGCGCCAGGCGCCAGCGCTGGCGTCTTGCGCCGCAGCATCAGCGCCAGCGGCAGCATGGTGGCAAAGCAGAACACGCCGATGCCGACATGGGTCTGCCGCCAGCCGGCGGTCTGGATGAAATGCTGGATGATCGGCGGCCAGACCGTGCCGGCGATATAGTTGCCGGACGCGCAGATGGACACCGCGATGCCGCGCCGGCGGGTGAACCACATGGACGTGTCGGCCATCAGCGGGCCGAAGGTGGCGGAACAGCCGAACAGCGCGATCAGCACGCCCTGCGCCAGGGCGTATTGCCACAGGTTTTGCGCATAGCCGACGGCGACATAGCCAATGCCGAGCATCACCGCGCCAAGCACCACGGGCGCCACCACGCCGAACCGGTCGGCGAACCGGCCCATCAGCACGCCGCCGGCGGCGAAGCCGAACATCGTCAGGGTAAATGGCAGGGAGGCAGCGCCGCGATCGACCGCGAACTGCACCTGCGCGGCGGGCAGCGTGACCACGACCGACCACATGCCGACGCCGCCCAGCGTGCTCAGCAGCACCGCCGCGGCCAGACGCAGCCAGGCATAGGTGGAGTCGACCCCGGCATCCCTTCCGGAGCCCGCATATCCTGATGCTGTCACCCTGTGTCCCTCGCGCTTCCCGGCACGGATATCGCCGCGCCGCCCGGACCGTAGGCTAGCACGTGGCGGTTGCCTGTCACCTCGGCCGGAGAACAGACCTGCCGTGCGACAGGCGGATCGGAGAAGGATCCGCCGCCGCGATCAGGGCGTGATGTCCACCCGCGCCCAGGTCAGGTCGGGATCATACAGCGTGATCCCCGCGACGATCTTCGCGGTGTTCGGTCCCAGATCCTTCTGGAACACGATGCCGTCCCGGTTGACCTGGAACGTGGTGATGCCAGAGGAGCCATAGACCGCGGGCCATGCGAGCAGCGCGTAGCCGCCAACCATGGCGCCGCCGGTCACATAGGATTGCCGCCCGCCCGGCGCCGAGGGGCCCTGGCCCTTCAGAATGCGGAAGAAATAGCCCTGGTAGGGCCGCGGCTTGCCGCCGGCCATGGCGCCCGGATAGCCCTCCTCGACCGCCTGGGCCACCAGCGGGGCCAGCGGGCTTTCCGGCTCGCCGGGGCCGGGCTGCCAATAGAGCCCGTCATATTTGCCGGGGCTGCTGACGATACGCTCGGCATAGGCGCCAAGGCGGGCGTGATAGGCCTCCTCGGCGTCGACGAAGGCGAGGCTGGTGCGGATGGCGGCGATCTCATTGCGCCCGATCCGCCGGTCGACGATTTCCTGCGTGCCGGCCTTGGCATCGAAATGCCAGCGCCCGTTGGCCTGCACGATCGGGATCGGCAATGGCCAGTCATCCGGGCCGACGATCAGAACGGCACTGCCGTTGGCCTGCGGGGTGATCTTGTGATGCTCGGCATAGGCGGCGAGGAAATGCTGCCGCGTCACCTCGTCGGCGACCTTGTCGCCCGATTCCAGCAGCCTTTCGCCGCCGGGGCCCATCAGGGCGCCGAGGCCGGCGTTATCGTGCCGGCCGAGAGCCGCGACCAGGGCATCCACGGCCGCCTCGGGGGATGGGAAGTCCGTCTGCGCCGCCGCCGCGGCGGGCGGCCGGGGAGCTGCCTGGGTGTTGGCGGGACCGGATAGCGGCAGTATCGCCAGCAACGCGGCCAGTATCGCACCGGAGGCGCAGCGGAGGAGCCGTTTCGTGCTCATCGTAAATCCCTTCCTCAATGCCGCCTGCCGCCACCGCCGCCAGCCCTGGCGCCGCCACCGCCACCCGCCCTGGCACCGCCGCCAGCCCGGGCACTGGCACCTCCGCCCGCCACCTGGAGCAAAATCCGCCAGTTGAACCGCAACCCGATTCTGTTCATGGACGTCAATGGCGACGGCCTCAAGGTCGGCAATGAGAAGGACGGCGATTACAACATTGTCGGCTCGGCCGTCTATTCCGGCCAGCGGCTGATCGTGGTGGTGCTCGGGGCCAAGACCGCCAAGGACCGCGCCGAGGAGGCTCGC
>JBBIQA010000021.1:0-37033 GCA_037442565.1 Rhodospirillales bacterium
CGCCGTGATCGTCATAGGCGTCGGCGTGGTAGGCCGAGCGCACCAGGTCCCAGTTTCGCCGGTCCACGCCGCGGATGTAGCGGTGCAGCGCGTCCTCGATCGCAATCCGATCCTGCAGTCGGACATCGCTCATTCCTGGCCTCCCATCGCTTTTCCCTACGCTCCCGCCTTGCGCCCCCGCTTTACGCAAGCGCCGCCGGATCGTCCTCCACCAGCACGACATGCAGCCGGCGCGGACCATGCGCACCAAGCTCCAGCGTCTGTTCGATGTCCGCCGAGCGCGACGGGCCGGTGACCCACATGACGTTGCGCGGCATGAAGCCGCCGCTGCGCGCGTCGCGGTTCTCCGCCCGCAGCAGGTCCCAGGCTTCCTCATAGGCGCCGACCACGCGGCTGGCACGCAACACCACGATCGCTGTGTCCGACAACAGGTTCAGCGAGGTGGGGCGTTCCGGCGCGGAGGGCAGCATCAGCGTGCCGGTCTCCGCCACGGCCGCGAAGCCGTGCTGCACGCTGACCAGATCGCTCGCCTGCGCCCGCCCGACATGCCAGGTCAGCATCGGCCGGTCGGACCAGGGGATCGCACGCAACTCCGGATGCGGCGCCATGGCGAAATCCATCGGCAGATTCTGTGCCGCGAGATAGTCCGCGACCGCGCCGGGAACCGCGGCGGGATCGGGCACCAGCGCGACCGTGCCGAATTCCTTTTCCACATTCGCCACGAACAGCGCGATCTGCCCGGGGCGCGGCAGGCGGGACCGCTCGGGGATCAGATGGCGCCCGTGGGCAGCCAGACGGCCGCGCAGCATCGCCTGCTGGTCTTCCGGCAGCACGCCCCGCTTCAGGCCGCGGCGGATCGCGGTCAGGATCGCTTCGCGCGAACTCATCGGATCTGCCCCTCCCGCTGGGCGCGGGCGTAGCGGGCGAAGAAGGTATCGCCCTCCGGCGCCGGCAGGTCCCGCCCGCCGGTCCAGCCGCCGGCGAAGGGCATGGAGGCAAACCTTCCGCGCTTGCGGCCGAGCCAGCCCAGCGCCTTGGCCGCCAGCCGCGTACCCAGCCGATACAGGGCCGGCCGCTTCGCCACCCAGGCCCAAAGCGCGAGATTGGTGCGCACCGCAGACGGGGTCAGATGGCGTTCGAACTCGCGTTCCCGCCAGTGGCGCATCAGCTTCGGCAGCGGGATCTTCACCGGGCACACGCTCTCGCACTTGCCGCAGAAGGTGGAGGCGTTGGGCAGCAAACCGGCCTTGTCCACGCCGACCAGGGCGGGGGTCAGCACACTGCCCATCGGCCCCGGATAGACCCAGCCATAGGCGTGCCCGCCGACCGCGCCATAGACCGGACAATGGTTCATGCAGGCGGCGCAGCGGATGCAGCGCAGCATTTCCTGGAAATCCGTGCCCAGCATCGCCGAACGGCCATTGTCCACCAGCACCACATGGTACTCGTCGGGCCCATCCAGATCGCCCTCACGCCGCGCCCCGGTGGAGAAGGTGGTGTAGACGGAGAAATCCTGCCCGGTGGCGGAACGCGCCAGCAGGCGCAGCAGGCTGGTGGCGTCCTCCAGCGTCGGCACGATCTTCTCGATGCTGGCCAGCACGATGTGGATGCGCGGCAGGGTCTGGGTCAGGTCGCCGTTGCCCTCGTTGGTGACGATGACCGAGCTGCCGGTTTCCGCGATCAGGAAATTCGCCCCGGTGATGCCGACATCGGCGGCCAGGAACTTCTCCCGCAGCTTGGCCCGCGCCTCGGTGAGAATGTCGCGGCGCTCGTGAAACACCCGGTCGGCTGGCAGGTCGGTATGGGATTTCCGAAACTGCTCCTCCCAATCCTCCCGATTCAGGTGGAAAGCCGGGGCGATGATGTGGCTGGGCAGTTCGTGGCGCAGCTGGATGATGTATTCGCCGAGATCGGTCTCCACCGGGGTGATGCCGTGCCGCTCCAGGTGCTCGTTCACGCCGATCTCCTCGGAGATCATGCTCTTGCCCTTGGTGACCGTGCGCGCGCCGGCCTTCTGGCAGATCGCCAGCACCTGCGCGCAGGCCTCGTCCGCGGTGGCGCACCAATGCAGCTGGCCGCCGGCCGCTTTCAGCCTGGCCTCATAAGCTTCCAGGTAGAAATCGAGGTTGGCCAAAGTGTGGTTCTTGATGTCGCGACCGATGTCGCGCAGCCGTTCGAACTCCGGCAGGCGCGCGACCGCGGCCGCGCGCCGGCCGATGAAGGACGGGCCGGAATTGGCCAGCGCCTTCTGCAGGCCGGCATTGGCCATGGCGGCGGTGGCATTCTGCTTGAAGGCGGGACTGTTGACGACATGCATGGGCGGGCTCCTGCTCAGGCTCAATCTAGCCGACCGCGCGCGTTCCGCCACTGGGGACCCGGCCGATAGGATGGACTTTCTTCCCGAAAGCCTTTCGAGCTAGTGTTTCATCTCCGCCAGCACGAAACGAGGCCAGAGATGATCTTTCGGCAGCTCTTCGAACCCGTTTCCGGCACCTATTCCTATCTGCTTGCCAGTCGGCGCGGCGGAGAGGCGCTGATCATCGATCCGGTGCTGGAGAAGGTGGATCGCTATCTGCAACTGATCCGCGAACTGGACCTGAAATTGGTCAAGGCGGCGGATACGCATCTGCACGCCGACCACATCACCGGCCTTGGCGCGTTGCGCGACCGCACCCATTGCATCACCGTCATGGGGGAGCAGAGCCAGGTGGATGTCGTCTCCATGCGCCTGGCCGACGGGGACAGCCTGCAGATCGAGGGCATCAGCCTGGAAGCGATCTACACCCCCGGCCACACCGACGACAGCTACAGCTTCCGGATGGAGGACCGGGTGTTCACTGGCGACACGCTGCTGATCCGCGGCACCGGACGCACCGATTTCCAGAACGGCGATGCCCGCGCGCAGTACGACAGCCTGTTCAACCGCCTGCTGAAGCTGCCTGACGAAACGCTGGTCTACCCGGCGCATGACTACAAGGGCGACACGGTCAGCACCATCGCCGAGGAACGCGCGTATAATCCGCGCCTGCAGGTGAAATCGGTCGATGAATACGTCGCCATCATGAACGGGCTGAACCTGTCGAACCCGAAGATGATGGACGTCGCGGTGCCGGCCAACATGCATCAGGGCCTGGCGCAGGAACACATCGCCCGGCAGGGCTGGGCGTGCAGCGCTGAACAGGCGCTGAGCCTGATCGGCCAGCCCGAGATCACCGTGATCGACCTGCGCGAAAAGCGCGAACGCGAACGCCACGGCAGCATTCCCGGCGCGTTGCACCTGCCCTATCCGGGCCTGGACGAACATATCGGCCCTGGCGGCGTGCTGCACGAACTGGCGAAGGCGGGGAACCGGACGCTGCTGTTCTATTGCGCGTTCGGCGAGCGCTCGGCGATGGCCGTGCAGGCGGCCCAGGATGCCGGCATTCAGATGGCACGGCATATCCAGGGCGGGATCGATGCCTGGAAGAAGGCCGGCGGCCGGGTGGCGTGAGACCGGGCAGCGCCGGCGGCTGTGGCCGTGGATCCCGCTGAAATTTTCACGGCAGATCGCGACGCATCACTTCACGCTGTTCCAATTCGGCGAACAGGTCGATCACCCATGCCAGGCGCCCATTCAAGTAGCCTGGCGAAGCGGCACGCAGCGGTCGCGCGGCTTGCCAGCCAGGCATCGCCGCGACGGCCTCGACGAGGAAGCGCGCCTGCGGCAATGCGTGGGACGGGAGAGAGGCATCGGGACGGAACGATGCCGCTACGCCGCGCGCCAGCGCCAGGATTTTGCGCGGCGCCCGCACCACGGCCCGCGAGGCAACCGAATTTCCCCCACGCCGCTGAACCTCGTTGCCGATCTCGGAATACAGAGCGCGGGCCGCGCCGATCCCCGGCCGGCAGGCCAGGGGCAATTGGCGAATACCCGCGTCCGCCCGCGCATAATGAGCACGGGCATGGTCCAGCAGACGGTGCACAACCCCGCCCAGATCCTCGCTGAAGATCGGACGCGCCAACCAGGCATCCGGGTCGATCCCGGCTTCAGCCATCCAGAGCCGCGGCAGATAGAGCCGGCCGGCGAGAGCATCCTCGCCCACGTCCCGGGCGATATTGGAGAATTGCATCGCGACACCCAGATCGCACGCGCGCGCCACCGCGTCCGGCGCGCGCACGCCCATGATGATGGCCATCATGGCGCCCACGGTTCCGGCGACACGGACGGCATAGGCGGTCAGGTCGGCAATGTCGTGATACCGCCTGGCGTTGGCATCCCAGGCAAAGCCTTCCAGCAAGGCTTCGGGCAGGGCTCGGGGGATGGAGAAGCGCCGGACAATATCCGCAAGCGCACGATCCGCAGGATAGTCCCGCGGCCGCCCGGCGTAAGCCAGTTCCAGTCGATCTTGCAGCATTGCCAGGGCATTGCCGCTGCCGCCGTCGAGGTCGATCGCGTCATCCGCCAGCCGGCAAAACGCGTAAAGCGCGATCGCGGGTTCACGCACGGACCTTGGCAAGAGAAGCGAGGCCACGGAAAAGCTGCGTGATCCGCCGCGCAGCATTTCCCGGCACTCGGCCAGATCCGCGGGCGTCGCATGAGCGGGTTCAGACCAAGGAAGAGGCATGTGGAACCACCGTGTCGAGAACTCGGGCCGAAGACAGCACGCCGGGTACGCCGGCGCCGGGATGCGTGCCGGCACCCACAAGGTAAAGCCGGTCGATGTCTTCACTGCGGTTATGGGGGCGAAACCACGCGCTTTGGCGCAGGGTGGGTTCCAGCCCAAAAGCGGCGCCGCGGTAGGACGAGAGACGATCCTGGAAATCCTGCGGTGTCAGCAGGCGAGAGGTAATAATGTTCTCTTCGAGATCCGGCAGAAGCGTCTCGGCCAGATGTTTCGCGATAGCCTGGCGATAGGCCTCGGCCTCGCGCTGCCAGTCGATCGGGCCGTCCAGGTTCGGCACCGGCGACAGCACATAGAATGCGTCGCACCCAGGCGGCGCCAGGGACGTGTCGGTGCCGGTGGGCCGGTGCAGATACAGGGAAAAATCGGCCGCCAGGATCTTTCGCTTGAAAATATCCGCCAGCAATTCCCGATAGCGCGGGCCGAGCAGGATCGTGTGGTGCGGCACGTCCCTGTATTGCCGGCGCGTGCCGAAATACCAAAGGAACAGGCCCATCGAATAGCGCGCCCGATCCAGCCGCCGGTCGCTCCAGCGCCGCCGATGCACCGGAGCCAGCAGCTTGCGATAGGTCCAGGCGGAATCCGAGTTGGCGACGACGATATCGGCCGGAACCGTCTCTCCGGAGGTCAGCCGCACGCCCGTGGCCGAGCGTCCTTTGACGATGATCTCCGCGACCTCGGCGTTATAGCGGAGCGTGCCGCCCTGGCCCTCGATCAGGCCGACCAGCCCTTGCACCAGCCGCCCGGTTCCACCCATGGCGAAATGCACCCCCCAGCGGCGCTCCAGGAACGGGATCAGGCTGTAGATGCCGCTCGCGCTGAACGGATTGCCGCCGATCAGCAGCGGATGGAAGCTGAACACGACGCGCAGCCGCGGGTCGCGAATATATTTGGCGACCAGGCCATAGACGCTGCGATAGCTTTCCAGCCGCAGCAGATCCGGCACCACCCGTGCCATGTCTCGCAGCGAACCGAACGGGACATGGCCAAGTTCCTCGAAACCGATCCGGCAAATGGTTTCACTCAGCCGCATGAAGCGCTCATAGCCCACGACATCGGCCGGGCAGAATTTCGCCACCTCGGCGCGCATGGCGTCCGCATCGCCGGAGCAATCGAAGACAGACCCGTCGTCGAACCGGATGCGATAAAACGGCGAGACCGGTCGAAGGTCGATATCATCGGCCAGCCGGCGGCCGCAAAGACGCCACAGATCCTCGAACAGGAATGGCGCCGTGATGATGGTCGGACCGGCATCGAAGGTGAAGCCGTCCTGGCGGTAGACATAGGCGCGCCCGCCCGGCGCATCCAATTTCTCCAGGATCGTCACCCGGTAGCCGCGCGCCCCCAGCCGAACCGCCGCCGCCAGTCCACCGAAGCCGCTGCCAATGACCACCGCATGAGGCACCATGGACGTCGCCTGCATCCCAGGCAGCTGCGGCAAGATAGGTGTCAATGAATTCATACGTTGTAGTGTAAGCAATAATTGACAGTGATGGCCAGAGCCAATATGCGCCAAAGCGGATTTACCGGATCGGATTGAAATGCGTCATTTGCCTGTAGCCGCCCTGGTGCTTGTGGCCGCCCTGGCGATCGCCGCGATCCTCACCGGGCTATGGCATCTCGCCGATGCCTCGAGCGGGCTGCACGTGATCCGGACCCATGCCGGCCCTACGCCGGTAACGGTATTCCGCCCAAAAGACGAAAATCCGGCTCCGCTGGTCGTGATCGCCCATGGCTTCGCCGGATCCCAGCAATTGATGCTGCCATTCGCGCTGACCCTGGCACGCAATGGCTATATCGCCGTGACGTTCGATTTTCCCGGCCACGGCCGAAACCCGGAGCCGCTCGCCGGCGGTCTGGCCGACGACGCCGCACATGGCCGCGCTCTGCTCGACACACTGGGCGCCATCGTTGCCTTCGCCCGTTCACTTCCCGGCACCGACGGCAGATTGGCGGTACTCGGCCATTCGATGGCTTCGGACACCGTCGTGCAATATGCGACCGAACATCCAGACGTGCAGGCAACCATCGCCGTCTCCATGTTCGCGCGCGCGGTTACCGCCACGGCGCCGCGCAATCTGCTGGTGATCGACGGCGCGCTGGAACCGGCGATGCTGACCGACGAAGGACTGCGTGTCGTCGGCCTGGTCGCGAAAGGGCCGGTGCGCGAGCGCGTCACCTATGGCAGTTTCAGCAACGGCACCGCGCGCCGCCTGGCACTGGCCGGCGGCGTCGAGCATATCGGCGTGCTTTACAGCGCCCAGAGCCAGAGTGAGGCACTGTCCTGGCTGAACCAGGTGTTCGATCGCCAGGGCAGCGGCTTCATCGATGCTCCGGGGCCGTGGCTGGGCCTGCTGTTTGCCGGGCTGGTCGCACTGGGCTGGCCGATTGCATCGTTGCTGCCGAGGCTTGCCTCCAGCCCTCTTGGCGCTGGACTGCGCTGGCGAAGACAGTGGCCGATCGCCGTGCTGCCGTTTGTCCTGACGCCCCTGATCACCTGGAAACTGCCTACCGGCTTCCTGCCGATCCTGCTGGGTGATTACCTTGCGGTGCACTTCGCCGTTTACGGCATGCTGACCGCGCTCGGCATGTGGTTCGCCGGGGTTCGGTTCCGTTTCGGGAGGGTCGGTTTGATGTTCGTCGTGGCGATGCTGGCCATGGCCGCCTACAACATCTTCGCCATCGGCCTACCGATCGACCGGTTCGTCACGTCGTTCCTGCCAACCGGTGGGCGGGGGATGCTGATTCTGGCGATGCTCGGCGGCACGCTGCCCTATTTCGTCGCCGACGAATGGCTGACGCGAGGACTGGAGGCCGCCCGCTTCGGTTACGCCTTCACCAAGATCTGCTTCGTGCTCTCGTTGGCTTTGGCGGTGGCACTCAATCCGCCGCGGTTGTTCTTTTTGATCATCATAATTCCGGTGATCCTGATCTTCCTCGGCATCTACGGCCTGTTCGGCACTTGGGCCTACCGGAGCACACGCCACCCCATGGTCGGCGCCCTGGCCAATGCACTCGCCTTTGCCTGGGCAATCGCCGTCACATTTCCAGCGATGGGGCGATAACCCGGCTCAGCGCCACCGCGCGCGAAGATCGTTCAGATGAGCGGCCAATGCGGCCAACAGGCAAAGCGAGATCCAGCCCCACCAGGCGCCCACGAGTCCGGCGCGCAACGCCAGCAGCAGGAATATCCCCGACACGAGATTGCCGAGGAAATCGCCCGGTGCAACGCCCCGGCCTGTAGCCCGATGATGCAGGACAAGGGCGAACGCTTCCGCCACGGTCAGCAGAAGGATGAGATCGACGATGCGGCCATTGGCAAACCATGCACTCATGCGCTTCAACCGATCGCGGGCAATAACGCCGCCTGCATAATATGTTCCGCGACTTCCTCCGGACGCTCCTCATGTGCAAGGTGGCCAAGGCCGGGAAGCAGGATCACCGTCGCCGCGGGCAACAGCGCGCGGACACGCAATGCGTCCATCGGTGACACCGTCCGGTCGTTGCGGCCGCTGATCAGGGTTACCGGAATTCGCAGACCGGGCAGATCTCGCCGCATCGGTTCCAGGTCCCAGTTCGCCATCATGCCCAGAGCCCCCGCGACATGTCCCGGATTGCGCAGCAGGCGGCCATACAACTCAATGCCAACCGGATCGATGACCGAGCCGGTATCGCGGAGCAATCGCGCGACACTCACGCGGTCACCGACCATCAACGTGAACAATCGCGGAACCAGCCTGACGCTGGCGAGCAGCTTGGCGGCCGGCGAGAAAAACGTGGCCGGCAATCCACGAAACGGCAGCAAAGCGCCGTTCAGGCTGATCAGGCGATCTGGCGCGATCATCCCGTCCAGGACCATGCGCGCCAGGATCGCGGCGCCCGCCGAGTGTCCGACGACAAGGCTGGGCCGGGCACCCAGGGCTTCCAACAGGTCCGCGACGCCTCGCGCCATCTGCGGCAAGGAAAGACGATCCGGCGTCGGCATGGCGGAGAACCCATGCCCCGGCAGGTCCGGCGCGATCACGGTGAACCGGCGGGCCAAGGCCGGCGCCAGCGCGCGCCAGGAATGGGAGGCCGCTCCGGTCCCGTGCAACAGCAGCACGGCCGGGCCACGGCCGAGAACCTGCACATGCCACGTGAACCCGGCAACGGAAACGAACCGGCTGGCCGCACGGTTTGGCCAATCCCGGCCATCGGTCTCCCAGTCCAGCCGGTCCTTCATGGCGCCTTGGCGGCGCCGGCCACGCGAACCGCCGCGGAAATTCGCGCCGCATCGGCATACGGCAACGGTAGGTAGCGCGCCCGCATTTCCGCGGCCAGGTGCCGGGCAACCGGGTTCGGCCGCGGCGACGTATCGACCAGCAGCGTGGTGAAGCCCGCCTCCCTCAGCCGCTTCGATGCGAGCATGGCGTCTTCCTCGGCCCTGGCACGCCCGGCGCTGCCGTCGCGTGCGATGTTGGCCCTGCCGTCCGTCATCACCGCGATCACCGGCGTCTGGCCGGACCGGCGCACGGCATCCGCCAGCGCCCCGGCCGCGTCGATCCCGGCAGCCAGCGGCGTGCCGCCGCCGCCAGGCAGGCCGGCCAGACTTCGCTTGGCGCGGACCAGGGAGTTCGTCGGTGCCAGAAGCAGTTCCGCGCCTTGGCCACGAAATGCCACCAGGGCCACACGATCGCGACGGACATAGCAATCGGCCAGCAACAATTCCACCGCGCCCTTGGTCTCCGCCAGCCTGGCCAGCGCCGCCGAGCCGGACGCATCCACGGCGAAAATCGTCGTCGTGCCGATGCGTTGCTTGAAGCGCACGATCCGAAAATCATCAAGCCTCACCTGGATGCGCCGGGCATCGCCGGCGTAATCGCCGGTCCCGGCTTCCCGGCGCCGCAGCGTCTGCCAAGGTGATGCGGCCTTCAGGGTCTCGATGATGTGCAGGCGCGCGCCGGCCCCGAGTTCGCCTCGCGACGCGCCGATCGGCCGTCCATGCAGCTGGGACTGCCTGACCTGGCCAGCACGGCCCGAGGTTTGCGCGCGCGCCGGTCCGCCATTGGCAAGCCGCAACTGCGACAGCAGATCCGCGGGCATCGAGGCCTGCACGGCTGCCAGAACCATGTCGGTCATGGACTGCCCGACATCGGAGCTTTCGGCCTGTTCTTCGGCCGGCTTCGGGGCGCCGTCCGGCGGTGGGTCCGCCTCTTCCGGTGGCGGTGACGGGTCCTTGTCATCGTCGGGATCGGTGTGCGTGGGCAGGATGGTCGCGCGACGGGCAAACACGAGACGCGCGGCGATGGCTGCGTCCTGCGTCGTGATCTCCGGCCGGCCGGCCAGCGACGCCGCGGCTCTCGCCACGCGCAGCGCCAGCAACGGCGCGCGGATCGACGCGATGCCCAGCGCCTGGGCCGTACCGCAGAGCGTTTCATACACATCGCCGCTGGCGGTCACCTCTCCCAGCCGGATCCGGGCGGCAACGATATCGCCCTCGCCATGCAACGGACTGACCATGTCGCCGGTCGCGACGTCACCCAGATCGAGATGGAATGCCAGCCGATCCGTTAACCCGCTGCACGGGCGCTCCTCCGCGGTCAAGCCTTCGTCCAGCGCGACCATGCCGATCCGTGCCGGGATACGCTGCCCGATCCCATCGCGTTCCAGTGCAATCTCGCCGACATCGAGAACCCTCGACAGCCGTGCGCACATACTGGACGACAGGCGTTCGGCCATCGCAAGCACCACGACCCCGCCATCCGCCTCCGCCAGGATGCCGCGCTGCGCGACCGGGCGACCGGCCCGCAGCGTTGCCGACAGGTCCAGCCCGCCCAGCAGGCGGTCGTCCGATATATGGAGCGGCACGCGCCGCAGGGCATCGCCTGCCGGCAGCAATTCCCGCAACAGGCCGAGCCACCGATCGCGCACCGGTCCGGCAAGCGCGCGCAGCCATACGCCGGCAGTACCGGCAGGATCGACGGCAAAGAGCGCGGCGGCCAGCGCAGCATCGGCCCATGGCGATGTGGCCGCCAACAGACCCGGCGCGGCAGGCGCGTTCATCCAGGCGCCCCGGCGCCGAACAGTTCCGCCATCGCCCGTTCGACGCGGGTGGTGGCGACGGCTTCGTCCAACGGATTGCGGCGCAGGCGATGGCGCAGCGCGGCGGGCGCGATCCGCCGCAGATGCGCATCGTCCACCGCGGCGTCGCCCTCCAGGCTCGCCAGCGCGCGCGCGGCCCGGATCAGCGTCAACTCGCCCCGCAGTCCGTCGGTTCCCAACATCATGCACAGCCGGGCCGCCTGCTCCACCGTGGCGTCGGGAACGGCCACGCCGGGGAGCCTTGCGCGCGCCGCCACCAACTGGCGGCGGAGCCGGTCTTCCTGCTTCTTCCATTTCTCCGCAAAGGTAACGGGATCGCGCTCATAGGCGTCGCGCCGCCGAACGACCTCCACCCGGGACCCGAGCTCGCTCGGCGTACTTACCTCGACAGCCAATCCGAAGCGGTCGATCAATTGCGGGCGCAACTCGCCTTCCTCCGGATTGCCGCTGCCGACCAGTACGAACCTGGCGGGGTGGCGGATGCTGAGTCCTTCCCGCTCGACCACATTTTCCCCGGACGCCGCCACGTCGATCAGCAGATCGACGAGATGATCTTCCAGCAGATTGACTTCATCGATGTACAAAAACCCGCGATGGGCGCGCGCAAGCAGGCCAGGTTCGAAAGCCTTCACGCCCTGAACGAGCGCGCGCTCCAGGTCCAGCGCCCCCACGATCCGATCCTCCGTGGCGCCAAGCGGCAGATCTACGACCGGAACAGGCGCCAGGCGAGGCTTGATCGGCGCCGTCTTCCCATGTTCGCGGCACGCCTCGCACCAGATGTTATCAGCCGCGGGATCGCAATGGTAGCGGCACCCGTCGTTGACACGCATCTGGGGAAGCAGCGCCGCCAGCGCCCGTACGGCGGTCGATTTGCCCGTACCCCGGTCCCCGAACACCAAAACACCGCCGACGGACGGATCGACCGACGCGATCAGCAGCGCCAGCTTCATCTCCTCCTGACCGACGATCGCGGAGAATGGAAAGGCGCTACGCATGTTCAGGACACTTCCGGGGCGATCGTGCCTGTTCCGCCCTGCAGGTTTGTTGGTGGCAGCTCACGGAGATCATCATCGCGACGGCCTGGCATCTGTCAAGGAAAACCGACATCCATTGCCAAAAACATGTCATGATTGATTGACACGATTCAGGTCCCGGCGTTTGAAGGCCCCGGGCTATTCGGAAGCCCCTGACCCGTCGCTCGCAACGTCTTCCGCGTGGGAAATAAGGTGCTGGAGTACTTCCGACGCTCGGATAACGGAGGCGCGCACACCGTCCAGCAGCTCCGGTATACGGGCCATATCCACGCCGTCGGTAATCTCCAGTGCTGCCAGCTGGGCATTCTCGATAACCGACGACAGCAGCTTCTGGAACAGCAGGTCGGCCTTGGAGTCGAGCCGTCGCGTGATGGTCCGGTGGCCGTTGATAATGCCTTCCTGGAACCGTTCCCGCGCCGCGTCGGCGGTCTTGCGCTCCGTCACGTCGGTGAACAGCAATACGAATCCAAGCACGCGGCCCGGCGATGAAAAAACCGGGTCGCCCCGCACCAGCAACGGCATCACGATGCCCCGCGCGGTTTCCGCTCGCACTTCACCTCGCCAGGTCTGCGAACGCACCAGCAGGTCGCTTAGCTTGCTGCTGACTTCCTGCGGTTCGGCGAACAGAGCCGGCAAATCCTCCATCCACTGCGGATGCGGCCTATCGGGCCGCAGCAGCCGCTCGAACGCCTCGTTGATCAGCAGAATCCGGCCATTGGGATCGGCGATGATCACGGGCTGTTCTGAAAGCCGCACCTGCCGGCGGATCTGGTTCAGTTGTTCCTGTGCAATCAGCACCCGTACAGTGCGAAATTGCAGAACCACGTCGGAAACGGTGTCGCCGATCAGCCGGGCCGCCATGACATCGGCCGGCGTCCATCCCTCAGCGGTGTGCTCGACCAACTGATGCCATTGGGAAAAGGATCGGCGTGGCGACAGGGTGGCCGGATCATCGCCGACGATCACCGGCTTGAAGGGGTTGCCGCCCCAGGTAACCGTTCGTATCCGCTCAGGGCGGAACCAGACCAGATATTCGCCCGGCGATGTCGATATCGGCGTCGCGATAAGGCCGCTGGCCATCGTTTTCAGATGTGCGAACTCAGGCTCGTCGATACCGAGCAGGGCCGTTGCGATCACCTGGCCACGGGGCTTGCCGTCCAGCCAGATACCGATCTCGCGCAAATCCTGTGTTCCTGGGACATCTCCGGCCGACAGGAACTGGCCTTCAAACAGCAAGGCAACACCCGTGGCGTCGAGCGGGCGCAGAAGCGACTGCGAGCTGTCGAACAAGGCCGCGCGCCAATCCCCATCGCGCGAAATTGCTTCGATCATCCGTTGTTCCAGGCGGCGGACAGCGATTTCCGATTGGCCCTGTACAAAGCTTTCGAGCGCCACGATCCGTGTGGCGACGGCTTCGGCCAACAATTCGCACACAGCCCGCATTTCGAAATGGATAAACCGCGGCACGTAGTGATGACAGGAGATCAGGCCCCAAAGCTTGTCGCCGACCACCAGCGAAACCACCAGCGTGGCCCCGACGCCCATATTCTTGAGATATTGGACATGGATAGGCGAAATACTGCGCAGGAAGCACAGCGACATATCCAGGTCCTGGCCGGTGATCGGCGACATCGGAGGAACCAGGGGAGCGGCGGTATAGTCCACATCGACCAGAACCCGGATCCGCGTACGCTCATACAACCGCCGGGCGATCTGCGGGATGTCGGAAGCTGGATACCAATTGCCGAGAAACGGTTCGAGCTCGGGGTTGCGCTGCTCGGAAAATACCTCGCCGTGGCCTACTTCGTCGAAACGATAGACCATGACCCGGTCATAACCCACGAGGCGGCGAAAGATCCGCGCGGTTTCATCGCACAACGCCCGCAGCGTGGGCGCGCCCAGAATTTGCTCCAGAGCTGCCTGAACGTCGTGCGACAGATCCACCGAGGGGCCGGCACGCTCCAACTCAATGACCAGTCCGCCATCCGGCTGGCGATGAAACAATCCATCGAACGTTCCGGCGGGATCTCCCACCCGGCAGCGGACCGCCTTGGGCAGGATATGCAGTGGTTGTTTCGCGTGTTCGAGGATTCGCGTCAGCAGGTCGCCATTCAAATCCCCAACATGGCAACCGAGCAACTCGCCGGCCGATTGATGAGGAAGATTGAGGAAATCCGCCGCATTAGCGCTCGCTTGCACGATGACATGGTCCGGTTCCCGGATCAGCAACAAGGCCCCATGCGGCTGGATCGAACCGGCAAGATGGATCTGTTCAAGCTCGCAGTTCGACAGGTCGGCCTGTCCGAAGGCCGGTGTCGCGGAAGCCCGGGCCGTGATATCAGGCACCGGACAATCTCAACTGCCTATTCCAGGTCAGCCCGTCTACTCCCCTCGATGCCATAGCGGCTTAACTTTTTATACAGGCTTTGGCGGCTCAATCCCAAGAGCTCGGCGGCCTCGGTCCGGTTGCCTTCGGATAGTTCCAGGGCCGCTTCGATGCAGTGCCGCTCGACCATGGCAACCGCGTCGTCGATCAACTTGGGCAAGGACGTCTTGCCAGTCTGGGAGATGATAGAACCAAGTGTCGAGCGAAGGCCAATAATATTATTGGTGACGCTCAGCCGGCTGCCTACGTCACGGATCAGCACGCCGATCAGCTGTTGCCTGCCCTCCGCTCCGGCCGAGGCGGAGATCTCCACCTCTACGTCGCTGCCAAGCTCCCCGTGCAACACGGTGCTAAAGCGCCGCACGACGCCGTGCCGGTGCAATGTCGTCAGCAGCACCGATGCGTCGGCACCCGGCTGGGACAGCCACCGGCCGAGGCGCTCGCCGAGGGCCGCGCCCACCGTGCCGATCTGCGCGAGGTCCAGAAAGCCCTTGCTCGCATGGCGGATGATCCCTTCCGCATCGATGATCGCGAAGCCGTCCGGCAGTCGCTCGATCAGTTCCGCAACGGGTAGCGAATTGCCACGGTCGGGCAACGGCCGCGCGGCGCCGACAGGCATAACCTGCAGCAGGAAGACAGGACCGGGTTCAGACGTCATCAGGGATGCCCGCACCGTCCAGGGCGTCCGATCCGGACCGAGATGCACCAGAATGCCCGGCGCCCGGCTCTGCTCACGAACCCGCGCCAGCATTCCCTGGAACGGTTCGCGCTCCTGCAGTGCCATTTCCGCCAGCAGATCCTGCCCGCGGGTCAACCCGAGCAAGCGGATGGCCGCGGGATTGGCATCCAGGATCTGCAGATCATCGATCCGAACCAGCAGAACCGCGTCGTTGGAAGCATCGAACAGCTGGCGGTAGCGCGTTTCGACCTCGCGCATCTTCCAATAATCCTGCTCCATGGCCTGTTGCGCGGCGATCAGCCGGGATTGAAGTTCGGCGACAGCCTGCAGGCTGCGGCCGATGGCGATCAGCCCGTCCTTCCCGCCCCCATCCTTCCCACCGAGGCGAACCGTCGTGTATTCGATCGGCAATTCCAGCCCACTGGGAAAGCGCTGCGTCACCTGGCTATAGGCGGAAACGCCGTTCCGCCGCGCATCCTCGACCATGCGCGACACCTTGCCGCTGCCGATGTCGCCAACCGTCTCGGTCCACAGACGCCCGCGCCACGCCTCGACGGCCTCCGACGACATCGCGTCGGACAGGGTTATGTCCTGGATCACCCCCTCGATATCGAGGATCAGGGTGATATCGGGTTGGACGTACGTCATGCCCGACATGCAAACTCCTATGCTTTGTGTCGCCTTACCCAAACGCGGGAGAAGTTGAACGGCTATATCGGCTAATTCTGAAGATAATGTAAGCCTTCCTTGACATGCGCGGCGCTAACCTACCACCTTTTAATGATCTGCTTAATGATCTGCCGCCTCATTGCGGCGTAACTCCTTCTTTCTGAGGATGGATATGTCCCACCATATTGACACTCGATGATGCCGTCGCGACCAACAGCGCGCGGACTTGCGATGCCGCCGGACGGACCGGCTGGCGGGCAGTATCGGCCGCCCTCATTATCCATCGAACTGCGCACACGCACCGGCCCGTTGCATTCCCAGGCCGAGCGGTCGGGTATCATCGCGGAAATTCTGCGCGGCCGGGTCAGCCGTGACGGCTACGCCCTGTACCTGCGCAACCTGCTGCCCGCCTATCAGGCCATGGAAAGGGGCTTGGCCCAGCATCGCCGGAGACCGGGGTTTCAGGGCATTGCCGAGCCCGGTTTGTTCCGCGCCGAGGCGATCCTCCGCGACCTGACCGCGCTGTGCGGCCCCGGCTGGGCGAACACGCTGCCCCTGCTGCCGGAGGCGGAGCTCTATGCCAGCCGGATGATCCACGCTGGCGCCGGCGACGGCACGGCGCTTATCGGACACGCCTACACCCGCTATCTCGGCGACCTCAGCGGCGCGCAGGTCCTCAAGCGGTCGTTGATGCGCACGCCGGGCCTGCGGGCGGACATGCTCACCTTCTTCGACTTTCCGGCCATCGCTGACCTCGCGGCGTTCCGGAACCTGTTCCGGGCCGCACTCGATGCGGCGGTAAGCGAAATCGCGGATCCTGATGTTGTCCTGTCCGAAGCCGTGCTGGCCTTCCAGCACAATATAGACATCTCCGAGGCCGTTCAGGCAGCCCTCACGACTTAACGCCGCGGGCTCAGGAAAAGACGTCCGCCGGGCTTTCCGCGCGCAACTGGCCAGCCAGCGCGTCACCGATGCGCCCTGCGTCAGCCGGCGCGCCGCATAGGCTGCGTCTGAGCAGGAAGGAGCCGTCCTCCCGCGCGACCAACCCGGTCAGCCGCATCTGCCCATCCGCCAACAGGCACGCGTGACCGCCGATCGGCGTCCGGCAGGAACCGTCCAGTCCGGCGAGCAGGGTGCGCTCGGCGGTCGCGACCGCGCGGGCCTGCGGGTCCTCGATAGCGGAAAGCAGTTCGCGCAGCTCCGTGTCCTCCGCCCGCACGGTAATGCCGACAATCCCCTGGCAGGCGGCCGGCACCATCACCTCGGTGTCCAGCACGACCGACGCCTCGTGTTCCAGGCCAAGCCGGCGCAGGCCGGCCAACGCCAGAAGGCTCGCCCCGTACTGCCCATCACGCAGCTTGCCCAGACGGGACTGCACATTGCCCCGTATCGTCGCGATGCGCAGGTCCGGACGGGCATGCAGCAGCTGCGCCTGACGGCGGACCGACGAGGTACCGATCACCGCGCCGCGCGGCAGGCAGGCCAGCGGATCACTGGGTTCCTCCTCGCCGCATTCCTCGCCGAGGATCAGCGCATCGCGCGCATCCTCGCGCTTGAGCGTGCAGGCCAGAACGATCCCGCCGGGCAGTTCGGTTTCCAGGTCCTTCAGGCTGTGCACGGCGAAGTCGATGCGGCCGTCTGACAACGCCTCGTGGATCTCCTTGGCGAACAGGCCCTTGCCGCCGATTTCCGCCAGCCGGCGATCCTGGATGCGATCGCCGGTCGTGCTGATGGCATGTTCCTGGAACACATCCATCCCGCGCAGCACCGGACAGAAGCGGGTCAGCATCGACAGGAAATCGCGCGTCTGCACCAAGGCCAGGGGCGATGCACGGGTACCGACCCGAAGCGGCAGGGAGCGGTGATGCGGCTTCACCCGTGGCGCCGCGCATCCGATCCGGTCAACGCCAGGCATCGCCGCATCGCGTATCTCTCGATTTGTCCGCTGGCACACCGGTCCATCGGCCGGATGGCTATCTACTGGAAAAGCGTTGGATGACATGACCATTTCCCCGTTGCTTCGTTCTGCAGCCATCGGTCCGACGGGCACCCTTGCCTGAGGGCCATGCGTTCAGTGTTTGGTACGAGGCGGATTGAGACGGACGATCGTCAGGTTCAGGAACGCGGCGAATAGCACCCAGGCCAGATAGGGCAGCAGCAGCAGGCTGGCCGTGGTGGAGACCGGCACCAGCACCCCAATCATTGCGAGGATGGAAAGCCACAGCAGCGGCACCTCGATCAGCGCCAGGTCGGGCCGGCGGAGGCGAAAGAACAGCGGACTCCAAAGGATGTTCAGCAAGCCGTTGAGGCCGAATACCCAGGCGATATGCGCCCGGGCCTGCGAGGTTTCGGCATGCCGCCACGCCAGATAGCCGGAATAGGAGGCAAGACCCAGGATCACGGTCCAGGCCGGTCCGAACAGCCAATCCGGTGGCTGCCAGGAAGGCTTTCGTAGCGCACGATACCAGGGCGAGATGTCGGTGAGCCAGGCGCCGCACCCCGCGACGGCAATTCCCCACACGGCGGCCAGCACGATCGCCGTCGTCATACCGAGGCAAAGCCGAGCAGATGCGACAAGTCCTTGAAGAAAACCCGCATATGCGCCAACGGCTTCGCGCGCACCAATTCCTTGTTCATATAGGCATCCCAGGTAAGCTGCTGTACGTCGGGGTCGCGGCAGATGCTGACGAATTTCTCGCGCCGCGTGTCACTCGAATACCAAAACCATTGCATCATGCCGAGGATCAAGAACACCCTGCCATGCGCCTTCATGAAGCGCTTGCGGGCCATCCGCAATGCGCGTGCGTCACCGGTCGCGCAATACGCCGCGGCTGCTTCCCCGGCGAGCCGGCCACCGAGCATGGCATAGAAAATGCCTTCACCGGACGCGGGTGCCACGACCCCCGCGGCATCGCCGGCGAGCACGATGTCACGGCCATTATCCCACCGCCGCATCGGCCGCAGTGGGATCGGTGCCCCCTCCCGCCGAATTGTCTCGGCGGTTCCCAGGCCGGCCGTATCGCGCAACCGGCGAACCGACCCGCGCAGCGAGAATCCCCTCTTCGCAGAGCCGGACCCCACGCTGGTGGTATCGCCGTGCGGAAACACCCAGCCGTAGAAGTCCGGCGACAGCCGCCCCTGGTAGTAGACGTCGCAGCGGGCACCATCGAATCGCACGTCCTCGCGCGGGGAGCGGACGATTTCGTGATAGGCGAAGACATAGCGCACATGGTCCGCGCCGGGGACACACTGGCGTGCCACCCGCGATTTCGCGCCGTCCGCCCCGATGATCGCGCGAGCGCGCACTTTCACGGAGCCGGGCACTTCGGCACCTGCATCGACGCCGATATCATAATGAACGATCGCCGTGCCGTCGCCATCCCGGCTGACGCGATCGAAAGTGCCGGTGCGCCGCTCGGCACCCGCCGCCTCGGCGCGCCGGCGCAGCCACTCGTCGAAATGCTCCCGGTCCACCATTCCGACAAATCCGCCGTCGATCGGCATGTCCACCTCGCGGAATGCCGGCGACACCATCCGGGCGGACTTCACCCGGGCGACCAGCAGCGCATCGGGAATGTCGAAGTCGCGGATCAGCCGCGGCGGGATCGCTCCCCCGCAAGGCTTGATGCGACCACCGCGATCCAGCAGGAGCACCGACATGCCCTGTCGCGCGAGATCGGTTGCCGCGGTCGCACCGGCCGGGCCACCCCCGATCACCACCACGTCGAAGGTTTCCAGACAGGTCATCGCGGTCATCCTTGTCCAACGCTCGCCATCGGCCGACCTTCGGCCATGGTCGAAGGCTCGGGCCTGCGACCGGATCGGGACGGGAAGACGCGGGTTGCCTGCCATGCCGCGAACAGGAACAACGCTGCCTCGCCCAGGAACACCGCGCCATAGGCCGTATCCGGCGCACCGAACAGCCAACGCGCCAAGTCGCTGGCCAGCGTGCCGCAAAGGCCCCCGAGGCCGAACGCGATTGCCTGGGCCGCGCCCCAAATCCCCATCCGCACGCCTTCGCGCGCGGGTAGCCCAATGCCGGCCAATCCCATCATCGAGCCGATCGCGGCAATGACGAACACGCCATTGGCAACGCCGAGCCCAAAGACATTCATCTGCAAGGGCCAGCCAGGACCCATGGCTCCCGCCGCGATCAATCCGATCAGCGCGATCGCCGAGCCGACGCAGCCACCTAACGACCAGGTGCGCATGGAGGCCAGCCGCCCCGCGCCGGTGCTGGCGCAGATCGCCACCATCAGCATGCCGGTGAACACGCCGCCATGCAGCAATCCCGCCACCCGCGCCGATGCGCCGGGAGGCATGCGGAAAACGGCGCCGGCGAAGGGCTCGAGGATCAGTTCCTGAGCGCTGTAGGCGAACATGGAAATGAACACGAACAGCGCAAACCGGCGCGCCCTCGGCTCCGCCCAGACCTGCATGAACGCCTGCCTGAAGGGGGGCTGCCCCGAAGCCAGGCCGCCAGCCTGCCGCTGGGGCAGGGCGGCGCCCTCCATATCGCGAATGGCCACCCACGTGAGCAGCAGGCCGCAGCCGGATACCGCAGTGGTGACCGCGACCAACCTAGACATCGAAAACGGATCGAGCAGCTTGCTGACAATCCCCGCCGTTCCAGCAAAACCGGCCAGCATCATCAGCCATACAATCGTCGCGGCGGCCGGGCGCCGTCGCGGCTCCACCCGTGCGGCAAGCAGCACCAGCAGGGATGTGCCGGACGTGCTGACGCCAATTCCGACCAAAATATAGGCCAGAACCGCCAGTGCGATGCCGGCAACGGGGCGGCTGGCCATCCATGCGGTCGCCACCGCCGCCAAGATCCCGCCAACTGCGAGCAACCCCATGCCGCCGACAATCCACGGCGTTCTCCGCCCGCCACGATCCGACCCATATCCCATGCGCGGCCGCAGGACCTGGAGGGCGTAATGCAGCGTGATCAACGCGCCCGGAACGGCCGCCGGCAAGGCGAGTTCCACCACCATCACGCGGTTCATCGTGGAGGTGACGAGCAGAACGACCGCGCCGAGCGCCGCCTGCGCGGCGCCAAGCCGGAAAATTCCCCCCCAGCCGAGCGGCGCGCCGTTCATCCGCCCGCCACCGGACGCAGCGCAAAAGCGGTTACCAGCATGCCGATCACATACAGGCTGGTGCCCGTGGCGTTGTACCAGGGCGCCAGCTTGAAGGGATTGCCGAGCAACCGGGCCATCAGCACCAACTGGACCGCGAGCAGCAAGGCAACAGCCAGGCCGTGCCAAAGAAAGCCCCATTGCATGAGCCATCCGGCGACGACGATCTGCGGGACCGCCATCACAAGGCAGGCCACCCTCGCCGCGTTGTCCACGCCGAGACGAACCGGCAGGGAACCGATGCCCATCGCGCGGTCGCCATCGACCGATTTGAAATCATTCAACGTCATGATCCCGTGCGCGCCGATACTATAAAGGCCGGCCATTGCAAACACGCGCAGGCCGGGATTGGCGGCCATCATGACGGCGGTGCCGGTGATCCAGGGCAGGCCCTCGTAACAGGCGCCACAGGCGGCGTTGCCCCACCAGCCGTTCAGTTTCAACCGCAGCGGCGGCGCGCTATAGGCCCAGGCGAAGCAGAGCCCGATCAGGGTCGCCAGAAAGGCCCATGCCCCGAGCGTTGCCGCCACCAGCAGCGACAGCAAGGTCCAGCCCATCGCGATATACAGCCCTTGCTGGCCCGGGATCCGTCCGGATGGGATCGGCCGGTCCGGCTCGTTGATCGCATCGACATGCCGGTCGAACCAGTCGTTCACCGCCTGGCTGGTACCGCAGACCAACGGGCCGCAGAGCACCACGCCGGTGGCGAACAGCAGCCAATAATCCGCAATGGCGACCCCGGAGGACACCACGCCACAACCGAAGGCCCACATGGGCGCAAACCACGTGATCGGTTTGAGAAGTTCCAGCGCCGCTGGCAGGTTTTTCCGGCGAGGCGCCGCGTTCGGCAGGATCGGCTGAACGATTTCGGTCGCTTGCGTCATCCGTTCGGACCTTCCGCAGCCAGATCACCCAGGCCATAGCGACGCAGCTTCACGTACAGGCTCTGCCGGCTCAGCCCCAGCATCTCGGCAGCGGAGGCACGATTGTCGTGGGTGAGTTCGAGCGCGGTCTCAATGCAGAGGCGCTCGATGACATCGGTTGCCTCGCGTACCAAATCCTTCAGGGCCACGCGCCCGATCAGCTCGGTCAACTGTTCCACCGACCGGGGCAGGAAGCGTTCCTGTTTTGGTTCCATCGACAGCCGCGGCCCGACATTACGGATCGCAAAACCGAAGCAGGGTTCACCGCCGTTCATCACGCACACGGCGGAAATCTCGACCTCGGTGGGGGTGTCGTAATCACCCCGCAGCGTCGTCGCGAACAATCGGACCGACCCGCGCTGGCGTAGATTGGTCATCAGCACATCCAAATCCACCCCGGGCCGGCCTATCCATCGATCGAGCGGCTGCCCCTGTACCTGCGGCTCACTGGTCATTTGGATCATGTCAAGAAATGCGGCGTTGGCGGTGATGACGCGCCCATCTAGGCCGCTGACGACGAAGCCATCCGGTGCGCCTTCCACTAGCTTAAGCAGCTTGGACTTCAGCTTGGGCATCGCGGCTTCGGTGACGCCGGTTGGTTGCATTACAATGCGAACGAGGAAAAACAACTCCTGTTCCTCGCGAAAGAGGGACGTCATCACCCGGACGTCGCGATCGCCGTCGCAGAGGCGCGCAAGCACGTCATCAGGGCGGCCGGTTGCGCGCACCAGCGTCAGCAAAGACTGAACCGCGGCAACGCTATTGGGAGCGAAGATCCGGAACCATTCCGACTCGCGTTCATCTGGCTTTCTCTCGCCCAGCAATCCCTGCGCCGCCGGATTGGCCTCCGCGACCTTGCCGATATCCGCATGGAGGATGAAAACGGCATCGGCCGATGTCTGGAACAGCAGCCGGTAACGGGTTTCGATCGTGCGTATCCGCGCGTAGTCGCGTTCCATTGATTGCTGGGCGTCGACCAACCGCTGCTGCAAGCGGGAAATGTCCCGAAGATCTCGGCCAAAAGCGACGACTTGACCCTTCTCCCCGACGGGAACAGCGGAATATAGGATCGGCATGCCGGTACCGGCATCGACGGAATGATTGATCTGCCGCTGCCTTGGCTCGGTCTCGGACGACGCTCCGCGTAACAGCGCTTCCGCCTTGGCCCGGCTTTCAACCGTGACGGTATCGACCCATCTCCGTCCCACCCAGGCTTCCGCTTCATTCAACTCCTGGGACAGTTCTTCACTATTGAACGCGACGTCACGCACGATGCCGTCCGCGTCTATAATCACCGCGACATCGCCAGCAGCGGCGATCAGGCTGGCCGCGGCCTGCGCGTCAAGGTTCCCAATCGATGTTTTCGGGGCTCTGAACGCCTTCACCTGTGACCAGACCCTCCAATCGCCAATGCCTCTCACCCGCGCCTCGTGCTATCTATCTTTGCGTCTACGCAGGGCTGTCAGCTTCGTACCACCTGCAGGTTCCGCAGACCCTGTGCCAGGTGAACCGCCTGGCGGCCGTCCACGGCCGTGCCGTCCGCGCCTACCGACGCTACCAATGAGGGGTTTTCCAGAAATATCGGCCCGCCGACCATCACGCCGATGGCGTGGTTGCGCGATGCCCGGCGAACTTTGCGGATGAGGGTTCCCAGCCGATCGAGCGTATGGATCGACCCAACGGAAAAGCCGACCATGGTGAACGCGACGCTGCGGACCATTTCCACCGGATCCTGGCTGCTGGATTGCGGACCGCCCCAGACATCCCATCCGGCCCGACGGAAAAATTCGGCTACCATCACCAGACCGAATGTGTGCTGCTCCCCCGGACCCGGAACCAAAAGGGCCCGGCAACCCAGATCTGCGCGCGACAGCCCGTTTTGGAAAGCCGGGCTGAGCCGGCGCAATACCTGTTGCAGGCGCATCAGACCTACGGTGACCTGCGTGAAATCGCATAGATCCCGGTCCCAGAGAGTGCCCAGGCGCCGCGCTGCGGGAGCCAGCACATCCAGATAGAGGACCTCGGGGCTCAGGGCCTTTGCTTGCAGGGCTTCCACGAAGGTAAGAGCCGCCGCATCGTCGCGGGCGAGCAGAAGGTCCGCGTATTCCAAGACCTCCTCGGACAGCCGTGCCGTCGGCTCGGCGGGCGGTACCGCGAGCGATACGCAAGCCGCCCGGCTGGCCATGACAAGTCTTGGAATAACGTCCCGTTCGATCGTGCGTGCGAGCAAGGCCTGGCGACGGGCAGCTTCACCATGATGCCGAAAATTCGCCAATTCCCCGATCGGGTAGAAACCGCCAGTTGCATCCCCGGCGGGTTGCCAGCGGTTTCGATCGCCGATCTGTTCGCGTGAAGTGCCCATGATTTTCCCTCCCCCCGATTTGATTTATTTCCCGAGCGACTGTCAAGTCGTGTTTACGTAAATCGTGCTTGACATGTCGAATGGGTAGCTCCTAGCCTCTCAACCAACGGCAGAAGTCGCCAGGGAGGGTTTGGTGTTTCGGCAGAATAATCGGCTCGCTTCATCCCCATGCCCCCAAGATCGCTGCATTCTTGCCCGCGGTTTCCGATCACGCGAACCCGTATCGCAACGCCACGGGAGGAGATTGTCAATCAATGTTTACATTTGACGTTTTTCGCCGCCTCGTGAACGGTGCCGATTGCTGCCCATTCGGGGCGACCGCCGGACGGGACATGCAGCGTCGTGGCCAACGCCACCCCATGATCCGTTCGCTTTACACCCCCGAAGAGCGCCAGCGGCGCGATGCGTCGCGTTGGACGCTCGTGCAGGGGGTTCTCGCGCCCGTCCAATTCACCGCTTTCCTGATCAGCCTTGCGCTTGTGCTCCGCTACCTCGCCACCGGCGACGGCCTTGCGGTCGCGACCATATCGATCCTGGTGAAAACGTTTCTGCTGTACACGATCATGGTTACCGGATCGATCTGGGAGCGGGACGTGTTCGGCCGCTATTTGTTCGCGCCGGCATTTTTCTGGGAGGACGTCGTCAGTATTCTGGTCCTCGCCTTGCATACGGCCTATTTGATCGGCCTGTTCAGCGGGGCGCTGGACCCGACCCGGCAGATGTGGCTGGCACTCGCCGCCTATGGCAGCTATGTCGTCAACGCGACCCAGTTCCTGTTGAAACTTCGTGCCGCGCGCCGCGAACAGCTGGACTGGTCCATCGGTACCGGTGGTGCGATGGGATACTCGAAGTGAGTACATCCGTCGCGCTCGATGCGGCTGGGCCTGGCCTTCCGGTTCTGCAGGAAAAGGGCCAGCGGGAGGTTTTCTGCGGCCTGACCGGTATCGTCTGGCTGCACCGCAAAATCCAGGATGCATTCTTCCTGGTGGTTGGCTCACGGACCTGTGCACACCTGATCCAGTCTGCCGCCGGCGTGATGATCTTTGCCGAGCCGAGATTCGCCACCGCCATCATCGATGAACGGGATCTGGCCGGCCTTGCCGACATGAACGAGGAGCTGGACCAGGTCGTCGACCGCCTGGTTGCCCGCCGCCCCGACATCCGTCTGCTGTTCCTGGTCGGTTCCTGCCCATCCGAGGTGATCAAGCTCGACCTGTCACGGGCGGCATCCCGCCTGTCCCGCCGGCTTTCTCCCGCGGTGCGGGTGCTGAACTACTCCGGCAGCGGCATCGAAACAACCTTCACGCAGGGAGAGGATGCCTGCCTCGCCTCGCTCGTGCCGATTCTGCCGGCGACGACACCGAACGCCGACAGATCGTTGCTGGTTGTCGGTGCGCTGGCCGAAGTGGTGGAAGACCAGATGGCGCGGATGTTCGAGGTCATGGGGGTCGGCCCGGTTCGTTTCCTGCCGCCACGCCGCGCGGCGGACCTACCGGCGGTTGGGCCGGGGACCCGATATCTGCTGGCCCAGCCTTTCCTCGCGTATACCGCCCGGGCGTTGGAGGAACGCGGCGCCAGCCGGATCGCGGCCCCGTTCCCGTTGGGTGCCGAGGGCACCACGCTATGGCTGCAGGCCGCCGCGCGGGCCTGGGAGGTGGATCCGGTCCGATTTCAGGCCGCCACGTCGATCGGACGGGAGCGCGCGCGCCAGGCACTTGCCCGCTATACCGGCCGCCTCGCGGGCCAACGGGTGTTCTTCTTCCCGGACTCGCAGCTTGAGATCCCGCTTGCCCGCTTCCTGGCCCGCGAGCTGTCGATGAAGTTGGTAGAAGTCGGCACCCCCTATCTGCATCGCCAGCATCTGGCCGAAGAGCTCGCCATGCTCCCGCCGGATACCCGCCTCAGCGAGGGCCAGCATGTCGATCGGCAAATCGATCGCTGCCGCGCCGAGAAGCCCGATCTGGTGGTATGCGGCCTCGGCCTCGCCAATCCCCTGGAAGCCGAGGGTCTGACCACGAAATGGTCGATCGAACTGCTGTTCACGCCCATCCAGGGCTATGAGCAGGCCGCCGACCTCGCTGAGCTATTCGCGCGGCCGCTCGTCCGGCGCGCCCGGCTGGAGGTCTGAACGGTGAAACTCACGGTCTGGACCTATGAAGGACCCCCCCATGTCGGCGCGATGCGGATCGCCACGGCGATGGACGGCGTTCACTATGTATTGCATGCACCGCAAGGTGATACCTACGCCGACCTGCTGTTCACCATGATCGAGCGGGCATCCAAGCGGCCCCCCGTCACCTACACGACCTTCCAGGCCCGTGACCTCGGCGGCGACACGGCCGAGCTGTTCAAGACCTCGGCGCAGGAAGCCTTTGACCGCTTCCGGCCGCAGGCGATGCTGGTCGGTGCCTCCTGCACCGCGGAACTGATCCAGGACGATCCGGGCGGTCTGGCTCGTTCCCTGGGGTTGCCGATCCCCGTCGTGGCGCTGGAACTGCCCTCGTATCAGCGCAAGGAGAATTGGGGGGCAGCGGAAACCTTCTACCAGCTCGTGCGCGCCTTGGCCGGGCTGACAGCGCCACCGCCCGGCAGTCAGCGCCCGGCGCGCCGGCCGGGCGTTCGTGCGCGCTGCAATGTGCTGGGTCCGACCGCGCTCGGGTTTCGGCACCGCGACGATGTGCGGGAGATCACCGACCTGCTGACCCGGATTGGCGTCGACATCAACGTCGTGGCACCGCTGGGTGCAACGCCGGCGGACCTGGCTAGGCTTGGCGATGCCGATTTCAACGTGGTCCTATACCCGGAAATCGCCTCCCGGGCGGCTGCCTGGCTGCAGCGCATGTTCGGCCAGCCCATGGTGAAGACCGTTCCGATAGGCGTGGGCGCGACCCGTGATTTCGTGCAGGAGGTCGCCGGGATCGCGGGGGTGGATCCCGCGGAAATCCTGTCGGCTGAAACCTCCCGGCTGCCCTGGTACTCCCGGTCGGTCGATTCGAATTACCTGACCGGAAAGCGCGTGTTCATCTTCGGCGACGCGACCCATGCCATTGCCGCGGCACGGATCGCCACCCAGGAACTCGGCTTCACGGTCGTCGGCCTCGGCACCTATTCAAGGGAATTCGCCCGTGAGCTGCGCGAGGCGGCGAGGCTCTACGATTTGGAGCCGCTGATCACGGACGATTACCTGGAAGTCGAGGAGCAGGTCGTCCGGCTGCAGCCGGAACTGGTTCTCGGCACGCAGATGGAACGTCACATCGCCAAACGATTGGGCGTACCCTGCGCGGTGATCTCCGCTCCCGTGCATGTGCAGGATTTCCCCGCCCGCTATTCACCGCAAATGGGGTTCGAGGGAGCGAATGTGATTTTCGACACCTGGGTGCATCCGCTGATGATGGGCCTGGAGGAACATCTGCTGACGATGTTCCGAGATGATTTCGAATTCAATGACGACGAGGCGCCATCCCATCTGCACGGTGCAGGCGTCGCTCCCATGAGCGCCGAGGACGCCTTGGCTCCGGCACTCGCGGAGGCATCGGCCACGATCGCCGATAGCCCGGCCATTTGGGCACAGGAGGCCGAGCGCGAACTAAAAAAGATCCCGTTCTTCGTTCGCGGTAAGGCACGGCGCAACACCGAACGCTTCGCCGACCAGGCCGGGCTAACCGCCATCACGATCGAGACGCTATACGATGCCAAAGCGCATTTCGGACGCTGACAGAACCCCCATCCGGGTGGTCGTGGTGACGATGGACAGTCACCTTGGCGGCGCGTTCGCGCGGGCAAAGGAAACGCTTCGCCGCGAAATGCCCGGGCTGAACCTGGCCATGCATGCGGCGGACGAATGGGGCTCGGACGCCGACGCGCTGGCGGAGTGCCACGCCGATATCGCCCAGGCGGACATCGTCATTGCGACCATGTTGTTCCTGGAAGACCACATCCGTGCCGTGCTGCCGGCACTTACGGCGCGCCAACCCAATTGCGATGCGATGGTCTGCTGCATGTCGGCCGGCGAGGTCATGCGTCTGACCCGGATCGGCAAATTCAGCATGGCCGGCGAAGCCACCGGCGCGTTGGCGATGCTGAAGCGTCTGCGCGGCAGGCCGGAGGAGAGGGGCTCGGCGAAAGGTGGGTCATCGGGGCCAGGCCAGATGAAGATGCTGCGCCGGCTGCCGGCGCTGCTGCGCTTCATTCCCGGCACGGCGCAGGATGTGCGCGCCTATTTCCTGTCCCTCCAGTACTGGCTGGCCGGTTCCGAGGACAACATCACGAATCTTTTGCGCATGCTGGTGGACCGCTACGCTGATGGCCCTCGCCGGCCCCTGCGCGGCACACGGGCGGTTGCCGCACCCAGGCATTATCCGGATGTCGGCCTGTATCATCCGCGGGCGAAGGACCGGATCGTCGACAGGCTCGATCAGTTACCGGCCGACGCGGGAACCAGGCACGGAACGGTCGGTGTCCTGTTGATGCGCGCCTACGTGCTGTCCAGCAATACCGGCCATTACGACGGCGCCATCGCCGCGCTGGAGGCACAGGGCCTGCTCGTGGTGCCGGCCTTCGCCAGCGGCCTAGATCAACGCCCGGCGATCGAGCGGTTCTTCATGCGCGACGGGCTCCCCACAGTGGACGCGGTTGTTTCATTGACCGGGTTTTCACTGGTCGGCGGTCCCGCCTACAACGATGCCCATGCCGCGGAGGAAATGCTTGCCCGGCTCGACGTGCCCTACATCTCCGCGCACCCGCTTGAATTCCAGACACTGACGCAATGGGCCGCCGACGCCCGGGGCCTGCTGCCAGTGGAAGCCACGATGATGGTCGCGATACCGGAGTTGGACGGTGGCATCCTGCCGATGACATTCGGTGGCCGCTGCGGCGCGTCCGGAACCAAGGACCGCTGCGAAGGCTGCAACGGCAAGAACTGCGCGCGCGACATGGTGCCGCATCGGGAGCGCGCGCGGATGCTCGCCGCGCGCGTGGCGAAGCTGGTGACGCTGCACCGCTCAGCTCGGGCCGATCGGCGGATTGCCATTGTCCTGTTCAATTTCCCGCCGAATGGCGGCGCCGCTGGAACCGCCGCTTATCTTGGGGTCTTCGCCTCCCTTCTCAACACGCTCCGCGCCATGAAGGCGCAGGGCTACAAGGTGGAGGTGCCAGAAACCGAAGCCGAGCTCCGCGCCAGGGTCCTGGAAGGCAATGCGAAACGGTTCGGCACGGATGCCAATGTCGCGGCGCGAATTCCCGCCGACGACCATGTGGGCCGCCAGTCCTGGCTGGCGGAAATCGAGCGCCAATGGGGGCCGGCGCCGGGCAAGCAATTGACCGACGGAAGCTCGGTCTTCGTGCTCGGTGCGCGACTCGGCAATGTTTTCGTCGGCCTGCAGCCGGGTTTTGGCTACGAAGGCGATCCGATGCGCCTTTTATTCGAGCGCGGCTTTGCCCCCACCCATGCATTTTGTGCCTTTTATCGCTGGATCCGGGAGGATTTCGGTGCGAATGCCGTGCTGCATTTCGGCACGCATGGGGCGCTGGAATTCATGCCGGGCAAGCAGGCCGGCATGTCCGCCGAATGCTGGCCGGACCGGCTCATCCAGGACCTGCCCAACTTCTATTTGTACGCCTCCAATAATCCTTCCGAAGGCATGATTGCCAAGCGTCGCGCGGGCGCCGCCCTGATCAGTTACCTGACCCCGCCGGTCGCCAGTGCCGGGCTGTACCGCGGATTGCTGGACCTGAAATCCTCGCTGGATCGCTGGCGGGCGATGGCGCCGGACGCGGATCCGTCCCAGCGTCAAACCCTTACCGCCCTGGTGCAAGCCCAGGCCGCCGCTGTCGAACTCGCCCCTGCCGAACCGGCCTGGAATGCGGACGCCACGCAACAGATCGACCGCCTGGTCGCGGCACTGCTCGAATTGGAATACACGCTCATTCCGCATGGCCTACACATCGTCGGCGAGCCGCCGAACCAGGCCGAGCGTGGCGAGATGCTAGACGCGGCGCATGTGACCGACGCCGCCGAACGCCAGCGGCTGGACAGGCTGCTGGCCACGGATAGCGAAATCCCGGCCATCCTGCACGCGCTCGATGGCGGCTATCTGAGACCCGCACCGGGCGGCGATCTGCTGCGCACGACCGACGTGCTGCCCACCGGGCGAAATCTGCACGGCTTTGATCCGTTCCGCATTCCCAGCGCCTTTGCTGTCGAGGATGGAGCACGTCAGGCCGACCGGTTGCTCGCCCGCCACCAGGCAGATGGCAATGGCCTTCCAGAAACGGTCGCCGTCGTGCTGTGGGGTACCGACAATCTGAAGACCGAAGGCGGACCGATCGCCCAGGTCCTCTGGTTGCTCGGCGCGGCGCCGCGCTACGACAGCTACGGCCGGCTGGCCGGCGCGCGATTGCTGCCACTGGCGGAACTGGAGCGGCCGCGTGTGGACGTGGTCGTCACCCTGTCCGGTATCTTCCGCGACCTGCTTCCATTGCAGACAAGACTTCTGGCGGAGGCCGCGTTTCTGGCGGCCAGTGCCGACGAACCGGTCGAGCAGAACTTCGTCCGCAAGCACGCGTTGGCGTTTCAGTCGGCAAATGGCGGCAGCATTGAGCAGGCTGCCTTGCGCGTGTTCAGCAATGCGGACGGCGCCTATGGTTCCAACGTGAACGGCCTGATCAGCAACGGCGGCTGGAATGACGAGGACGAACTCGCTGAAGCCTACATAAAACGCAAAGGCTTCGCCTACGGCGTCAATGGCAGGCCGGAACGCCAGGACGTCGTGCTCGCCAGTCTGCTCGCTCATGTGGACATCGCCTATCAGAACCTTGACAGCATCGAGGTTGGCGTCACCACGGTCGACCATTATTTCGATACGCTGGGCGGCATCAGCCGCGCCGTGCGCCGCGCTCGCGGCGGATCTACGGCAGCGGTCTATATAGGCGATCAGACCCGCGGCGATGGCACCGTACGCAGCATTGCCGAACAGGTGACACTGGAGACACGCACCCGTGCGCTCAATCCCAAATGGTACGAGGCGCTTCTGAAGCATGGCTATGAGGGCGTGCGCGAGATCGAAGCGCATGTCACCAACACCCTGGGTTGGTCCGCCACCACCGGCGAGGTCGCGCCCTGGGTCTATCAGCAGCTTTCGGAAACCTACGTTCTCGACCCGGAAATGCGCGAGCGGCTGGCGGCGCTGAACCCGGCGGCGTCGATGAAAATCGCCAATCGCCTGATCGAAGCACACGAACGCAACTACTGGTCGCCGGATCCGGCGATGCTGGAAGCCCTGCGTCGGGCAGGCGAAGAACTGGAAGACCGGCTGGAGGGCATTGGCCCACATGCTGGGTCCAAACTTGAATTGGGAGTGGCCGCATGAATTTCGAAACGCGTCCGACACCCGGTCAGATCTCTGGCTCCTCATGTACGCCGGGTTGCGGCGACGGGCTGGGCAGCGTCCAGGTACAGATGGATCCCGCATTGAAGATCGGCAATGCCAAGGTCTTTGCCGTGTATGGCAAGGGAGGGATCGGCAAGAGCACCACGTCGTCCAATCTTTCGGTGGCGTTTTCCAAGCTGGGCAAGCGCGTGCTGCAGATCGGTTGCGACCCGAAGCATGACTCGACCTTTACCCTGACAAAGCGGATGATGCCGACCGTCATTGACGTTCTGGAATCGGTGAATTTCCACGCCGAAGAACTGCGGGTCGAGGATTTCGTTGCTACCGGCTACAACGGCGTCATGTGCGTGGAAGCCGGGGGGCCACCCGCCGGTACCGGCTGCGGCGGCTACGTCGTTGGCCAGACGGTGAAGCTGCTGAAGGAGCATCATCTGCTCGAAGATACCGATGTGGTCATCTTCGATGTGCTGGGCGACGTTGTGTGCGGCGGATTCGCGGCTCCCTTGCAACACGCGGATCGGGCGGTGGTGATCGCCGCCAATGATTTCGACTCGATCTTCGCGATGAACCGCATCATCGCGGCCATCCAGGCCAAGGCGCGCAACTACAACGTGCGGCTCGCCGGCGTGATCGCCAATCGCAGCGACGATACCGACCAGATAGATCGTTTCAACAACAAAGTGGGCATGCGGACGCTGGCGCATTTCCCCAACCTGGACGAGATCCGCAAAAGCCGGCTGAAGAAATCGACCCTGTTCGAGATGACCGCCACCCCGGAGCTGGAGTTGGTGATCGCCGAATATATGCGCTTGGCGGCGTCACTGTGGATCGGGGTCGAGCCGTGCATGGCGGTGCCGATGAGGGACCGCGATATTTTCGATCTTTTGGGGTTCGACTAATGCCCACCGTCACGTATCATCAGAAACGGGTTCAGCTACTGGAATATTTCGATCGCACCGCGGTCGATGCCTGGATGCGACTGACCTCGGATGCTCCGGTCAACCGCATCCGCGCGACCGTGCGGGCGGGACGGAACGAGATGCGCCGCACCCTACTGGCCTCACTGCCGCTGGACCTGACCGGACGGAGCCTGCTCGATGCCGGCTGTGGCACGGGGGCCCTGGCGGTAGAAGCCGCAAGGCGCGGGGCGCGGGTAATGGCGATCGATCTTTCCCCGAATCTGGTCAGTCTGGCGCGGGAGAGATCACCGCGGGAGCTTGGCGGCGGCACGATCGAATTCCGGGTCGGTGATATGTTCGACCCGGCACTTGGACGGTTCGATTACCTGGTTGCAATGGACTCGCTCATCCACTACCGCGCGCCGGACGCCGTTCGCGTGCTGGCCGGCTTTGCCGAGCGGACTGGCATCGCGATCCTGTTTACCTTCGCGCCTCGCACGCCGGCTTTGTCCGTGATGCATGCCGTCGGCCGCGTGTTTCCACGCGGCGATCGAGCCCCGGCGATCGAGCCCGTGGCACCGAGAGCCATCTCGCGCCTGATTGAAAACGACCCGGGATTGACCTGCTGGAGCATCGGGCGAACCCAGCGGATCGCCAGCGGCTTTTACACCTCTCAGGCGATGGAACTGAGGCGGACATGACGAAGCCTGCCGGTATGAAGGGGCTTAATGACAGACTGGCGCGAAATTGGGCCAAGGTTGGCACGCGCTACCTGCCTTTCGCCGACGCCGCGACCGCGGAATTGCCGCTGGGACAACTGCTGCGCCTGTCGCTGTTCCAGGTCACGGTCGGCATGGCGGTGGTGCTGCTGATCGGCACGCTGAACCGGGTGATGATCGTGGAACTCGGGGTGCCCGCGTGGCTGGTCGCGGTGATGGTTTCATTGCCTCTGGTGTTCGCCCCGTTCCGTGCCCTGGTCGGATTTCGGTCAGACACACACCGCTCCGTGCTGGGCTTGTGCCGGGTGCCCTATATCTGGATGGGCACGCTGCTGCAATTCGGTGGCCTTGCCATCATGCCTTTCGCATTGCTGGTCCTTTCCGGTGACACGCATGGCCCGATCTGGATTGGCCAGGCTGGCGCCGGGCTGGCGTTTTTGTTGGTGGGCGCGGGCCTGCACACCACACAAACGGTTGGCCTGGCGCTGGCAACCGATCTGGCACCGGCAGAGTCGCATCCGCGCGTTGTCGCTTTGCTCTGCATGATGCTTCTGCTCGGCATGATCGTCAGCGCCCTGATCTTCGGCAGCCTGCTGGCCCATTTCAGCGAGATCCGCCTCATTCAGGTGATCCAGGGCACGGCCCTGGCAACCATGCTGCTCAACCTCATAGCCCTGTGGAAACAGGAAGTGCGAGACCCCTCGCGCACCGCGCCCAATCGTCAGCAACCGAGTTTCGCGCAAGCGTGGCAGAGCTTCGCCCAGAACACGCCGGACGGACGGCCGCTGCGCCGGCTGGTGGCGTTGGGATTGGGAACGGTCGCCTTCAGCATGCAGGACGTGTTGCTGGAGCCATATGGCGGGCAGGTGCTGCACCTGGCCGTAGGCACGACCACCGGATTGACGGCATTGCTGGCGACTGGCGGTCTTTGCGGGTTTGGCCTCGCTGCCCGCCTGCTGGGCCAAGGTGCCGACCCATACCGCCTGGCGGGCTTCGGCGCATTGGCCGGCCTGCTTGCGTTCAGCGCCGTGATCTTTGCTGCACCCCTGCAGTCGCTGGCACTGTTTGCCATCGGCACCAGCCTGATCGGGTTCGGGGCCGGATTGTTTGGCCATTGCACGCTGACCGCCGCCATGTCGACCGCCCGCAAGGGTCAGATCGGTTTGGCGCTGGGAATATGGGGCGCGGTGCAGGCCTCTGCCGCGGGCTCCGCTGTCGCGGCTGGCGGTCTGATACGCGACGGCGTGGGCAGCCTTGCCGAGAATGGCTTGCTCGGCCAGGCGTTGGCTGCCCCGGCCACAGGCTATTCCGTCGTCTATCACATAGAGATCGCGATGCTGTTCGCCACGCTTATCGCGATCGGACCGCTCGTCCGGATCACCCCGGCCAACAGGCTGATTGCCCCGTCCACGCAGGATTCGCAGTTTGGCTTTGCCGAAGTATCCCGATCCCGTTCCTAATTCCGACCGCTGAGGTGCTCCTATGGAAACCGGTGCAGTAACAGGCCATATCGATGTCGCTCAGATCGCGCTGTATGCGTTCTGGATCTTCTTTGCCGGTCTGATCTTCTATCTGCGAAGTGAGGACAAGCGGGAAGGCTATCCGCTGCAATCAGATCGCTCCGATCGGATCAAGGTGCAGGGCTTCCCGCCGATCCCTCGTCCCAAGACATTTATCTTGCCACATGGCGGCATCGTTACGGCACCACGCACCGAAATGCCGTCCGGAACCGGCAATGCGTCGCCGGTGGGGCTGTGGCCAGGCGCGCCGTTGCATCCGAACGGTAATCCGATGCTGGACGGTGTGGGCCCAGCCGCCTATGCAAATCGATCCGATACACCGGATCTGACGTTCGAAGGCGCCCCCAAGATCGTTCCGCTGCGCGTTGCCATCGACCATCATATCTCCGACGAAAGCCCGAACCCGGTCGGGATGACCGTACTCGGCGCCGACGGCGCTGCCGCAGGCGTTGTTTCCGATGTGTGGATCGACAGGTCCGAAATGGTCGCGCGCTACCTGGAAGTTGAGGTTGCCGACGGCGGGGCGCGGCCGCGTCACGTGTTGCTGCCGGTTACCCTCGCTCGGGTCAATCCGGCCAGAAATCAGGTGACCGCGGCATCCGTTCTGGGCCGGCACTTTGCCGAGGCGCCGGTCATCGCGCACCCCGACGAGGTGACCCTTCGCGAGGAAGACCGGATCACGGCGTATTTTGCCAGCGGCCACCTTTACGCCCTGCCCTCCCGCACGGAGCCCCTGCTGTGAACGAACACGAGAACGAGCCGGTGCCTGGGCTGCCTGCGCGGCTGCCGGCTGGGGAGACGATCCTCTGGCAAGGAACGCCTTGCTGGAAGTCGTTGGCGCGTCGGGCCTTCCATGTCGGCCAGATCGGTGTCTATTTCATTTTGCTGCTGGCCTGGTCCATCGCGGGCGCGCATGGAGACGGCACTTCTATTGCCGCAGCGGTAATATCGGCGTTGCGGGTGTTGCCGCTGGCCCTGGCTGCCATCGTCATTCTGGGTGTCCTGGCGTGGCTTACCGCCCGCACGACGCTCTACACGATTACCAACAGGCGCGTGGTCATACGGTTCGGGATTGCGTTGCCGATCACCCTGAACCTGCCGTTTTCGATGATCGATGCCGCTGGACTGAAAGCCTATTCGGACCGGACCGGCGACCTCGCGATATTGCTGAGTGCAGGACAGAGGGTTTCCTATCTGGTGCTTTGGCCACACGTGCGGCCTTGGCACATGGCGTGTCCAGAACCGACCCTGCGCGGCATTCCCGACGTGGCTTCGACCGCCCAGATCCTGGGGCGCGCCCTGGCCGCAGCCGCGGCCCAACCGGCGCCTATTGTTTCGCAGATGCCGATTTCGTCCAACGCGTCTCCCCAGGCCGCAACCGCGGCCTATTGAACAGGAGCATCCGATGACCGGCCACGCGCAAACAGCATACAGGCCTTTCCCACGTGCTGCCTTATATGGCGCGGCGCTGCTGATCGGCATGACGTTTTTAGCTGCGGGCCTAGGCCGCATCGTGGGTCCGGTGCCCACCCATTCCGAGGTGGCGGCCGTAGTTTGGCGTGACCTGCACTTCATGGACCGTGCGGATGGCAGTGTCGCGGTGACAGATGCGCGCACCGGCGAAACGGTTCTGATCGCCTTGCCTGGAACCAACGGCTTCCTACGTGCGTCGATGCGTGGGCTGGCGAGTGAGCGCAAGCATGAGGATATAGGCGCCGCCGTGCCGTTTCGCCTGACCGAATGGGCGGACGGACGGCTGACACTGAAGGACCCGACAACCCACCGGAAGATCGAGTTGGAAGCCTTCGGCCAGACCAATGAGGAAGTGTTCGCCCGGATGCTGCCGACTTCGGACCAGGCGCGCTCGGGGAGGAGGCCGTGAACTTTTGCTGGTTTCCCGGCCGGAAGACTGTCGAGGTGTCGTGCATGGTGGATATCGAGCAGACGGCGGAATTCCTGCATGCGCACGCCATTCCGGAAGGCATCGACATCCGGCCGGGCGACACGGTTGTCGTGCATTGGGCACCCACCCAAATCGGGTTCGGGGACCGGGTCGCCATCCGCTGCCGCGCCACGGTTGTGCGCGCGAACTGGCTGCAACGCGGTTGGACGGAGCTGACCGGCATGCTGGAGTTCAACGAGTTGTACGAGGTTGGTTTCTCGCCCAAGGAGCTGTCATGAACGCTGTCACTCCGCAACGCGCGGTCAACGAGACAACTGAGCGAGCCAAGCAGGACACGATGCTCAGTCCGCGCTTCTACACCACCGATTTCGCCGCCATGGACAGAATGGATATCGGTCCGGTCCGGGCCGAGTGGGACGAGCTGATGGCGGAGTTCGCGCGTGACACCAATAAGGGACACTTCATCCGCAACAGCGACTTCGATATCGACCTTTCGAAGATGCCGGAGGACCTCCGAGCCGAATTCATCGATTTTCTGGTCAGTTCGGTCACGTCGGAATTTTCCGGCTGCGTGCTGTACGCCGAGATCAAGAAGCGGGTGAAGAACCCGGACATGCGAGACTGGTTCGGCTACATGAGCCGCGACGAAGCTCGCCACGCCGGCTTCA
>JBBIQA010000022.1:0-7128 GCA_037442565.1 Rhodospirillales bacterium
CAACAGTTCCGGCGCCTGAGGCAGGCCGGGGCTCCGCCCCGGACCCCGGCAGGGCACCGCCCTGCACCCGTGAGGGGACTCGTCCCCTCAACCCCATGGACTGGTTCGTTGGGGATGTAGGCAGAATCCCAGCCCTAATCCGCCGCCTCGGCGTAGGCTTCCAGCGGCGCGCAGGTGCAGACCAGATTCCGGTCGCCGTAGACATTGTCGACCCGCTTGACCGGCGGCCAGTATTTATGCGCGGCGACGAAGGGCAGCGGGAAGGCGGCCTGTTCGCGGGTGTAGGCGTGGCCCCAGGCATCCGCCATCACTTCCCGCGCGGTATGCGGGGCGTTTTTCAACGGATTGTCCGCCCGGTCCAGGCTGCCGGCGCCGATGGCGGCAATTTCCGCGCGGATGGTGATCATCGCGTCGCAAAACCGGTCCAGTTCCGCCTGGCTCTCGCTCTCCGTCGGCTCGATCATCAGCGTGCCCGCGACCGGCCAGGACATGGTGGGGGCGTGGAAGCCGTAATCCTGCAGCCGCTTGGCAATGTCCTCCACCATCACGCCGGCCTCGGCCTGAAAGCCGCGGCAGTCGATGATGCATTCATGCGCCACCATGCCGTTGGCGCCCGCGTACAGGATCGGATAGTGCGCGCGCAGCCGGGCGGCGATGTAGTTGGCCGACAGGATCGCCACCTCGGTCGCGCGCTTCAGGCCGTCCGCGCCCATCATGCGAATATAGGCGTAGCTGATCGGCAGGATCAGCGCGCTGCCGAAGGGGGCGGCAGAAACCGGGCCGAAGCCGGTGGCCGGGCCCGCGTCGGCGCGCAGCGGGTGGTTCGGCAGATGCGGGACCAGGTGCGCCGCAACGCCGATCGGTCCCACGCCGGGTCCGCCGCCGCCATGCGGGATGCAAAAGGTCTTGTGCAGGTTCAGGTGGCAGACATCCGCGCCGATCAGCCCGGGACTGGTCAGGCCCACCTGCGCGTTCATGTTGGCGCCGTCCATGTAGACCTGACCGCCCTGGGCATGGACGATATCGCAGATCTTGCGGATTTCGGTCTCGAACACGCCGTGGGTGCTGGGATAGGTGATCATCAGGGCCGCCAGATTGGCCGCATTGGCTTCCGCCTTGGCCGCCAGGTCGGCGATATCGACGTTGCCGTCCTTGTCGCAGGCGACCACGACCACCTTCAGCCCGGCCATTGCCGCGCTGGCGGGGTTGGTGCCGTGCGCGCTGGACGGGATCAGGCAAATGTCGCGATGCCCCTGCCCTTGCGCGTCCTGATAGGCGCGGATCGCCAGTAGCCCGGCATACTCGCCCTGCGATCCGGCGTTCGGCTGCAGGGAGACCGCGGCAAAGCCGGTGGCCTCCGTCAGCCAGCCCGCCAACCGTTCGATCAGTTCCAGGAAGCCCTGCGTCTGATCGGCCGGCGCGAAGGGATGAATATCGGCAAAACCCGGCAGCGTGACCGGGATCATTTCCGCCGTCGCGTTCAGCTTCATCGTGCAGGAACCCAGCGGGATCATGCTGCGGTTCAGCGCGACGTCCTTGTCCTCGAGCCGCTTGAGGTAGCGCAGCATCTCGTGCTCGGCCCGATAGCGGTTGAACACCGCCTGCTCCAGGAAGGCGGAGCGGCGCAGGATGGCGGCGGGGATGGACGCCGCCGCCCCGCCCAGATCGGCGCCCAGGTCGGCGCCCAGGTCGCCACCCAGGATGGCGGCAAGCGCGACAAGATCCGCCCGCGTCACCGTCTCGTCGAGCGCGATGCCGACCCCGGTGGCGTCGATGCGGCGGAAATTGAAGCCGGCCGAAACGGCGCGCGCCATCAGCGCATCGGCGTCCTGGGTCTCAATCGCGATGGTGTCGAAGAAGGCGTCGTGGCGCAGTTTCAGGCCGGCCCGCCGCGCGATTTCGGCCAGCAGCCGCGCCTGCAGATTGACCCGCCGGGCAATGCGGGAAATGCCTTCGGGACCGTGCCAGACGGCGAAAAACCCGGCCATCACCGCCAGCAGCACCTGCGCGGTGCAGATGTTGGAGGTCGCCTTCTCGCGGCGGATGTGCTGTTCGCGGGTCTGCAGCGCCAGGCGCATCGCCGGGTGTCCGGCCGCGTCCAGGCTGACGCCGACCAGGCGGCCGGGCATGTGGCGCTTCAGCGCGTCCCTGGTGGCAAAATAGCCCGCGTGCGGCCCGCCGAAGCCCATCGGCACGCCGAAGCGCTGGGCGGAGCCGACGACCACGTCCGCACCCATCTCGCCGGGCGACGTCAGCAGCGCCAGCGACAGCGGGTCGGCGGCGACGATCGCCAGGCCGCCGGCGGCGTGGATCGCCGCGATCTCCCCCGAAAGGTCGCGCAGGGCGCCGGTGCTGCCGGGATATTGCAGCACCACGGCAAAGGCCTTAGCCGCCGTAATCGCGGCGGCATCGCCGGGCGGGACATCCAGCAGCGTGATCCCCACCGGCCTGGCGCGGGTCGCCAGCACGGCGCGTGTCTGCGGGTGAATGTCGGCGGCAACGGCCAGGATGTCGGATTTGGCCTTGCTCAGGGCGTGCGCCATCGCCATCGCCTCGGCGGCGGCGGTCGCCTCGTCCAGCAGGGAGGCGTTGGCGATCTCCATGCCGGTCAGTTCGCAAATCATCGTCTGGTAATTGACCAGCGCCTCCAGCCGGCCCTGCGCGATCTCCGCCTGATAGGGCGTGTAGGCGGTGTACCAGCCGGGGTTCTCCAGCACGTTCCGCAGGATCACCGGCGGCGTGTGGGTGCCGTGATAACCGAGCCCGATCAGCGACTTCTTCACCACGTTCTTCGCCGCCAGCATCCGCAATTCGCCGATCGCCGCGGCCTCGTCCACCGCGTCCGGCAGGTCCAGCGCCCGGTTTGTGCGAATCGCCTGCGGCACGGTTTTCGCCGCCACCTCGTCCAGCGACGCCGCGCCGAGCACGCGCAGCATGGCGCCGATCTCGATCTCGGACGGGCCGATATGCCGGGCGACGAACGCGTCCGCCGCCTCCAGCGCGGCGAGTTCGGCCAGGGCATTTGGCTGCGGATTTGGCTGCGCGTTCATTCGGCTTCGCTTTCCAGGAATTCGGCGTATTCGTCCTCGTCCATCAGCGCGGCGAAGGACTCGAACTCCACGCCGGACAGCTTGAAGAACCAGCCGGCCTCGGTCGGATCGGCATTCACCGTGCCGGGCTCGTCCACCAGGGTGTGATTGACCTCGATCACCTTCCCGGCCACCGGCGCATAGATGTCGCTGGCCGCCTTCACGCTTTCCACCACCGCGCAGGCCTCGCCCTCTTCCACCGCCCGGCCAGGCTCGGGCAGTTCGACGAACACCACGTCTCCCAGGGCTTCCTGCGCGTGGTTGCTGATGCCCACCGTGGCGACGTCGCCCTCGAGACGGACCCACTCATGATCTTTGGTGTAACGGATTTCGGACATGATGATCCTCTCAACGGACATAATTGTGGGGAACGAACGGCATCGGCGCGACGCGGGCGGGCAACGGCTTGCCACGCACCATCAGGAAAACCGGCGTGCCGTCGGCGGCCAGGTCGGCGCGCACATAGCCCATGGCAAGCGGGGCGTTCAGGCTGGGCCCGAAGCCGCCGGACGTCACATGGCCGATCATGGCCCCGGCGGCGTCGACGATCTCCGTCCCCTCGCGGGCCGGCGCGCGGCCGTCGGGCAGGATGCCGACGCGCAACCGGGCCGGGCCGTCATGCAGCGCGGCGCGGATCGCCGCGGCGCCGGGGAAATTCCACTCCATCTTGCGCCGCTTGGAGATGGTCCAGGTCAGCGCCGCCTCGACCGGGTTGGTCGTGGTGTCGATGTCATGGCCGTACAGGCACAGCCCGGCCTCCAGCCGCAGCGAATCGCGCGCGCCCAGGCCCGCCGGCGCCACTTCCGGCTCGGCCAGCAGCAGCCGGGCCAGATCCTCGGTCTGGCGCGCGGACACGGAGATCTCATAGCCGTCCTCCCCGGTGTAACCGGAACGGCTGATCAGACACTCGATCCCGGCCACCGGCACCGAGGCCACGGCCATGAACGACATCTTGTCCACGCCCGGCGACAGCCGGGCCAGGACGGCTGCGGCCATCGGCCCCTGCAAGGCCAGCAGGCCGCGATCGGGCTGCACCATCAGCCGCACGCCGGCCGGCATGGAAGCGGCGATATGGGCGAAATCGGCGTCCTTGCAGGCGGCGTTCACCACCAGCGCCAGGTGATCGTCGCCCAGGTTCGCCACCATCAGGTCGTCGAGGATGCCGCCCGCTTCGCTGGTCAGCAGCGTGTAGCGTTGCCGCCCGGGCTTCAGCCCGGCGATGTCACCGGGCACCAGCGACTCGAGCGCCGCCGCCGCGCCGGGTCCGGCAAGCAAGGCCTGGCCCATGTGGGAGACATCGAACAAGGCCGCCTTTGCCCGGCAATGCAGGTGCTCGGCCAGCACCCCGCCCCGGCAGCGCGCCGCCAGTTCCCCGGTCAGGTCGTACTGCACCGGCATGGCATAGCCGGCGAACGGCACCATCCGGGCGCCCAGCGCCCGATGCAGGCCGTCGAGCGGCGTGGTCTTGAGAGTGTCTGACAAAAACTGGCTCCGAACGCGAAAAGGCCGCCCCCCGGCATCATGCCGAAAGGAACGACCCCCCTCTGTCACGGAACCTGAGAGATTCAGCCCGCCGCGCCGTTACCGGCCTGCGAGCCTTACTCCGTCGGTGCGGCGGACGCGGCTGCGTCCTCCGGCTTTCCAGAGATCCCTATTTCCGGCGCGGTCCCTTGGGCCTGAGCGTTTCCGGGGGCCGGTTGCGCCTTCGGCGGCGGCGCCAGCCCGATACGGGCAGACGTCCGCACTCTCCCGCGCCGGATGCACGAGACGCTGCACCATGACCGATCCCCGGTCCGGGTTCAACCGCCCCTTTGCTACGGGGTAACGAATGGGTGCGCCGCTGCCGTTCAGGACTACCGCTTCCGCTGAGCCCGGTTCACTTCCAGCTCCGCCGGCGTCAGCTGAAACCCGGTCGTCAGGGCATAGGCCGCGCCGGATTTATCCGGCGAGATCGGCAGCGTCATCGGTATGGCGTCCGTCGTCAGGCGGATCGTGTCGATGTTCGGCGGGAACTCGACATGCACGGGAATCAGCTTCTTATCCAGGATCTGGTCCCCTTCGCTGACTGCCACGAAGATCGCCACATCGGCCTGGCGTCCCGCCATCGCCGGCCCGCGGGTCACCTGGAAGCTCACCTGCGCGCTGGTCGCGAGCTGGCTGGCGGTGTCGCCGGGCCTGCACTCGCCGTTCAGCCCCAGGATCCGCCCGGTCATCACCAGATCGGTCAGATCGCGGCCGCCGCCGTCGCGGAAGCGGAGCAGATCGGCGGCATCCCCCAGGATCGCCGCGCGCGGGCAGGGGGGGGCGAAGGCGTTCTTGTCCGACTTGCTGCACCCCGCGAGTGCCGCGAGCAGCAGCGGCGCCAGCAACGCGGTTCTGCGGAAATTCGGCAACGGCAGGCTCGGCATGAATGAGTTGGACAAGGATTGGCGAAAGGACATCAACGGCTCCAGGCTGGGATGCATCCGGCCCATCGCTCGGGAGCAATGGGTCGTTGTCGGCGCGGCGGCGCGGCGGCATACTGCGCGCGCCCGCGCTTCGGGACAAATCACGCAACCCCCAACCGACGCAAGGCCGGATCGACGCGAAACCGGTGGGCGTATCGTGAGGACGACTTGGCCGACCGCTGCCTGCATCTCGCTTTCGCCGTTCAGGACTGACCGGGATGGCCGTCTACACCGAGGTATCCGACGACGCGCTGACCGCGTTCCTGGCGGAATTCGACATCGGCAGCGCGGTCGCCTTCCGCGGCATCGCCGAGGGGGTGGAGAACAGCAATTACTCGCTGCGCACCACGCAGGGCGACTTCATCCTGACGTTGTACGAAAAGCGCGTGAACCCGGACGATCTGCCCTGGTTCATCGGCCTGATGGAACACCTGGCCGGGCGCGGCATCGTCTGCCCGCTTCCGGTGCGCGGGCGCGACGGCCAGGCGTTGCGCCTGCTGTGCGGCCGGCACGCGGCGATCACCACCTTCCTGCCCGGGGTGTGGCCGCGCCGCGTGCGCGTCGACCATTGCGGACCGGTCGGCGCGGCGCTCGCCGCGCTGCATTTGGCGGGCGCCGACTTCGCGCCCCGCCGGGTCAACGCGCTCGGCCCGGCCGGCTGGCCGGCGTTGTTCGACCGCTGCCGCGACAGCGCCGACGACATCGCCCCCGGCCTGGCGGCGGAACTGGACAACGCCATGGCCGCCATCCTGGCCGCCTGGCCGAAGGACCTGCCGGTCGGCCACATCCATGCCGATTTGTTCCCCGACAACGTGTTCTTCCTGGACGGGAAGCTGTCGGGGCTGATCGACTTCTATTTCGCTGCCACCGACATCCTCGCCTACGACCTGGCGATCTGCCTGAACGCCTGGTGCTTCGAGCCGGATTTCTCGTTCAACGTCACCAAGGCGCGCGCCATGCTGGCCGGCTATGTGGCCCAGCGGAAGCTGTCGGCCGCCGAGCGCGCCGCACTGCCGGTGCTGTGCCAGGGCGCGGCGCTGCGGTTCCTGCTGACGCGGCTGTTCGACTGGCTGAACACCCCCGACGGCGCGCTGGTCACCCGCAAGGACCCTCTGGAGTATCTCCGCCGCCTGCGCTTTCACCTGGCGGCCCGGAACGAGCACGCCTATGGCATCTGATCCGGTATCTTCCGAAACGGCCCTGGACCTGGTCGAGATCTGGACCGATGGCGGCTGCAAGCCCAATCCCGGCCCGGGTGGCTGGGGCGCCATCCTGCGCTACAAGGGCGCCGAGCGGGAGCTTTCCGGCGGCGAGAGCGCGACCACCAACAACCGCATGGAACTGACCGCGGCGGCGAGCGCGCTGGAGACGCTGAAGCGCCCCTGCCGGGTGGTGGTGCATACCGACAGCGAATACGTGAAGAACGGCATCACCCGCTGGCACACCGGCTGGGTCCGCCGCAACTGGCGCAATGCCTCCGGCGATCCGGTCGCCAACATGGATCTGTGGCGCCGCCTGCTCGACGCGGCCAAGCCGCACGACATCGACTGGCGCTGGGTGCGCGGGCACTCCGGCGATCCGATGAACGAACG
>JBBIQA010000022.1:7228-28580 GCA_037442565.1 Rhodospirillales bacterium
TTCGGCACGGAAGTTTCGTTCTGCACATAGCCCTGTCCGAGCGAGCCGATCGAGGAGGCGCCGAGGCCGATCAGCGCCGGCGCGTCGTCGGTGGTGTAGCCCTGGAAGTTGCGCCGCAGCCTGGCATTGCGGGCGGAGACCGCCAGATCATCCTCCGGCCGGGCGAAATGATCGAGGCCGATGGCCTGGTAACCAGCCCGGCCGATCACCTGCTCGGCGATTTCGCGCTGCGCGAAACGGGCGGCGGGGCCCGGCAATGCGGCCTCGGGGATCAGCGACTGGTGGCGCTTCATCCACGGCACATGGGCATAGCCGAACATCGCGATGCGGTCCGGTGCGATGCGCAGCGCCGTTTGCACCGTCTCGGCGATGCCGGCCTCGGTCTGGTGCGGCAGGCCATAGATCAGATCGAGATTGAGCGAGGTGACGCCGACACTACGCAACCGTTCGGCACAGTCGGCGGTCATTTGATAGGATTGGTGCCGCCCGATGCAGTCCTGCACGACGGGATCGAAATCCTGCACCCCCAGGCTGGCGCGCGTCGTGCCCATCTCGCCGACGGCCCGCAGGGCGCCGTCGGACAATTGGCGCGGATCGACCTCCACGGCGATTTCGGCCATGGCGTCGAAATGAAAGCGCTGGCGCAGGCGCTCGGAGATCGCCAGCATCGCGTCAGGCGGCAGCACGGTGGGGGTGCCGCCGCCCCAATGCACGTGCTTGACGGTCAGGCGCCGGCCGATCGCCGCCGCGACCAGGTCAATCTCCTCCAGCAGGGTCCGCGTGTAGGACCGCAGCGGCTCGTCGTGCCGCGCGACGGTGGTGTTGCAGCCGCAGAACAGGCACAGCGAGGCGCAGAACGGCACGTGCAGATAGAGCGACAGCGCCCCATCCGCATCCAGCGCGCCGAGCCAGGCGCGATACGCCGTGTCGTCCGGCATCGGCTGGAAATGCGGCGCTGTGGGATAGCTGGTGTAGCGCGGCACGCGCTGGTCGTATTTGGCGATCAGGTCGTCGGTGTTCATGGCCCAACGATCCTCCCGCCGCGCCAGCCAGGCGTTGATCTGGATCAAGCCCGGCGGGCGCGGGGATCAGATGCTCAGGTCGAGCAGGTTGTAGTCGCGGATGGCGGCCCTGGCCGGTTCGTCCCAGCGGTAGGTTTCGCCGGCGGCTTCGTGCGGCGCGTAGCTGAACGGCGTCTCGTCGGGGAAACGTTGCCGGCGGGCGTCGATGCCGTAGCCGATCAGACGGGCGCGCTCGTGGATCCGCGCGGCGTCGTAGACCGCCGGGGCGTTGTGCACGCCCGCGCCCATCACGCCGAGCACGGAGCGGCGGCGGTGGAAGCCGAAATTCACCGTCACCCGCCAGTCGGCGCTGGTGTTGGCAAAGGAGCCGTGCACGATCTGGCGGTTGGTGATGGCGACGTCGCCCGGCTTGCAGACCAGCGGCACCGCGCCGGGCAGCCGCTCGGAGCCGGCTTCGGCGACCATCGCCTTGATGTCGGCCTTGCCGAGCTTATGCGAGCCCGGGACCACCCAGACGCCGTTCGCCGGCGTGCATCCGTATAGCTGGGCCATGAAGTTGAAGCCGTGCGAGCCCTGGTCCCAATCGGGGCTGTCCCAATGGGTCACGCCGTCCTGGTGCCAGGCGACCGAGGCGCCGCGGCCCGGCTCCTTGATGAACAGCGCCTCGTTGAACGGCACGAAATCGTCGCCGTTGACGGCGGCGGCCACCGCCAGAAGCTGCGGATGGCCATAGACCCGCAAGGCGGCCTCGGAAAATTGCAGCGAGCCGAGGATCAGGTACACCACTTCCTTCGGGGCGTCGGACGCGGGCTTCGGCTCGAACATCTTCACCGGGTGGCGGCCGCCGGCCAGGCTGGTGCCGCCGAACGGGTCGCCGAGCGGCCTGGACCAGAACAGCGTCGGCGCCTTGTTGTCCACGCCAAGCGCCGGACGGCCCTTGGCATCCAGCTTCGCGCCGCGCTCGACCGGCAGGCGATCGAGGATGTCGTGCAGGTCGCGCTCGATGTCGGCGAGTTCCTCCGCGCGGAGCACGTTCTCGAACACGTAGAAGCCGCAGCGCCAATAGGCATCCAGGATGTCCGGATGCAGCTTGCCGTCGGCGGTGAAGCGGATCGGGCCGCGGTTGCCCAGGCTGAAGGCTCGCTGCTCGCCCTGCTGCAGATAGGCCTGCATTGCGGCCGCTTCCGGGCCGTAATCGACGATCGCGCCGGTCAATGGCTTGTTCATGCGGTTTCTCCTTTCGCATCGCTGTTGCGGCAGAAGGCACGCGCGCGTTCCGCGCCCTCGCGGGCCATGGCGGCGCACAGGCCGGTGTAGGCGGTGGGATCGAGCAACCGGGCGATCTCCGCCGGACCCAGATGCGCGGTGACGCGCGGGTCGGCGGCGAGCAGATCGCCGAAGGCGCGATTCTCGACGAACGCCGACTGGGCGGCATCGTAGACCACGTCATGCGCATGCTGGCGGCCGAGCGTGCGGCCGAGATCCAGCATCACCGCCTCCGCCATGATCAGGCCGTTGCCGAGGTCGAGGTTGGCGCGCATCCGTCCGGGGTGCAGTTCCAGGCCGCGCATCACCTCGGCCAGACGGCTCAACGCATCCCCCATGGCGATGCAGGCGCGGCTTTCCGCGGCGTCGCTCATCAGGCTGGTGGTGCGGTCCGCCTCGTGCTCGGTCTGCATCGCCTCCAGTGCCAGCGGCACCATGGCGCGCGCCTCGGCGCAGGCGGCGATGATGTCCTGGCAGAGCTTCGGGTTACGCTTCTGCGGCATGGTGGAACTGCCGACCGTTCCGGGCGGCACCGGTTCCTCCACCTCGCCGAACTCGGTCTTCATCAGGGTGTAGACCTCGCGCGCGATCTTGCCGCAGGTCGCGGCCAGCAGGCCGAGCAGCAGGACATTCTCGGCGGCATGATCGCCGATGGCGCGGGAGGGCACGCGCATGGAGCCCATGCCGAGATGCCGGGCGATGCCGGCCTGCACCGCCGGGCCCTGCGCGCCGAGCGAGGCGTAGGTGCCCGCCGCGCCGCCGAGCATGGCGATGAACAGCCGGGGGGCAGCCTGGTCCAGCCGCTCGACATGGCGCAGCAATTCATCGATCCAGGCGGCGACCTTGTAGCCGAAGGTGGCCGGCACGGCGTGCTGGCCGTGGGTGCGCGCGGCGATCGGCATCTCCGCCCCGCGATCGGCCAGATCGGCCATGGCGGCGAGGATGTCGCGGATCAGGCGGCGGAAGATCACATGCGCCTGGCGCAGCACCAGCAGGTCGCCGGTCTGGGTGATGTTCTGCGTGGTGGCGCCCCAATGCACCCAGCCGCCATGCGGCTCGCCGACGATGCGGCCGAGTTCCCACACCAGCGGCACCAGCGTGTGGCCGGTGCGGGCGAAGCCCTCGTCGATGCGGGCGCGGTCCATCAGTTCCAGCCGGGATTTCGCCGCGATCGCGTCCGCCGCCTCACGCGGGATGATACCGAGATCGGCCTGGGCGATGGCCAGCGCCGCTTCCACGTCCAGCCAGGCCTGCCAGCGGTTTTCCAGGCGGTACAGCGCGCGGATGCCGGGATCGGCCACGCGGGCGGCGGTGGGCAGGGTGTCGCTCATGGCGCGGGGCGCTCCGCGCCGCTCGGGTCTGGGTGTGGCATCCGGCGGTTCCTCGGCTTTTACGGCGTTACGCCCGATCCTTGCACGGCGCCCGGGGAACGCAAGTCCGGCCGATCCTTCAGGCGCGGGCGGCCAGCGCCACCCCCATCAGCGTCATTGCCAGGGCCAGAAATTGTCGCGGTCCCAGCGTGTCCCCCAGCATCAGCGCCGAGCCGAGCACGCCGACCATGGGCGAGACCAGCACCGTTGTGGCGGCGGTGGAGGCCGGCACCAGCTTCAGGGCGCGGAACCAGGTGAGGTAGGCGAGCGACAGCGGAAAAATCGATATATACCCAACCGCCGCCCAGCCGTGGGCGGTAACGCCGCTCCAGACCGGATGCTCCCACAACGACAGCAGCGCCACCGGGATTGTGCCGATCGCCGCCTGCCAGGCGACACCCGCTGTCGGTGGCAGGCGCAGCGGATGCTTCTTCGCCACCACGGTGCCGAGGCCGAACAGCCAGGCCGCCACCAGGGCCACCGCGGCGCCCGGCAGCTTGGCCCAGACCCCCTGCCCGGTCGCACCGGATGCCAGCGGCGTGAAACCAATGCCCACCATCACCGCGACACCGCCGCAGCCGAGCAGAATGGCGAGGATGCGATGCAGGTTGAGGCGCTCGCCCAGCATCGGCCAGGCCAGAATGGAGGCCCATATCGGCAAGGTATAGGTGATGACGACGGCTTCCGACGCGCTCAGCCAAACCAGGGCCAGCGTCGTCAACACGACGAACAGCCCGTAGTTCAGCATGGCGAAAACCACGAGCCAGAGCCATTGGTCGCGCGGCGGGATCAGCCGCTCGCGCCGGGCCGCCGCCAGCACGAACGCGAACAGGCTGCCGGCGACGCCGCAGAGCGTGCGCATGGAGAACGGGGGCAGCATGGACAGCAGGAACTTGGATTGCGGCCAGGTCATGCCCCAGCAGCAGGCGGTGAACAGCACCAGGCAGATACCTTCGGCCCGGCTGCCGATGAATTTGCGGGGGGCGATCCGCTCGGCGGACACGGGCAGGCTCATGCGTTTCCCTGATTTCGTCTCCCGCCACTATACAAGGCGCCGTGGGCGGCACCACCCGCCGGTCAGAGCGTCACGGTCAGGTCGATGATGGCGCCGGGCGCGGGGACGAAGCCCTTTGGGATCGGGACGACGGTCAGGTCGCCGGTGGCTGTTGCGGCCTTGGCGCTGAGCACGATCTGGCAGGGCTCCAGTGCCGGCACCTCGTGGCCGCCATAGCCGGGAAAGCGGCCCTTCTCGCGCAGGAAGAATTTTTTCAACGCGCTGACGGACGAGGGGCTGGTCTCGGTGATGACGCCGGCCAGCGGCAGCTTCGTCAGGTCGTCGGGGGCGGTGGGGTCCGGCTTGCCGATCTGCACGCGCACCTCGCCGGTGGACTGCTTGCGGATGACGCGAACGGCGATCCAGGCGTGCTGCGGACTGACCTGCGGGGCGATGGTCGCCGGCGTCTTCACCTCGCGAAAGCCCAGCGCGACGAGCATGGTGTTCACCCCGGCGCTGCCGCCGGCCAGGATCGCCGCGGTCACCACCTGACCGAGTGTTCCGGCAGGAGACAAGGTCGTCTTGCCCTGCACGGCGTCCATCAGCGCGGTCATCGCATCGTAACCGAACGACCGCACGACCAGCATGGCAACCACGAAGGCGACCAGCGGACGGGTGGCGCGGGCGTTGAAGGTCTCGATGAACGGGCGCCAGTTGAACAGCACCGCCAGCGCCGATTCCAACAGCACGGCGATCAGGAACAATGTCAGCACCGTGGTCGAGGCCGCGGTCAGTCCGGCGCCGGTCAACAGGGACGCGACGGTTGCCGCCGTGGCGGCAGCTTCCGGCGTGGCCGTCGCACCTGTCGTGATTGTCGTAACCGGCGTGGTTGTCGTAACCGGCGTGACTGGCGTGACCGGTAGGACCGTCGTCACTGGCGTGGCGGGCGTGATAGGCGTGACTGGCACGATCGGCGTTACGGACGTGGCCGGCGTTACGGACGCGGCGGGCGCGTCCGCGCCTGCGGTGGCCAGCGGCAGGAGCAGGACGACACCGGCCAGCGCGAGACGGGCACTGCGGCTGAACGCCATCAATCGACTGGCCACGGTCAGGCCCCCTTCATTTCGATAGGAATGACAATATCAAAGCACAGATCGCTGGCGGTCGCCGGGAAACCCGGTGTTGCCAGCGCGGCGGCAGGGGCTTCCTGATCGCTGCGCAGGACGTGGCCGGCGGTCTTTTGCCCGAGCCGTTCCAGAAGTGCCGGCCAGGGCAGTGTTCCCCAGCCGACCTTGCCCGCCATTTCGGCGCTGGTCGGTACCAGCGCCAGGCGCAGCCGCTCCATCGTTTCCAACCCGCCATCCATCAACGTGGCGTTATGGCTTGCATGGTGGCCGACCTTGTAGAGCACCGTGCGCCGCAACAGATCGGCGCCGGTGACGCGGCGCCCGGCATAGTCCGGCCATTCCACCGCCGGCCAGGACTGCCAGTTGCCGATCTGGGCATCGGCGGCGAACAGCAGAACCGGGTTGTCCGTCGCCGTCTTCGGCCCGAGCTCGATCGCCAGCACCAGCGAGGTGTTGTTGGTGATCGCGTCGAGTTTCAGCGCCAGCGTCTCGGCGCCGTCCAGCCAGGCCTCGCCGAGGCGCCGCCATTCCTGCTCGCGTTCCTCCGGCGCGTCACCTTGGGTGTGGTCCGACCAGTAGTGGTCCTGGAAGAAGGGAATCGCGCGGGTCGCCTCCAGCGGTATCTGGAAGCGTTCCTCGAACGGCGGGTCATCCTCGACGCTCACGGCGGAGGCCAGGCTGCCGGCGGCCATGGCAATATCGGCCAACGCGGCGGCAGCGAGCGGATAGGCCTCGCCGCTGCCCTTGCGCGGATCGATGTGCTCCAGCTGGCCGCGGTCGCGCGGCGGACCGAGCACGAAGATGCGCCAGTCGTCGCTGACGCTGTCGAAGGGCGGTTCGCCGGGGTTGCGGTAGACGATGTCCGTTTCGGACTTCGCCAGCGAGCGCATCGCCTCGGCGGCGGCCTTCGCCTTCGGGCCGATGCCGGGTGAGTCGCCGAAGAAGCCCAGCACGCCGTCCCAGTTCCGTTGCGCCGTGGCGCCATAGGCATCGGCCAGCCGCAGCCGCCCGACCGCCCCCCACAGGGCGGTGACCCCCTGATCGCGGCTGCCCAGCAGGCCGCGGGCGACCGGGTCGCGCAGGTCTTCCGTCCAGGCGCACCAGATCGCGCCGGCCGTGCAGGCGGCGAAGATGTCCTGGGCGTGCAGGAAGCCGGACAGATGGTCCCAATGCTCGTGCGTGCCGATGACCACGTCGATCCGGCCGCCGGTTTCCCGGCTGATGTCCTCCACCGCGCGGCGGATGCGGTTCTTGCCGTCGGTTTCCGCCGCGTGGATGCCGCAATCGATCAGCATGTGGAACGGCGCGCCACCGCGTCCGGGCAGGCTCAGCAGAAAGCAGTCCCCCACGCCCAGCCGGTACATGCGAATGCGGACGCCGGACGCCGGGGAAGGCGTGGCGGAGGGCTTCGGCGCGGACGGAACGGGTTTCCGGGTCATGGCGTGTCTCCTCAACCGCCCGAGTGCAGGATCGCGAACGGCTCGGCGACGTTCCGGGTCGGCGGGAAGTAGTTGCTGCGGGCCGAGCCGCCCGCGCCCGCCGACAGGCGGAAGCTCTGCTGCGCCGCCGTACGCGCGGCATGGCCGACCCGTTTCAGGATCGTGTAGTGCACGGTGCGATCCGAGCGGTCCCAGATGATCGTGCAGCCGCCGCGGAAGAATTCCGTGCTACCGACCGGCTTCCAGCGCTGGGTGATCTCGATCACCACCGTGGAGACCACTTGCCCATCCGGCCCGATCCGGCGCGCGGGGCGCACGGAATGCACCTCGATGCCGGAGATCTGGCCCGGCTGACCGTCGATGGTTGCATCCTGCCACCCCGGGGGCTGCCTGCGGTCCGGCAGGCGCAGGCCGAGCGCCCTCAATATCTTATCGGCGTTGGGGGCGTTCATCAGGACATCATGCAGCTTCGCGGCATCCGCGTGCGAGGCCTGCCACGCCTCCAGCCGGTCGCCGTCGACACGCCATTTCGAGGCCATCTCCAGCAGCGTGTCGGTGACGGCGGAGAGGTCCACGTCCGGGTCTGGCTCCCCCCAGACCAGCGCGTCCGGCGACCAGGTCTGCACGCCCTCGGGCAGGATGCCGCGCTTGCGGAAACCGTCGGCCATCGCGACGCGGTAACCATACGGGTCTTCCTTCACCAGGTCGCGGTCCGCGGTGATCATGGCGCGGAGATACTCGCCGAAGGTCGGTTCGATCGGCGGGCAGTAATCGAGCGCCCGGATGCAGATGGACAGGAAATGGCCGGCCAGCGTCGCCGCTTCCTGGGCCAGGCGCTCGGCGAGATCGTGCGGAATGTCACCCTTCGGCAGCACCCCGGTGCCGCCGCTGGCGAGGCGGAACAGATCCGCCGCACGCTCCTCGTACACCTGCAGCCAGGCATCGAAGATCGCCGCCACCAGCACCTCGCCCAGCGCATGCGGCCCCTGGTTCAGCGCGTTGGCGTAATCCGTGGGCATTCCCGGCTTGCCGATCGCGTTGCGCAGGGCGCCATGCCCACCGACCGCCTGGCCGAACTGCCGCGCCAGCCCGGCCATCATCTCGCCGAAGCGCAGCCGCCCGCGCGCCTGGCGGATCTCGGCCAGCAGCGGCTCGGGCATGGTGAAATGCTGGAACAGGGCGACGATGTCGGCGAAGGCCTCGTGGAAGGCCGGTGTGTCCGGGTTGGTCGGCTCTCGCCAGCGCGGGTGCAGGCCGTCGAGCAGGGCGTGTGTCGTCTCATGTGCGACGATATCGTGGGACAGACAGGTGAAGACCGTGCCGCCGTGCAGCACCTCTTCCGTGCCTTCCGCGACGGCACGGAAATAGCCGAACAGCAGGGCCCGCTTGTCGGGGCTGTAATAGGCGTTCGCTTCGCGCAGCCCGTGCGGATAGACCCGCAGGCGGCGCACGAAGTTGTGGGTCCACCTGCCGTCGGCTCCGTGCACCACCCGCTCCGCCCAGAACGGCACCCGGCCGAGCGCCGCGCGGAAATGCCGGATGGTCTTCATGGCCACCGCATAGGCCATCTGCTGGTGGAATTGCGGCGAGCCCTCGCTGGGCTCCAGCCCGTCCTGCACCAGCAATTCCGGCTTGTTGAGATCGACCGGGGCATAGGCGCGCTGGCTCGCGGGATCGATGTCCACGACCTCCAGGTATTCGCCGACCGGCCCGGGCAGCAGGTTCGGCTCCCAGTCCAGCTCGATCGTCGTGTTGGCGATCCGGCGGGTTCCCATGCGGCTGGCAAAACCGGGATCGAAGGCGAACACGCGCAGCCGCCGGACACGCGGGACCGGCACCTTGGGCATGTCGGGGGACCAGCCGCGCGGCATTCGCCTGGCGGTTTCGGCCGGCGCCGATACGCCCTCCGGCACCCCAGCCGGCACCTGGATCACGCCCAGCCGGTCACGGATCAGGCCGCGCAGCGTGCGCGAACAGGCCGGATCGCCGGCCAACGCCTCCAGCACGGCGCGGCGGGCCCGGTCGGTCATGGCCGGATCGTCGGGATCGCGCCCGCCCAGCGCATCCTCGACTGCCCGAGAGCGCTGGGAGAGTTGCAGCGCCTCCAGTTCCAGCATGCGGTTGGCGGCGGGAGCGGCCACTCCGAGACCGGTCAGCAGCCGCAGGATGGCGAATTCCGTGGTATCCTCGGCCTCCCGCCGCAGCGAGGCCGGGTCCGCCGGTGCGATGCCGAGTGCGGCCTGGGCCCGCAGCAGACCGCGGCCGAGATGGTCGTCGGGCGGCGCATCCGCCCGGCCGGCGGCCTGGAAGAGCGCCTGGCGCACCGCCTCCACCCGCTGCCAGCCGGCAAGGCCCTGCACCTCATTCCAGTGCCGGTGCAGCCACAGGGCCGCCGCCGAGGCGATCTGCGGCGTGGCGGCGGAGGTGCCGCCGCCGTCCTGGTCGACGATATCCGGCCAGCCGAAACGCGCCCAGGGCGCGTTCGGGGTAAAGGCGGACAGTGCCGTGCGCATCTTGCGGCCGGGACCGTAGCAGCCGGCCATCAGGTTCGGCGCCAGGTCGGTATAGGGGTTTCCGTCCGCCATCACGCCGCAGGCCGCCAGCACCCGGTTGAACCGCGCGGGATAAACGATGCTGCGCACCGGCAGATTGCCGTAATTGTTGCCTGCCGCGGTGACCACCACCACACCAGCGTCATACAACGCATTGACGGCGTCGGCCCAGGCGGCCGAGGCGAGGCCGCCCATGCTCATGCTGATGACATCACAGCGGGTCGCCGGATTCTTCGATAGCTCGTGCACGTAGTCGAAGGCTCGGGCGATGGCGCTGTTGCGGAACAGCACGACCCAGTTCGCGACGCGAACCGGCACGACCTCGAACCTGCGCGCGCCGCCATAGGGCTCACCGGCCAGCAGCGCGAGGGTGGCCGTGCCATGGCCGAACATCGGGTTCACCTCGGCGGTCTTCTGGTCCAGCGCGTTGTCCTGCGGATCGCCGTTCGGCTTCGGGTCGGCGTAGTTGCGCGCCAGGGCCGGGAGCAGCCCGGCCGGCAGGGTGTGGTGGGTCGGATCGTAGCCGGTGTCCAGATGCGCGATGCGTATCCGCGGCGGCCCGTCGCCGACCGTTGCCCGCGCCGAACCAAGGCCCGAGAATTCTTCGCGCGCGAACCAGCCATCGGAAGGTCCCTTCGGATAGTCCCCCGATTGCGGATCGGCCTGGGCGCCGTTGCGGCCGCCGGCATAGCCGAGGCCGCCTTCCCGCGGCGAAACCCAGTTCTGCTCCAGGTCGGGTTCCGCCAGCGCCACCGCGTCGCCCGCGCCGAAGCCCCCCGCGCCGAAGCCCAGGCCGTCGCGCATCAGGTCGTGGCAGGCATCCCAGGGGTTGGCGCCGGGGTCGATGTCCTCGGTCAGATGCCAGGCCAGCGGCGCCCCCGCGGCCGCCATGCCGAGCGGCCGGGCGGAATCGATGCTCGGCATCATCGGCCGCAGCGCAATCGGGGTCTGCCCGGCGACCCCCAGGCGGAGACGGGACGCGAGCGGGTTTGCCTTGACGAGAAGCCGCATGGACGACGCTCCGATCAGAGGAAATTCTTTGTCATTCCGGCATTATGCCGACGATCCGGTTTTGTGATCGTTGCAACGACACAGTAAACGTCGACCGGCGATCATCGCAACAGTGGAATGACCAGCTGTCAATGATCGTGCAGGGCCCGCCGCAGACGTTCCAGCAGGTTGGCGCGGGTTGCATCGTCCCCTGCCCGCTCCAGCGCTTCCTCGATGCCGAGCAGCAGCGCGGCGCGTTCATTGTGCCAGTCCGGCCGGCCGACCGTTTCGGGCTGCGTCCGCCGCCGGGCGGAAAGCGCGGAGTCCGCCGCCGGGACCGCGCCGGGCTCCAGCCGGAAGCCGTCGTCGAGCATCGGACGCAGCACGGCCGCTCCGGGAACGAGGCCGCGGCCGATCACGCGACGCGCCAGCCCCTCGATCGCCTCCGGCTCGCCATGCACCAGGAAGACGCCGCCGCGGATCGGCCCGCGGGCGGCCACCCAGCGGCCGAGCTCGGGGCCGTCGGCATGCGCGGAATACCCCTCGATGCGGGCGATGCGCGCGCCGACCTGGATCGTGTCGCCCTGGATGCGGACCCGGGTGGCGCCGTCCTGCAACAGGCGTCCGAGGGTTCCGGCGGCCTGGAAGCCGACCAGCGCCACCACGGTGCGCGGGTCCCACAGCCGCGCCTTCAGATGCGAGCGGATGCGCCCGGCCTCGCACATGCCGCTGCCCGCGAGCACGATGTGGAAGCCCTCCGTGCGGCCGAGCCGATAGCTCTCTTCGCCGTTCAGCACGTAGCGGACCCGTGGCGACGACAGCGCCGCGCGCAGTTCGTCCGCGTCGTCGAGCGTACCGGCATGTCGGAGGAAGACGCGGCTGGCACGGGTGGCGAGCGGCGAGTCCAGATGAATGACCGCCTCTGGCACCTGGCTGGCGTTCATCAGCTGGACCAGATCGAGGATCACCTCCTGCGCGCGCTCGACCGCGAAGGTGGGGATCAGCAGCGCGCCGCCCTGCTTCGCCGCCGCGCGCACCAGTTCCGCCAGCGCCGCGCGGCGTGCTTGCAGGGTGATGGCGGGGCGATCCTCGTCGCCGTAGGTGGATTCGACGATCAGGTGGTCGAGCCCTGTTTGCGGCCCGGTCGGTATCGGCTGCAGCGTGGTTGCATCCGGTCCGATGTCGCCGGAAACCATCACGCGCATGCCCGTGTCGCGTAGCCCGAACTCCAGCTCGATCGATGCCGAACCGAGCATGTGCCCCGCGTTCCAGTATCGCGCCCGCAGGCCCGGGGCCAGATCGTTCCAGACATCGTATTCGACGGCCTCAAAACAAACGAGCGTGCGCTCGGCGTCATCGGCGGTATAGATCGGCTGCACCGGATCGTGTCCACGGCGGCGGTTGCGGCGGTTCAGGATTTCGACCTCGGTTTCCTGGATATGGCCGGAATCCGGCAGCATGCAGGAACACAGGTCGATCGTGGCGGGCGTGGCGTGGATGCGGCCGCGAAAGCCCAGCTTGACCAGGCGTGGCAGCAGGCCGCTGTGATCGATATGCGCATGCGTCAGCAACACGAAATCCAGGCTGCGCGGATCGAACGGGAACGGCTCGTAGTTCAGCGCCTTCAGCGTCTTCGGCCCCTGGAACATGCCGCAATCGACCAGGAAACGAGCGCCCGGCGCCTCGAACAGCAGGCAGAGGCCGGTGACCGTACGCGCCGCGCCGCAGACCTTCAGGGTCACCGTCATGTTCGTGTCCTCGTCAACCCGGTTGTTTCGCCAGCCCGTCATTCCCGGCACACTAGCCATCCCGCGCCGCGGGGACCATACGCGCGGCCACCGAGGAAGGAATTTGCCATGACCCGCCGCCCACGCCGCGCCGGAAGCTCCCGCGACTGGCCGAGCTACCGGCTGGCGATGTTCGACAAGGATTTCCTGCTCAGCCCGGTGATGCGCGGGGTCCGGTTGCAGGTGGAGTGCACCAAGGCGGACGAGGCGCTGCGCGCGGCGGGCGTGCGGTCCACCCTGGTGGTGTTCGGCAGTTCACGCGTGAGCGAGGACGGGCCGGACCGCCAGCCCTTCTGGTATGCCGAGGCGCGGCGCTTCGGCCGCATCGCCTCCGAACGCGGCGGCGCCGCGCATCCGGTTGCCGGCATTCGCGACAACGTGATCGCCACCGGTGGCGGATCAGGGATCATGGAGGCGGCCTGCCGAGGCGCCTACGACGCCGACGCACCGGCGATCGGTTTCAACATCCGCCTGCCGAAGGAACAGGCACCGAACCCCTACACCACGCCGGAGCTGACCTTCCAGTTCCATTATTTCGCCATCCGCAAACTGCATCTGGCAATGCGCGCCCGGGCCTTGATCGTGTTCCCGGGCGGCTTCGGCACGCTGGACGAATTGTTCGAACTGCTGACCCTGCGCCAATCGGGAAGGCTGGGACCGGTGCCGATCGTGCTGGTCGATCCGGCCTATTGGCACAGCCTGATCAACTGGCAGGCGTTGGCGGATAACGGGATGGTGGCGGCGGGCGACCTCGATCTGCTGCATTTCGTGGACGATGCCGAGGCGGCCTGGCGGATGCTGGAAACAGCAGGCATCGTGATCCGCAGCTGACGGCGGCGAAGCGGAATTCAGGCCGAGGCGTCGAGCTCGGCCAGGAGCTGCTGCTTCAGCTTGTATTTTTCGATCTTGCTGCTCGGCGTCAGCGGCAGTGCCTCGATAAAGCGGACATGTTTCGGCTGCATGTATTTCGGCATCACCTCGGCGGCGAAGTCGCGCAGCTCCGCCTCGTCCATCCAATGGCCCTCGATCAGTTCGATGAACACCGCCACGTCCTCCTCGTCACCGATGGCGGCGGGAATGGGGATCGCGGCGGTGGCGCGGATCTTCGGATGCGCGTTCAGCAGATCCTCGACCTGGTAGGACGAGACATTCTCGCCCCGCACGCGGAAGAAGCCGCCCATGCGGTCGACGAAGTACCAGTTGCCGTCGGCACCCTGGTAGACCGCGTCGCCGGTGTGGAACCAGCAATTGCGGAAGGTTCGCTGCGTGGCTTCGGGTTTGTTGAAATAGGCCTCGAGGATCAGGGAGGGGAAGCGCGGCCGGAAGGCAAGCTGGCCGACGCTGCCCACCGGCACCTCGTTGTCGTCGGGGTCCAGCACCGCCGGTTCCAGCAGCGGCGATGGCAGGCCCATATAGCCCTTGGCGAACTTCTGGCTGCCGGCCACGACCGGCATGCCGAGCCGCCGGGCGGCGGCGCGCACCGCCGCCTTGTCCGGGCCGCGCCAGAGCTCCGCCGGCGTGCCCATCTCGTCACCCAGCTCATCAATGAGCGCGGCGAAGCCCAGCCCAGCCTCGGTCTGGCCGTAGCCGCAGGTGACGAAATCGATGCCGAAGCGCTTGGCAACCTCGTGATGCGCCAGCGGCAGCGGTTGCATATGGACCTTGTTCAACGTGTTGGCGCGGTCGCTGGGACGCGGCTCGCCGCTCATGAGCCAGGGGATCATGACGTCCACCAGCACCGCCGTCGTGGCGCCGGTGGCGGTAATCCGGTCCCAGAACCGGGCGGGGCTGAAGCGGTCCCACAGCGACACCGTGTTGCCGTTCCAGCAGGCGCGCGCGATCAGGAAGAAGGCGCCGCCGACGTGATACAGCGGCAGATCGCAATAGATCACGTCGTCCGGCCCATTCAGGGCACGCATGAGATAGGTATACTGGTTGATCCAGCGGAAGCCCTGCAGCACGCCCTTGGCCGGGCCCGTGGTGCCGGAGGTGTAGATGATGTTGGCGAGGTCGGCGTAGGCGCGCGGCACAAGTGGGGCGGAGCCCGGCGTGGCCAACAGGTCCGCCAGCTCCGTCGTGCGCTCCGGCGGCAGGCGTATCTGTGAAGCCGGATCGAAATCATGCGCACCGGGACCCGGCCGGTGCAGCACGAAGGACGGCACCGCGATGTCCTCCAGCACGCCGGCCACCGAGGCGGCGCAGGCGGGATCGACCAGCAGCACGCGCGGCGCGGTGTCGTTCAGCTGATAGCTCAGCAGCCGGCCGGTATAGTTGAAATTGACCGGCGCATAGACCGCCCCGGCACGCCATGCGGCGAACATCGCCAGGGTCGCGACCAGGGAGTTGCGCGTCATCACGCTGACCCGGTCGCCCGGCTCCACGCCAAGGGCTACGAACCCGGCCGCCAGCGCATCGACATCGCGGCCGAACGCGGCGAACGACAGCTGGAGGCCGTCCTCGCCGTAATGCAGGAAGATTTTGCCGGGATGGCGCTGCACGCAGGCGTCGAAACGGTCCAGGATCAGGTCGCCCTGGGAGACCATGTCATCGAACACCGAACGGGGATCCACGGGATCCAACCCTGAACGAACCATGGCCTGACGCTCCCTCCAACCGGCTGTTTTTGCGTGCTGCCGAACTCTGCGCGCCACCTGACGCGTTGGTGCCATTCTCCCCGAATTTCACCGGTCAACAAGGCGTCTCGCCCGTCCTGCCGGATGAGGATCGCCATGAGGTTGGGATACTGACCCAGATCAATGCGGTCCGCTCCTGCTGGGTATAGGTGCGTTTCCGGAGGTACCCATGCGCAACTCGGCACGCCTGACACTAGCAGCGATCACGCTTCTTGGCGGCTTCACCCTCGCCAACGCCCAGACCACAGCGGATCCGGGTGCACCCCATCCGGGCATGCAACCACCGGCGGCTATGCCGGGCATGCCGATGACGCCGCCGGGCGGCACGGCCGGGACCATGCCGATGATGGGCATGGACAAGATGATGACCGGTGGCGCGGGGCCAGGGATGTCCCAAGGGGGGATGCCCATGATGGGGATGATGCACCGCATGATGCACGGTGGCCCCGGCGTGGGCATGGGCATGGGCATGGGCATGGGCATGGGCGGGCGTATGCAGCCGTTCGAGCATATCGAGGGGCGGATTGCCTTTCTCAGGGCCGAACTTGCCATAACCGACGCGCAGATGCCGCAGTGGAACGACTATGCCACCGCGATGCGGGCGGGGGCGGCGAGCCTGAAGGACGCGATGGCGAAGATCGCGCAGGCGGGAATGCCGGCGGCCGGTCCCGAGCGGGCGGAGGCCATGATCCAGATGATGACGGCGCGGCTCGAGACCCTGAAGTCCAGGCTGGCCGCTGGCAAGGCGCTCTACGCGGTGCTTACCGATGACCAGAAGAAAACCGCCGACGAGCTGATGTGGGGCCGGATGGGACGGATGTAACCATACCGCCTCGCCCCGGCCGCACGATTGGGAGCGGCTGACGCCGGGTGCTCAGCTTTTCGGCGCCCGGCTGCCCCGCACCTCGGTGCCGGCCCAGCGTTCCATCAACTTGATCAGCGCCGAATAATCCTCTCCGCCCATGCCCTGGCCGAGCGCGACCCGCCAGACCTGGCGCGCGGTTTCGCTGGTCCACATCGGCACGCCGAGCGCCTCGGCCTCGGCGAGGCCGAGAGCCAGATCCTTGTAGGGCACCGCGAGGCGCGCGCCGAAATCGAAGCTGCGGGGCAGCACCGCCTTCGGCACGATGGTTTCCGAGGCAACGCTGCGCCCGGTCGATTTGTTGATGACCTCCACCATCAGGTCGGGGTCGAGGCCACCCTTGGCGCCGAGCACCAGCGCCTCGAAAGTGATCGTCTGGTTGGCGATGGCCATGATGTTGTTGACCAGCTTCATCATCTGCCCCAGTCCCGGCTTCTCGCCAATCTCGAACGGAGAGTTGCCGATGCGGGCGAGCAGCGGGCGCAGTTCATCCAGCGCCGCGCGCGGCCCGGCCGCCATGGTGGCCAGCGTGCCGGCCCGCGCGCCGGCCGGACCGCCGCTGACCGGGCAATCGACCACGGTGACGCCGCGCGCGCCCAGCCGCTCGGCGATGCCGATCATCGTCTGCCGGCCGATGGTGGACATTTCGACATAGAGGCGCATCGCACCAGGTGACGCGGCGAGCTCGTCCGCCACTCGGTCGCTGATCTTCGGTTCCGGCAGGCAGGCGAACACGATGGGCGCGGCGGCGGCAACCGCGGCGGCGGATTCATGGCCGATGGCGCCGAGTTCACGCAAGCGCGCCATCGCGTCGGCCGAGGTGTCGAAGACGTGCAGACGGTTGCCATCGCCGAGCAGGCGCTCCGCGATGGCGCCGCCCATCTGGCCGAGGCCGATAAATCCCAGATCCATGCTGATTGTTTCCTCCCCGAGGGCGTCGTTGCGAAACATCCTGCGAGAGTGCGGCCGCCGGCGCAAGCGCACCCGAAGAGGGGAGCGGAACGCACAATGACCGGATCGTCCGATCCGGTCATTGCGGTGGTCATGGTCGGGAGCCGGAAAAGACCGCGGCCCGAAGTGCCGGATGGAGGATCGGTTCTATGCGACGTGGCGCTTCACGAAGGCGACATAGCGGTCCATCCAGCCCTGCAGGAAGCCGCGGCTGGCCTCGCCGATATTGCCGTCGGCGTCGAACAGCCCTTCCTTCGCCTGCAGGAACACCTCCGGCTGGCCCATCGTCGGCACGTCCAGATAGGCGAGGATGTTGCGCAGATGCTGCTGTGCCAGCGCGGTGCCGATCACGCCGACCGAGATGCCGAGCACCCCGGCGGGCTTGCCGGCCCAGGCGCTTTTGCCGTACGGGCGCGAGGCGTGATCGATGGCATTCTTCAGGACGCCCGGCATCGAGCGGTTGTACTCGGGTGTCGAGAACAGCAGGCCCTGCGCCGCGGCGATCTCGCCCTTGAGCCGGAGCACCGATGCGGCCTGGGCAGCGTCGTCATCCTGGTTGTACGGCGGCAGGTCACCGATCTGCAGCTGCTTGAACGAAAATTCCGCCGGCGCCAGCCGGGCAAGAGCGGTGGTCAGCTTCGCGTTCAGCGAGTCCTTGCGCAGGCTGCCGACAATGACGCCGATGTTGTATTGAGCCATCCGTAAAGTCTCCTGGTGGTTGAGGGTAGTTTCGAACGAATTCAGTGAAAGGCGTAAGCATCCATGCGCAGCACGCCGTAGGTGGCGCTGCTGTGCAGCCGTTCCGCACGGATTTCCGCGCCACCGGCGCCGAGCGCCACGAACAGCGGCAGCAGATGTTCCTCGGTCGGGTGCTGCCGCACGGCGTGCGGGGCCTGGTGGCGATAGGTCAGCAGGTCGCAGCGCCGGGCCTGCATCACCGCCTTATCCATCCAATCGCTGAACTCGGCAACGTCCGGCGCTTCCGGCGCGCCGATCGGCTGGCCGCGGAACCGGCGCAGGTCGTGCGTCCAGCTGCCGGAACCGATGACCAGCACGCCCTCCTCGCGCAGCGGGCGCAGCGTCGTGCCGAGTTCGAAATGATGCGCCGGGCCGAGGCCGCTTTGCACGGAAACCTGCAACACCGGAATATCCGCGCCGGGCCAGGCGAGGATGAGCGGACACCAGGCGCCGTGATCGAGGCCGCGCTGATGGTCGATGGAGCTGGCCAGACCGGCCGCGCAGAGACAATCGCTGACCCGATCGGCAAGTTTCGCATTCCCGGGCGCCGGATAGGACATCCGGTACAGCGCCTCGGGGAAGCCGAAGAAGTCGTGGATCGTCGGGTTCACCGCGACGGCGTTGACGGTGGGCACCGCGGTTTCCCAATGCGCGGAGGCAACCAGGATCGCCTTCGGTCGGCCGTGATGCGCCTCGACCCAGGCGCCCAGACCGGACAGGAAGTCCCGGGCCGGCGCCTGGACAAGGGGAAGGACCGGTGAGCCGTGGCTGAGGAAGATACTGGGCAGCATGGCGGTCGGTCTCCGCTCCCGGCTCAGCGGGCGCGCCGGATGGACAGCGCACCGTCGCCGAGCAGCGCCTGGACGACCAGCGCGAGGGCCCAGAAGGCCGGGAATTCCCAGCCGCCGCCAGGGGAGGTGAACATGAAGCCCTTGTGGCCGTGCACCGTGACGATCGTACCGAGCAGCAGCGGCACCAGGGCCAGCGCGGCGATGCGGCTATAGGCGCCGAGAACGAGCGCCGCGCCGCCGATCAATTCCGCCGCGATGGTCAGATAGGCGAGAAAGGCGGGCAGGCCGAGCGAGGCGAAATAGGCCGCAGTGCCGGCCGGAGTGAAGACGAACAGCTTGATGCTGCCATGCGCCAGGAACAGCGCGCCGAGGCCGATGCGGAGCGCGGCGGTGCCGTAGGCGGCCAAGGCGGCGTTGGCCGGCAGGCTGACGGAGGAAGCGGCGGGGATGGCGGAGGCAGAGTGGGACATGGGTTTCTCCGGGTCATGGGGCGGTCGTGAAGCGTTGGGGGTGGCGGTGATGCGTTGGCAGACAGATCGTCCTTTTCCTCTTTGCATGGAATTGACGATTGTCGCAGAATGCCCATGCGAAAACGCATAGGGACGATGCCGCCCGATGACACTGCCTTGGGACGATCTGCAAAGCTTCCTCGCCATTGCCCGCCACGGCACGCTGTCCGCCGCGGCCCGCGCGCTGGGGGTGCGGCAGACAACCATGGGCCGCCGCCTGGCCGGGATGGAGACGCGCGCCGGCGCCCGGCTGCTGGCGAAGACGCCGACCGGCTACCTGCTGACGCCGGCGGGCGAGGCCATCCTCGCCCATGTCGAGCGGATCGAGGCGGAGGCGCTTGCCGTGGAGCGCCGCATCACCGGGCGCGACATCCGGCTGGAAGGCGTGGTGCGGGTAACGACGATCGAGATCCTGGCTGTGGAGTTGCTGACGGACGCGTTCGCCCGGCTGCAGCGCGAGCATCCCGGCATCGTGCTGGAAATCGCCACCGACGCGCGCAGCCTCAGCCTGACAAGGCGGGAGGCGGACATCGCGCTCCGGCTCGCGCGGATCACGCAGAACGACCTGGCGGTGCGCAAGGTCGGCGCGCTGGGCTTCGGCGTCTATGCCTCGGCCGAGTATCTCGATCGGCACGGTGCGCCGGATTTCGCGGCGGGCGCGCCGGGACATACGACGATCCTCAATCCGTCAGAGGCGATGGGACTGGTGGAGATGGCCTGGTTCGCGGGGCTGACGCAGCAGGCGCGCCCGGCGGTTCGCCACAACAGCCGCTACGGGCAGCGCGCGGCCGCCCTGGCCGGCATGGGGCTGGCGGTGCTGTCGCGCTTCATGGGGGACGGCACGGGGCTGGTGCGCCTGGCCACGCCGGTGCCGACGCCGGTGCGGGAGATATTTCTGGCGGTGCACAACGACATCCGCCATACGCCGCGCATCCGCGCGGTAACCGACGCCATCGCCGCGTCGGTGCGCGCCGAAGCCGGCAGGCTCGCGCCGCCGGACGCGTGAGACAGGGGCGGGCGCTTCAATAGCTCAGCCGCGCCACCGCGCGCAGTTCCTCGGGCGTGGCTGTGCCGAAGCCGAAGAATTCCAGATAGGCCGGGATCATTTCGAACAGCATGTCGGTGCCGACCTGGACCGTGCAGCCCTTGGCCTGTGCGGCGCGCAGCAGCGGGGTGAATTCCTGCTTCATGACGACCTCGCCGACGAAGGCATCCGGCGAAATCCTGGAGACGTCGACGGGCAGCGGGTCATCCTCCCGCATCCCGAGCGGCGTGGCGTTGACGACGATGTCGTAGCCGCCCGAGTCCTTCGATCCGAGGCGGATCCGCAAGGCCGGATAATGTTGCTGCAATCGCTGGCCGAGCGCCTCGGCCGAAGCGGGCGCGGCATCGAACAGGCCCATGGACGCAACTCCGGCGGCGGCAAGGGAGGCGGCGATGGCGGAGCCGACGCCGCCGGCGCCAATCACCAGGGCACTGGCCCCGGCGATCCTGCGGCCCTTGCGCGCCACGCCGCGCACGAAGCCGGCGCCGTCGAACATGTCGCCGAGCAGGGTTCCGTCGGCGCGGCGCAGGACCGCGTTGCAGGCCCCGGCGATCTTTGCCGTGGTGGACATTTCGTCCACCAGGCTGGCCGTGGTCACCTTGTGCGGCATGGTGATCAGCGCGCCGTGCAGGTTCCTGATCCGGAACAGCGGGCGCAGGATTTGCGCGTAGTCGGCCGCCTCCACGCCCAGCGGCACGACCGCCGCCTCGATCCCCTGTTGTTCGAACCAGGGATTGTAGATCATCGGCGCCTTGAAGGCCTCGGTCGGCCAGCCGATATGCGCGATGAGCCGGGTACGGCCGGTGATCATGACGCGGCGGTGTCCATAGCGGCGATGGCCCTAGACATCGAAGAACACCGTTTCGCGTTCGCCCTGCAGGTGGATGTCGAAGACATAGACGGTCTGGCCGTCCCGCTCTTCCCGCCGGGCGATCAGGGTCTGGCGGCGCTGCGGCTGCTCGATGATGTTCAGCACCGGATCGGCGGCGTTGGCGGCTTCCTCGTCGGAGAAATACATCCGTGTCTGCAGGCCGATATTGATGCCGCGCGCGACCAGCCAGAAGCTGACATGCGGCGCCATCGCCCTGGTGTGGCGGCCCTCGACCGCGCCGGGCTTGATGGTTTCGAACCAAAACAGACCGGTGGCGAAGTCGGTGCCGGCGCGCCCCCAGCCATGAAAGCCGGCGTCGATCGGCCTGGCCTGGCGGTCGGCCGGATGGTCGTATTTTCCGGCGGCGTTGGCCTGCCAGATCTCCAGCAGGATGTCCTTGCAGGC
>JBBIQA010000022.1:28680-36087 GCA_037442565.1 Rhodospirillales bacterium
CGTGGCCGAAGCGCGGACCGGTGACCTCCGACAGGGAGTTCTGCAGCGAGATCAGCGGCAGGCGCGGCGAGCGGGTGACGCTGGTCTTGTAGAACGGCGTGAAGCCGGGCGGGTGCAGGCCGCGGTCGCGCTGGACGAATTCGGCATCGGGGAGCATGGCGTTTCCTTTGGCTAGAACTGCGGTGGAATACGGCGGGCCTGGGCGGCCATCCGTACGGCGGCGTTGGCGGCGCCGAAGCCGGCATAGCCGTCTCGGCGTTCGGCGATCTCGAAGAAGAAGCGGTCGTGGAACGGCTCGGTGTAGGCATGGCGGAACTCGCCCTGCGCATCCCGGTCATACAGCAGGCCGAGGCGTTCCAGTTCCGCCCCCGCCTCATCCTCCAGGCTGAACCTGGCGGCGACGTCCTCGTAGTAATTGGCGGGAAAGGCGAGCTTCGCCGCACCGGATTGCTCCAGGCTGACGGCGGACAGGGCGGCGTTGGCGGTGGCGAAGGCGATGTGCTGCACACCGGCGCCGGCGAAGGCGGAAACGAAACGGTTGGTGGCAGTTTCGCGCGCCTCCGACACGTTGAAGGTCAGGCGCACCGTGCCGGTGGGGCTGACCATCGCGCGGCTCTGGATCAGGCCGTACGGGTCCGGCAGATCCCAAACCGGCTGCGGCTCCAAGCCGAACAGGGAGCGCCAGAACAGCACGAAGGTGTCCATGCGCCCGGCCGGCAGTGCCATAGCCAGATGGTCGATCGTGGTGAGGCCGGCGCCCTCCGCTTTCGTGGGCAGCAGGTCGAAATCATCCCGCCAGAACGTTTCGCCCGGCGCGTCGCGCGCGACCAGATAGACCAGCGTGCCATCCGGGCCGCGCACCGCGGGAATGCGGCGCTCGCCCTCGCCGATCCGCTCGCGCCATTCGGGGATCAGCAGGGCCCGGGCCCGGGCCAGCACGCGGGCCGGATCGTCCACCCGCAACGCCATCGCGCAGACGGAGGGGCCGTGATGCTGGAAATGCTCCGACGCCGCGCTGTCCTGCTCGCTGTTCAGCACCAGGTTGATGTTGCCCTGACGGTAGAGCTGCGCGGATTTCGACTTGTGGCTGCCGGCATGGCGAAAGCCGAGGCGGCGGAGGAAGCCGGCCAGTTCTTCGCCGGCGACCTCATCGACGGCGAATTCGAGGAACTCGATGCCACCCAGCTCCGCGAGACCAGGCAGAGGCTCAGCGCCGCCGGCCTGGGCTTCGGCCAGGATCAGCGAGCGCAGGCCGTCGCGCGCGATCGTCCGGGCCGGGGCGGCGCGGAAATGATCGTTGAACACTTCCAGCGACAACGGCCCCTGGTAGCCGCTGGCCAGCACCGCGCGCACGAACCCATCCACCGGCAGGTCGCCCTGGTAGGGGAAATTGCGGTGATGACGGCTCCAGGAGAGCACGTCCATCGACAAGCGAGGCGCATCGGCCAACTGGACGTAGAAGATACGCTCACCCGGAATATCCGCGATGCCGGCAGGATCGTCGTTCAAAGCCAGGGTGTGGAAACTATCGACGATCAGGCCGAGCGAAGGATGCGCCGCCTGCTGCACGATGCGCCAGGCATGGCCCCAGCGCCGAACATGTCTGCCCCAGCACAGCGCTTCATAGCCGACGCGCAGACCCCTGCGGGCGGCGCGCTCAGCCATTTCCGCCAGGTCCGCGGCAGCGCGCGCATCGTCGTCGATCGCCCCGGCCAGAGTGTTGCTGCACACCAGCACAAGATCGGTGCCGAGCGCCTGCATCACGTCGAACTTTCGCTCCGCCCGGTCCATGTTTCGCCGGCGCTGCGGCTCGGGCATGGCCTCGAAGTCGCGGAAGGGCTGGTAGATGTCGATGGCGAGGCCGAGTTCGCCTGCGATGCGCCGGACATCCTCCGGCGAGCCGTCGAAGGACAGAAGATCACTTTCCATGATCTCGACGCCGTCGAAACCCACCGTCGCGGCGGCCTCCAGCTTGTCCACCAGGGTGCCGCTGAGCGCGACGGTGGCGATGGATTTGGCCAGTCTGCGCGTGTTGCGCGTCGGCGAGGCGGTGGGGTCAACCAATGTCGATGGTCCTTCCCGTCGCAGCGGCCTGCTTGACCGCGGCAATGACCTTGAGGGTTTTCAGCCCTTCCCGGCCGGAGACGAGCGGCTCGGCGGCGCCACGGATCACGGCGCAGAAATTGCGGATCTGCAGACCGAGCGGATCTTCCGGCGTCGCCGGCAGACGTTCGCGCTCGATGGGTTCCCACCAACTCGGCTCGTTGCGGTTGTACCAGAGATCGAGATACGGCACCGTCAGCGCTCCCCGCGTGCCGCCGATCTGATAGCAGGTCTCCGCCGTATGGCTGTAGGCCGGGTTCTCGCCGCTGGTCAGTTCCCAGCTCCAGGGGGCGACGATCTTATCCGATACCGTGACCGTGCCGAGCGCGCCACTGGCAAAACGCAGCAGGATGACGGCAGTTTCCTCCACCGGGTTGCCGCGCAGGGCGTTGCTTTCCATCGCCTGCACCGACACCACCTCGCCGCACAGATAGCGCAGCAGATCGACGTCGTGGATCAGATTGAGGAACACCGGGCCGGCGCCCTTTTCCCGCCGCCAGGGGATATCGAAATAATCGTCCGGCTTGTAGAACCAGCAAATGCCATGCACAGCGACAATCTGACCGATCCGGCCCGCGTCGATTGCCCGTCTGGCAGCCTGGATCAACGGATTGTGCCGCCGGTGATGGCCGGTGAGCAGCGCGACACCCGACCGTTCCGCTGCCTCCACCAGCCGGGTCGCGTCCTCAACGTCATCGGCGATCGGCTTTTCGATCAGCGCCGGGATGCCCGCTTCCACCGCTTCCAGGCCGTTGGCCACGTGCAACTGGTTCGGCGTGGCGGCGATGATGCCATCGGGGCGCATATGGCGGATCATGTGGGCGAAGTCCGGATACCAGGCGGTTCCGGCCTGCTCCGCCAGCTCCCGTGCCGCCGGCGAGGGATCGACGATCGCCGCCAGTTCGGCACAGGGTTCGTTGCGCACGTGCTCGATGTGGCGCCGGCCGATCAACCCGGCGCCGAGCACGGCAAGCTGCACCGGCCGGGATGTCATTCTACCGGGCCTTCCCATCGATCAGCCGGGCGATGCGGCGGAGCGCGAGCGGGTAACCCTGGGTGCCGAAGCCGGCGATCACGCCGTCGGCGCGAGTGGAGACGAACGAGTGGTGACGGAACGCCTCGCGTTTGTGCACGTTGGAGATGTGAATCTCGATCACCGGGGGATCGAATGTGTTCAGCGCATCCAGGATGGCGACCGAGGTGTGGGTGAAGGCGGCGGGATTGATCGCCAGGCCGCCGGCGACCTCGCGCGCCTCGTGGATCCAGTCGATGATTTCATATTCGCGGTTGCTCTGGTGGAAGCGCAGATCGAGCTGCAGTTCCGCCGCCACGGCGCGGCACTCACGCTCGATGTCCGCCAGCGTCTCGTGGCCATAGATGTGCGGCTGGCGCTTGCCGAGCAGATTTAGGTTCGGACCGTTCAGAACATAGACGAGGCGGCTCATCGGGGGCTCGCTTTCAATGCTGGGCCAGAATCTGGCCGAGGAAGTCGCGCGTGCGCTGGTGCGTGGGATTGCGGAAGAAGGTCTCCGGATCGGCTTCCTCGACGATCGCGCCCTGGGCCATGAAGATCACCCGGTCGGCAACCTGTCTGGCGAAGCCCATTTCGTGCGTCACGCAGATCATGGTCATGCCGTCGCGCGCCAGGCCGACCATCGTGTCCAGCACTTCCTTGACCATCTCGGGGTCGAGCGCGGAGGTGGGCTCGTCGAACAGCATGACCTTGGGTTCCATGCAAAGCGCGCGGGCAATGGCAACGCGCTGCTGCTGGCCGCCGGAAAGCTGGGCCGGATATTTATCGGCCTGATCGAGGATCTTCACCCGGTCCAGATAGCGGCGCGCATTGGCCTCGGCAGTGGATTTGTCGGCCCGGCGGGTGCGGATCGGCGCCAGCGTGCAGTTCTGCAGGATGGTCAGGTGCGGAAACAGGTTGAAGCTCTGGAACACCATGCCGACCTCGCGGCGGACGAAATCGATGTTCTTGAGGCTGTCGCTGACCTCGGTGCCGTCCACCACAATGCGGCCCTTCTGGTAGGCCTCGAGATGGTTGATGCAGCGGATCAGGGTGGATTTACCGGACCCTGACGGGCCGCAGAGGACGATCTTCTCGCCTTTGCGGACCGACAGGCTGACCGATTTCAGCGCCTGGAAATTACCGTACCATTTCTCCACCGCCTCCATTTGAATGAGCGGCGCCTCATCGGAGGCGAATTTCGGCGCTAGAGCTTGGGACATGGCAATTCCTCGGCGTTATGAGATCAGGACACGACGAACGGCACGCCTTCGACGGCCTTCGGGAAGGTCGGCACGGGCACCTTCATCCATTTCGCGTAGGCCTTGGCCAGTTCGCCGTTGGCGATGATCTGGTCGATGAAGGCATTCGCCGCTTCGTTCATTTCCTTGTCGCCGAGGCGAGTGCAGGCGCCGTTGTACAGGCGCGTGAATTCCAGCTTGTCCTCGTAGGTGCCGGGCTTGGAGGCATTGAGGCGCTGCACGTAGAACATGTTGGCACCCACCGCTTCCACCTGACCGGACAGCAGCGCCTGCATGGTGGCGGCATCGTCGTCGAAGCGGCGGATGGTGGTGCCTTCCGGCGCGCCCTTGGTGATCATCGAGTCCTGGACGCTGGACCGTGCCACACCGATGACGAAGTTCTTCATGTCGGCATAGCTCTTGATAACGGCCGACTTCGGCGCCACCAGAGTGATGATATTGGCGACGTACGGCTTGCTGTACTGCACCGCCTTGGCGCGGTCCGGCAGCATCGCCATGGTGGCGAACAGGATGTCGACGCGCCCGGTGGTCAGGGCGGGAATGCGGTTGGCGACGGCGAGCGGAGAGAACTCGACCGCGACCCCGAGATACGCCGCGAACAGCTTGCCGATATCGGCATCGAAGCCTTCCTGCACGCCGCCGGCATCGACGAAGCCGAAGGGCGGGTTGTCGCCCTGGATGCCGATGACGACCTTGCCCTTCTTCTTGATATCCGAAACGGTATCGGCAAGGGCAAGTCGCGGCAGCAGGCTGGCGCCAAGGACCGCAACGCTGCCGGTGAGCAACCGGCGGCGATCGAGGCGGGGGAAGTGGGTCATGGTCTGGTTTCCTCTGGGGTGTGAAGGGACGCGATCACCGCGCGGCCGCGGCGAACCTGGCTTCCAGGCGGGCGCTGTAGAGTGACAGCGGCCAGCACAGAAAGAAGTAGATGGCACCGACGATGCCGAACACGAGAATTGGCTTGAAGGTCTGGTTGGAAACGATCTGTCCGGCGCGGGCAAGTTCGATGAAGCCGACGATGGCGGCCAGCGAGGTGCCCTTGATCAGCTGCACCAGGTACCCGACCGTTGCCGGCTGGGCGATGCGCAGCGCCTGCGGAAGAACCACGTCCTTCATGCGCGAGACATAGTGCAGACCGAGCGCGCTGGCGGCCTCCGACTGGCCCTTCGGCAGGGCCTGGATGGCACCCCGCCAGATGTCGCCCAGGAATGCGCTGGCATTCAGGGTGAAACCAATCGCCACCGCCGACCAGGCCGGCAGCCGCAGGCCGATCAGGCCGAGGCCGTAATAAACAACAAACAGCTGCATCAGCAGCGGCGTGCCCTGGAACACCGCGATGTAGCCGGCCGTGATGCGGCGCAGCAGGGCGCTCTCGGCGGTGCGGCCGAGCGCCACCAGCAGGCCGACCACGCCGCCCCCGACAAAGGCGATCGCCGACAGCAGCAGGGTCCATTGCAGGCCGGTCAGGAGAAAGCCGAACTCGGCCCAGCCGAATTGATTGCTCATGCCCCTGCCCCCTAGCGCGTGGGATAGCTGAAGAAACGGCGGGAAATGACGGCGAAGCCGCTCATCAGGATCCACGACATCGCCAGATACATCAGCGTGATGGTAAAATAGACCTCAAAACTGCGGAACGTGTCGCTTTCGATGCGCTGGGCGACCGAGGTAAGCTCGTAGGCCGACACCGACGAACAGATACTGGTGGTCAGCGTCAGCAGAATGAACTGGCCGGTTAGCGCCGGATAGATCGCGCGCAGCGCCGGCTTCAGCACGATCAGGCGAAACACCTGCGCCTTGTGCAGGCCGAGCGCGAGCCCGGCCTCGGTCTGGCCCTTGTGGATGCTCTGTACCCCGCCGCGGATGATTTCGATCGCATAGGCACCGCCGTTCAGGCCCAGCGCAATGATCGCCGTTACCGTCGGGTTCAGTTTGAGGCCGAGCTGCGGCAGGGCGAAGAACAGGAAGAAGATCTGCACCAGGAACGGCGTGTTGCGGATCAGCTCGATGAAGGCGATGGTCGCCGTGCGCAGGAACCAGATGTGGGAGGAGCGCGTAACCACCCCGCCAATGCCGATCACCAAGGCCAGCGACATGCCGGCCAGCGCGAGGCCGAGCGTGCCGAGGCTGCCCCAGAGCAGGGCCGGCATATGGTCGTAGACGACGCTGAAATCGAGCTTGTTACCCATTCCGACCCTTCTTCCCGCTTCGATCGGCCGCCTTATCGCCGACCCGTGGCGGCTGATGCCGCGCGGCTTGACCGGGTTAGTAAGTAAGCGTTTAATCCATGTCAACCGATTTTTTACTTCCCCGCCGGGATTTCCTTTCGGCTTGCGGCCGTGCCAGAAGGCTCCGATGCAGACCGTGAACGACGCCCTTGAAGCCAAAAAGAAAGCGCCCAGGCGTGCCCGCGATCCGGAGGCGACGCGCCAGGCGATCCTGGATGCGGCGCTGATCGAGTTTTCCGACAACGGGCTGAGCGGCGCGCGGGTGGACGCGATCGCGGCGCGCACCGGCACCAATGTCCGCATGATCTACTATTATTTCGCCAGCAAGGACGGGCTGTACCGGGCCGTTCTGGAACAATGCTACGCCGACATCCGCCAGGCCGAGACCGGGCTGCGTCTGGATGCCTTGCCGCCGGACGAGGCGATGCGGCAGCTGGTGGAATTCGTGTTCGACTACCAGGAGGCGCATCCGCGGCTGACCCGGCTGGTGAGCATCGAGAACATCCATCACGGCGAGCACATCGCCCGTTCGGAGACGATCCGGGCGCTGAACGAGACGGCGATCACCACCGTCGCCGCGATCCTGGAGCGCGGTAAGCGCGCCGGCGTGTTTCAGGCCGACGCAACCCCCATCGGGGTGCACCTGCTGATGACCTCGTTCTGCTTCTTCCGGGTGGCCAATCGCCACACGCTGAGCACGGTGTTCGGCCAGGACCCGCTGTCGCCGGAATTGCGCGAGGGGCATCGGCGGATGATCGTGGCGGCGGTGCTGGGGTTCCTGCAGCGCCCGGCCGAGACGGCCAGC
>JBBIQA010000023.1:0-24179 GCA_037442565.1 Rhodospirillales bacterium
AGCTGATCTGGGTGCCGCACAGCTACAACGGCTGCAAGCAGCATGGCCCGGACGAGCATTTTCTCACCGGCCCGGCGCGGGAGGGTATCGCCGCGTTTGCCGGGCTTTGGTGGGATCTTGGGGAGGGCGGAATTCCACAGACCAAAACTTAGCGTGAATACAGGTGGTTGTGGAGGAATTTTAACGTCACGGGCCTTGAGCGTCCGGAAAATCTCCTTGAAGTTGTCTGCGCGGGATCGGGGGTCTGCCCATTCCTGTGGGAACGCACGGGCGCGATCCGGCAAGCCGAAGGCCGAAGAGGAGGGTAGTCTTGTACGCAAATCCGGATTTGATCGCGCAAATCCGATGACGCCCGTGCGCGCCCTGCGGCGAGGCCTCCTCCTCGCGGCCCTGCTGCCCGGATTGCTCGGCGTAGGCCTGTCAGGCGCGCTCGCCAAAGCGCCGAAGCGCGCGTCGGCCGTTGCCGTTTCCCATGGCGGGAAGGCGCGGCCGCATCATCGTCATGCCGCCAGGTCCACCCAGCACGGAACGCAGCACGCAAAGGCCGTTTCCCGCGTCCGCAGGGTGCCTGGCCGGGCCGCCCATGCCACGGTTCACACTGCTCAGTTGCCCCTGGTGATTGTCGATGCGGGCCATGGCGGCGTGGACGCCGGCGCCGTCGGTCCGTCGGGGACACTGGAAAAGACCGTGACCCTCGCAACTGCACAGGAGCTTGGCCGCCAGCTCCGGGCCACCAGGCGCTATCGCGTCCTGCTCACCCGCGACAGCGATGTTTTCGTTCCGCTTCCCGCGCGGCTTCGGTTCGCGATCGCGCATAAGGCGGCTCTGATGATTTCCATTCACGCGGATGCTTCCACGAACCATCGGGCACGGGGCGCGAGCGTCTATGTCCGGCCCGCGCAGTCCTCGGGCCCGCAGGTCGCCCATCTTTCCGCGCATCGCGGCAATTCACGCGAGATCGCCGATGCATTGGCCAAACCCGGACAGCCGGCACCGGGATCGGCCCGCCTGCAGCTTGTGATGGTGGACAGCCTCGACGATGATCTCTCGATGGTGCCAGACCCCGCACGGCAGGGGCGCTTCTACGTGCTTGGCGCGCTTGGCATTCCGAGCGTGCTCGTGGAAACGGGCTTCATATCCAATCGGCAGGACGAGGCGCTGCTGCGCCGCCCGCCGCACCGCGCGGTGATCGCGCGGGCGCTGCGGGATGCGGTCGATACCTATTTCGCGGAAAAACAGGTTCACCCGCCGCACACCTGAACGGACCGAGGGCGTCCGGGGCGGTGTGGTCAGTTCAGCGGAACCCCACCCACGGTAATCCGGTGCATCAGCCGCCGCTGGCCGTGGTAGTCGTTCACCGCCAGGTGCCAGGTGGAGCGGTTGTCCCAGAACGCGATCGAGCCTTCCCGCCAGCGGAACCGGCAGGTGAATTCCGGCCTTGTCGCCTGCGCATACAGATATTGCAGCAGCGGGCGGGACTCCTCGTCGGTCCAGCCCTCGAAGCGCAGCGTGAAGCCGGGATTGACATACAGCGCGGGCCGCCCGGTGTCGGGGTGGCGGATCACCACCGGGTGCACCGCGTCCTGCGTCGCCAGCTCCGGGTTCAGGATCCGGTCCTTCATCTCCGCCGGCCGGCCGGATTTGGCACCGAATACGTGGCGGGAGGAGTGCACCGCCCGCATGTCCGCCAGCCGCGCCTTCAACCCGTCCGACAGCGCGTCATAGGCGGCGTACATGCTGGCGAAGATCGTGTCGCCGCCGTATTCGGGCACCTCGCGCGCGTACAGCACCGATCCCAGCGCGGGCGCGGCGTCGTAGCTGTGGTCGGTGTGCCAGCCGCCGCCGATATTGGCCTTCTGCTCCGGTTCCTTGCGCACCTCGGCAATCATCGGCCAGCCATCGACGGCCTTGAAGAACCGGTTGGTCTCGATCGGGCCGAAATGCTCGGCGAACGCCACGTGCTGCGCCGGGGAAAGCTCCTGGTCGCGGAAGAAGATCACGCCGTGATCGCCGAAGGCCCGGCGGATCTGGCCAAGCTGATCCTCCGCCAGCGGGCGCGACAGATCGACGCCGCTGATCTCGGCTCCGACCGCCCCGGCGATCGGCTGCACCTGGATGCGGGTGTTGCGCATGATGGTTCCCCCTGTTCCGGCCCTGCGGCGCCTGCCGCCTTGGCTCAGTTCAGCCGCTTCGCCGCCTTGGCGCAAGCCGACCGGGCTCAGCCCCCCAGATAGGCCGCCACCACGGCCGGATCATTGGCAACGATATCGGCCGGGCCGTGGGTGACGATCCGTCCGGTCTCCAGGACATAGGCGTAGTCGGCGACATCCAGCGCGGCGGAGGCGTTCTGCTCCACCAGCAGGATCGTGATGCCTTCCCGCTTCAGATCGGAAATGATCGCGAAGATTTCCTCCACGAACAGCGGCGCCAGGCCCATGCTCGGCTCGTCCAGCAGCAGCAGCCTCGGCGCCCCCATCAGGGCGCGGCCCAAGGCCAGCATCTGCTGCTCGCCGCCCGACATCGATCCGGCCAGCTGATCCAGCCGCTCGCGCAGCCGGGGGAAGCGCGCCAGCACGGCTTCCTGGCGCCGGGCGATCTCGGCACGGTCCGACACCAGCCAGGCGCCGACGGCCAGGTTCTCCGCCACGGTCAGTTCGGCGAAAACCTGCCGCCCTTCCGGCACCTGCAGCAGGCCGGCGGCGGCGATGCGGTGCGGGCGCAGGCCGGTGATGTCCGCCCCGTCCAGGCGCACCTGCCCGACGCGCGGGCGCACCAGGCCGGACAGCGCGCGCATGGTCGTGGTCTTGCCCGCGCCGTTGGCCCCGATCAGGCAGACCACCTGTCCGGTGGCGACGGTCAGGTCGATGCCGCGCAAAGCTTCCGTGCGGCCATAGGAGACGCTGAGGCCCTCAACCCGCAGGCTGCTCATGAGGCGGCTGCCCGGCGCGCCAGGCGCTCGGCGACCTTGTGGCCCAGATAGGCCTCGATCACCGTGGTCTCCTGGCGCACCTCGATCGGCGTGCCCTCGAAGATGCGGCGGCCGAAATTCAGCACGGTGATGCGGTCCGACAGATCCATCACGAAGCCCATGTCGTGCTCCACCAGCAGCACCGTGGTGCCGGCGTCGCGGATGCGGCGCACCAGGGCTTTCAGGGCGTCGGTCTCGGCCGGGTTCATGCCCGCGGCCGGTTCGTCCAGCAGCACCAGGCGGGGGCTGGAGGCGAGCGCGCGGGCGATCTCCAGCCGGCGCTGGTCGCCATAGGGCAGGGCGGCGGCGCGGTTCTCCGCCTGGTCCGCCAGGCCCACCAATTCCAGCACCTCCCGCGCCCGGGCGACCGCGTGGCGTTCCGCGCGGCGAAAGCCGGGCAGGCGCAGGATCACGGCGCCGAGCCCGCCATCCAGGCGCGCGTGCAGGCCGGTCAGCACGTTTTCCAGCACGGTCATGGAGGCGAAGATGCGGATATTCTGGAACGTCCGCGCCATGCCCAGCCCCGCCCGGCGATGCACGGGCAGTTGGGAAATATCCTGGCCGGCGAAATGGATCGATCCGTCGCTCGGCGGCACCAGGCCGGAGATCAGGTTGAACAGCGTGGTCTTGCCGGCCCCGTTCGGGCCGATCACGGCGTGAATGGTGCCCTCCGCCACGGCGAGGTCGACCTGATCGACGGCCGTGAGGCCGGCGAAGCGGCGGGTCAGGCCGGCGGTGCGCAACAGGCTCATGCGGCCCGCCGGCGCATGCGCCAGCCGAGCAGGCCGTTCGGCAGGAACAGCACGGCCAGCACGATGATCAGCCCGTTGAACACCAGCCGCAGGTCGGAAAAGCCGCGCAGCAGTTCCGGCAGCAAGGTCAGGATCCAGGCTCCCAGCACCGGGGCCAGCGGGGTGCCGATGCCGCCGAGCAGGGCGAAGGACAGGATCGTCACCGCCGGCTCGAACCCGTATTCGTTGGGGCCGATGAAGCTCGATACATGCGCGCTCAGCGCCCCTGCGAGGCCGGCCAGCACGGCGGAGGCCAGCAGCGCGCCCATCCGGTAGGCGCCGATGTTGATGCCCATCACCTGCGCCGCGTTCTCGTCCTCGCGCAGCGCTTCCATCGCCCGGCCGATTCCGCTGCGCCCGACCAGCCACAGGATCAGGATCGCCGCGGCCAGCAGGCCGTAGATCATCCAGAAATTCGCCCGCTCCGGTATGCCGGACAGGCCCAGCGCGCCGCCGACATAGTCGATGTTCAGGTAGGCCGCGCGCAGCACCTCGCCGAGGCCGATGGTGGCGATCGCCAGATAGACGCCCGACAGCCGCAGCGTCGGCACCCCGATCGCCAGCGCGAACATCACCGGCACGACGCAGGATGCCGGCAGCACCACGAAGAACGGCCAGTGCAGCTTCAGCGTCATCAGCGCCGAGGAATACGCCCCCAGCCCCATGAACGCCGCCTGCCCGAGCGACAGCTGCCCGACCGCCAGCACCACATACATCGACAGCGCCAGCAATCCGTTGATGCCGAGCGCATAGACAACGTTCTGGTAGGTCCAAAGGAAATCATCGAGCCAGGCCGGCATCACGCCCTCCGCACCACGGCGCGGCCGAACAGGCCGGAGGGACGCGTCCACAGCACCCCCACCAGGATGGCGAAGGCCACCGCCTCCTTCATGCCGGAGGCGACATAGCCGGCGGTGAGCACCTCGATCACCCCCAGCAGCAGCCCGGCGATCAGCGCGCCGCGAATGTCGCCGAGGCCGCCGACGATGATGACCACGAAGCCGCGCAGCATCATCGCCTCGCCCATGTAGGGCTGGATGGCGTTGAAGTTCAGGCCGATCAGCACGCCGCCGGCACCGGCCAGGCAGCCGGAAAGGAAGGACACCAGCGCCGCGATCCGCCCGGTGTCGATGCCCATCAGCCCCGCCGTGTCCGGCCGCTCCGCCATCGCGCGGATGCCGAGGCCGAGCCTTGTGCCGCGGATCAGCAGCAATAGCGCCGCGACCAGAACGCCGGTCGTCACCAGGATCAGCAATTGCGCCTCGGTAACGCGCAGGCCGGCGATCACCAGGGCATCCGTCCCCAGCAACCCGGGCGGCAGGCGCTGGATGTCCGGGCCGAGGAACGTGGTCATGCCCGCATACAGCGCCAGCACGGCTCCCAACGTGACCATCAGCGACGCCAGTTCCGGCGCCCCCTTCCGCCTCAGCCGCGTCAGCAGCACCCAGTCCAGTGCCACCGCCAGCAGGCCCGTGGCCACCGCCGCAAGCGCCAGAGCTGTCCAGATCCCCAGGCCGCCCAGGCGCGTCAGATACAGCGCCATGAACGCGCCGGCGGAGAAGTAAAAGCCATAGGTGAGGTTGATCACCCGCAGCACGCCGAACATCAGCGTGAAGCCGAGCGCGAACAACGCATAGGTCGCGCCCAGCAGCACGCCGTTGGCAAGCTGCTGGGCTAGCACCAGGACAAGTCCATCGTCCTATACCAGCAATCGGCGCAATAGCGGCCCCTTGAGCAACCGTCCTGGCCGGCCTTGTGCCGGCCATCCACGGCTTTGCCAGCCGCGTGAAAGGCATGGATACCCGGTACAAGCCCGGGCAAGACGGGGCGGTCTTTCCACCGGTCGATCTTACCTACGTCCATCCGCGCAGCCTACTTGGCGATGCCGAACTTGCCGCCCTGCATTTCCAGCACCACCACGCCCTCGGTGGAGGCCGGGTCGCGGCCGGGGGTGAAGGTGAAGGGGCCCATCACGCCGGTGAAGCTGGTCTTGGTCAGGGCGTCGCGGATCTTCTCGGGATCGGCCGCGCCCGCGCGGTCGATGGCGGCGGCGGCGATGAACATCGTGTCATAGGCCTGGGCGGCGAACTGGTCGGGCGCCTTGTTGTACTTGGCCTTGAAGGCGGCGACGAACTTTTCGTTCAACGGGTCCGCCTTGGCGATGAACCACGGGCTGCCGACGATCAGGCCATCGGCCGCGGCGCCGGCGATGTCGCCGAGCTTGGGCGAATTGGCGCCGTTGCCGCCGATGAACTGGGTTTCCTTGCCGAAGCCGAGCTGGCGCGCCTGCAGCAGCACGCCGGAGACCGGTTCCACCAGGGCGGAGATGCCGATCGCGTCCGGCTTCAGGCCCTTGATCTTGGTCAGCTGGGCGGAGAAATCCGTGTCCTTGCTGCCGAAGCTCTCGATGGCGACGATCTTCAGGCCGAGCTTCTCGGCCGCGGCCTTCATCGTGTCGAAGCCGGATTTCGAGAATGCGTCGTCATTGGCGTACATCAGCGCGATGGTCTTCACGCCGCGGCTCTGCGCCTTCTTCAGCGTGACGGGGATCACGTCCGCCTCGGGCAGCGAGGTGCGGAAGATGTACGGCCCGATCTCGGTGATGCCCGCCGCGGTGGTGGAGGTGCCGATGGTCGGGATCTTGCGCTCGTTGGTGACCGGGCCGACCGCGAACATCTCGTTGGACAGGGTCGGGCCGATGATCATCACCACCTTGTCGCGCCCGATCAGCTTGCGCGCCGCGTTGATCGCCTGGTCCTTGTTGCCGGCGCTGTCCTCCACCGTCAGGGCGATCTTCTGCCCGCCGAGCACGCCCTTCTGGTTGATTTCGTCCAGCGCCAGCTCCAGCCCGGCCTTGATGGCGATGCCGTAGGCGGCGGCGGGGCCGGACAGGATCTCGATCGCGCCGACCGGCACGTCGGCGCGAACGGGGGCGGCCGAGAGGGTGATGGCAGCAACCAGTGCCGCCGCGCCTGCGGTGAAATGACGCCGGATCATGGTGGGTTCCTCCAGAAGAGAACGGGCAAAAGAGAACGGGCAGGCAGCCCTGCGGCCGGGAAACTACCCCAAATGGCCCCATAGGCAATGCGCCCGTTGCCGCCCGGCCGGCGCGGGGCCATGCTCGCGCCCGGTCGAAACCGGACGTCAAGGGAACGGACATGCAGGATCTGCGGGGAAAATGCGCCATCGTCACGGGTGGCGCGTCGGGCATCGGCTTTGGAATCGCCGGGGCGCAGGCGGGCGCCGGGGCGAATATCGTGCTGGCCGACATCCATCCCGGCAAGCTGGAGACCGCGCGCCAGGCGATCGAGCAGCGCGGCGTGCGCGCCATCGGCGTGACCGTGGACGTGTCCGAGCCATCCTCCGTCGCGGACCTGGGGCAGGCGGCCGAGGCCGCATTCGGCAAGATCCACATCCTGGCGAACAACGCCGGCGTGGCGATGCACGGCACGCCGGTGGAGAAGGTCACGCTCGATGAGTGGAACTGGGTGATGGGCGTGAACATCAACGGCGTCATCAACGGCATCCACGCCCTGGTGCCGCGGATCCGCCGGCACGGGGAGGGCGGGCATGTGGTCAACACCGCCTCGATCTCCGGCTTTTTCGTCCGCGCCGGGCGCAACCAGGGCGCCTACGCGATGACCAAATACGCCGTGGTGGCGCTGTCGGAAGCCTTGGAGCAGGAGCTGGAGGGCTCCGGCATCGGCGTCTCCGTGCTGTGCCCCGGCGCGGTGCAGACCGGCATCTTCCAGTCCGCCGCCAGCCGTCCGGACCGCTTCGGCGGAGCGTTCGAGCGGCCGGAGCAGGCGCGGATGAGCGACATGCTCGACGGCGGCCTGGCACCCGAGCAGGTCGGGGCACGGGTGCTGCGCGCGATCCGGAACGACGAATTCTACGTGTTCACCCATACCGGGGAGCGCGAGGTGATCCGCCAGCGCTTCGCGCGGATCGACGCCGCCTTCGACGCGGTCGGCAAACCGTGATCGATCGGGATGCGCGGCCGGCGTGAATTCGCGCTGGACCGGCGCGTCGGATCGGGTCAGGATTGACATCGGATCATTCGGGGGCGTCTCTGTCGGACATGCTTCGCAAGATTGCAGCTGGCGTCGCTGCCTGATGAGCCAGGTGGTCAGTCTCCACCCGGTTCGTGGCAGCGATGATACGCTTTGGGCGGTGGTGGCCTCCGTGGGGCGCAAGAACCGCGTGGCCGAAATCTATCCCAGCCGCCACGCGGCCCTTGCCGACCGGGCATGGCGCGAGCAGCAGGTCAGTGAATATTCCGGGTTCCTGCGCACCTGCAGCCAGCCGATGCCGCGCTACAGCGTGGCGCCGGTGCGCCGAGCGGATTTGCCCAAGGGCTGGAAGCCATTGCCGGCATTGGGTTTCCTCCGCGGCCAGTTCATCTGAGCGGCTGCGGAGTAAGGTTGGGGCTTTGCCCCAAACCCCAGGAGGGCTCCGCCCCTCCACCCCGCAAGGGAACTCGTTCCCTTGACCCTATTTAGTTTGGTTTGTTGGGAAAGGGGGCATAACCGGCATAGCCGTTGATCGGCTTCGACGCGCCCCCTTTCCCAACAAACCAATCCAAGGGGTTGAGGGGACAAGTCCCCTCACGGGTGAAGGGCAGAGCCCTTCCGGGGTTTGGGGCGGAGCCCCAACCTCACTCCGCGGCGCTGAAGAAGGCCCGCAGGTGGAGCAGGAGTTCCTCCGGCTGTTCTTCCGGCATCCAGTGGCCGCAATTCTCGATCACGCCGCCGCGCACGTCGGTCGCCATGCTCTTCAGCGACTCCAGCACCTCCGTCCGCCGTCCCCAGGAGCTGTTGCCGCCCAGCGCCAGCACCGGCATCGGCAGCTTGAAGCTCTGGCTGATCGCCTGGTTGTCGGCGATGTCGCGCGGGATGTTGCGGTAGTAGGCGAAGCCGGCCCGCAGCGCGCCGGGCTGGCGGTAGGTGCGCAGGTATTCGGCGATGTCCTCGTCCGGGATGACGTTCGGGTGGTGGCCGTAATTGCGGTAGAACCAGCCGAAATAGATGTCCTCCCGCCCGGCGACCAGCGCTTCCGGCAGGTCCGCGGTCTGTTGGAAGGCGTGGTGCCAGCGCCTGCCGCCCTGGCTGATATTGGCGCTGCCGTCGCCGGGGATCGCCACGTCCAGGATCACCAGCTTGCGCACCGCTTCGGGGTGCGCGGCGGCGATGGCGTAGGCGGTGGGGCCGCCCCAGTCGTGCCCGACCAGATGGAACGCGTCGATGCCGAGTTTTTCATGCACCAGGCGCCAGATGTCGTTGCCGACGGTCTTCTTGTCGTAGCCGTCGGCGGGGCGGGAACTGTCGCCGAGGCCGCGCAGGTCCGGCGCGATCACCCGGTAGTTCCTGGCGAGTTCCGGGATGATATGGCGCCATTCGTACCAGGTCTGCGGCCAGCCATGCAGCAGCACGACCGGAAAGCCCTGGCCGGCGGTGACGTAGTGCAGGCGGACATCGCCAAGGTCGGTATGGTGATGGTGGATCATCGGTTTGGTTCCCGCGTTTTCGATGGCACGGACAGAGTATCGGGCATCAGCGCGCCGATCCCAAATAGGTTTCGATCACCCTGGGATCGCCGGCCAGGGCGGCGCTGGGGCCGTGCAGGCTGACGCGGCCGTTTTCCAGCACATAGCCGTAATCGGCGACCTGCAACGCGGCCCGGGCGTTCTGCTCGACCAGCAGGATGGAGGTACCGGTTGCACGTAGCGCCGCGATCGTGTGGAAGATGTCGCGCACGATCAGCGGCGCCAGGCCAAGGCTGGGTTCGTCCAGCATCAGCAGCGACGGTTTCGCCATCAGGGCCCGGCCCATCGCCAGCATCTGCCGCTCGCCGCCCGACAGCGTGCCGGCCTGCTGGCGGCGGCGTTCCTTCAGGCGGGGGAACAGGTCGAAGATCTCCTCCAGCGCCGCATTCGCCGCCGCCTTGCCGCCGCCGCGCAGGCGGAAGCCGCCCAGGCGCAGATTGTCCTCCACGGTCATGGCTCCGAACAGCTCGCGCTTTTCCGGCACCAGGCTCATGCCGGCCGCCACGCGCGCCTCGATGGTCATGTTGTCGATGAAGCGCCCGGCGAAAGCGATCTTGCCGTGGGATGGCCGCACCCCCATCACCGCGTTCAGCAGTGTCGTCTTGCCGGCGCCGTTGGGGCCGATGACGGTGACGATGCTGCCCGGCTGTACCCGCAACGATACGTCCTGTACGGCGGGAATGCCGCCATAAGCCACCGCGACGTCGATCAGTTCGAGCAGGAGATGCGTGGTCATGCGACGCCGCCGAGATAGGCTTCGATGACTTTCGGATTGGCCCGCACGGCGCCTGGCGTGCCCTCGGCCAGCTTCTCGCCGAAATCCATCACCACCAGCCGGTCGGTCAGGCCCATGACGAAATCCATGTCGTGCTCGACCAGCAGGATGCTGACGCCGCCCCCGGCGGACTGCGGGTCGCGCAGCCGGCGCAGCAGGGCCGCCAGCTGCTGCTTCTCCGCGTGGCGCAGCCCGGCGGCGGGCTCGTCGAGCAGCAGCAGAACCGGATCGAGGCAGAGGGCGCGGGCGATCTCCACGATGCGCTGGCGGCCCAGCGCCAGGCTGCCGGCGGGGCGATGCGCATCCGCCAGCAGCCCGACGCGGTCCAGTTGCCGCGCGGCTTCGGCGAACAGCCGGGCTTCCTCCGCCCGGTCCAGCCGCAGCAGTGCCGCGAGCGCGCCGGCCTTGCCGCGCAGATGGGCGCCGAGGGCGACGTTCTCGATCACGCTCATGTCGGCGACCAGCTTCACGTGCTGGAAGCTGCGGGCGATGCCGTGGCGGGCGATGGCAGGCGCGTCGCTGCCGGTCAGGTCCTGGCCGCGGAAGACGATGCGCCCCGCATCGGCGCGGTCCACGCCGGTAAGCAGGTTGAAACTGGTCGACTTGCCGGCGCCGTTCGGCCCGATCAGGCCGACGATCTCGCCGGCGTTCACGGTGAAGGCAAGATCGTTGACCGCCACGAGGCCGCCGAAGCGGCGGGTCAGGCCGGAGACGTCCAGCAGCCTGGTGCCGGGGGAAGGGAGGTCGCGGTGGGACAGGGCCGGTGCATCGGGGATCGTCGGGGTGGGGCCGGCCGGTGAACGGCGGGCCAGGCGGGCGAGTTGCGGCCAAATCCCGTCGGGCGCGGTTTGCAGGACCAGCACCATCAGCCCGCCGAAGACGATGGTTTCGAAATTGCCCTGCGCGCCGATCAGATAGGGCAGCAGCGTCTGCAGGCGGTCATTGACCAGGGTGACCAGTGCGGCGCCCAGCAGCGCCCCGCCGATCTGTCCGGCGCCGCCGAGCACCGCCATCAGCAGATACTGGATGGAGGCCGGCAGGCCGAACGGCGTCGGGTTCACCGCGCGCTGCAGATGGGCATAGAGCCAGCCGGCCAGGCCGGCGAGGGCGGCGGCATACAGGAACGCCAGCATGCGGGCACGGATCGGCGGCGCGCCGCAGGAAGCGCCGGCCAGCGCGCCGCCGCGCAGGGCCCGGATGGCGCGCCCGACGCGGCTGTCCAGCAGGTTCTGCGTGGCCAGCACGGCCAGCCCGACGCAGACCCAGATGACCACGAAGAAGCGGCGCGGATCCGCCAGGGACAGGCCGAACAGACTGACCGGGGGGATGGCGGGAATGCCGTCATAGCGGCCGGTCACGTCCAGGATGCCGGCGAGGTAGAACAGGCTGACGCTCCAGGCGATGGTGCCAAGGGCCAGGTAATGCCCGGACAGCCGCAGCGTGACCGCGCCGATCACCAGCGCGGCGGCCAGGCTCGCGGCGATCGACAGCGGCAGGGTCAGCCAGGGCGACAGGCCGTATCCGGTGGTGAGGATGGCGGTGGTATAGGCGCCGAAGCCCATGAAGCTCGCCTGGCCGAACGAGGTCATGCCGCCGACGCCGGTCAGCACCACGAGGCCGAGGGCGACGATGGCGGAGATGCCGACGATGTTGGCGAGGCCGATCCAGAAGGCAGGCACGGCCGGGAACTGCGCGACCAGCAGCCAGGCCAGGCCGCCGATCAGCCACAGGAGACGGCTCATTCCTCGTCCTCATGGGCGTGGCTGGCGAGGGAGCGGATCAGCAGCACCGGCAGGATGGCGGTGAAGACGATCACCTCCTTGAACGAACTGGCCCAGAACGAGGCGAAGCTTTCCACCAGGCCGACCGCGATGGCGGCGGCGACCGCGGCGGGATAGGCGACAAGGCCGCCGACGATCGCGGCGACGAAACCCTTCAGGCCGATCAGGAAGCCGGTATCGTAATAGACCGTCGTCAGCGGCGCGATCAGCACGCCCGACAGGGCGCCGATGAAGCCGGCCAGGGTGAACGCCAGCCGGCCCGCGCCAGCGGCGGGAATGCCGACCAGCCGCGCCCCCACTGCGTTGACCGCGGTGGCGCGCAGGGCCTTGCCCATCAGCGTGGCGCCGAAGAACCCCGCCAGCGCCGCCATCAGCACCAGGGTGACGGACAGGATCCAGATCGCCTGACCGGGGATCATCAGCGGTCCGGCATGGATCCGGGCATCGGAAAATCCGCTGGCGCGCACGCCCTCCGGCCCGAAGAACACCAGCCCCAGCCCCAGCATGGCGAAATGCACGCCGACGGCGGCGATCAGCAAGGTCAGCACCGAGGCGCCGGCCAGCGGGGCAAAGGCGATCCGGTGCAGGGCAGGGGCCATCGGCGTGACGATGAGCAGCGACAGCGCCGCCGAAACGCCGACCCCGAGCCGGAGCGGGGCCAGCCACAACGTCAATGCCACCGCCACCGCCGGCGGCCCGAGCGTTTCCAGCAGCAGCCGGACCTTCCCGCCGGTATCCCGCCTGCCGTCCCACAGGCCGCGTGCCGCCGCCAGCCCGCCCAGCACCAGCAGCAGCCACAGGCTGGCCGGCAGGGTGTCGCCATCCAGCGCCGCGTAGGTCAGGGCGGAAAAGGCCACCAGCTCGCCCTGCGGGATGAGCACCACCCGCGTGACGGTGAACACCAGCACCAGCGACAGCGCCAGCAACGCGTAGATGGCGCCGTTCACCACCCCATCCTGGACCAGGATCAGGAGGATCGTGCCGTCCATTTATGTGCGGCCGGAGCCTGGGTTGCCGGCGCCTGGGTTACGGCAGCAGCACCCATTTGCCATTCTTGACCGTCACCATCACCCGGGCGCGTGCATCGAAGCCGTTATGGTCGGTGGGGGACATGCTGGCGACGCCCTGGGTCATCACCAGGTTCCGTTGATTTTCCAGCGCATCGCGCAGCGCCGCGCGGAATCCCGGCGTGCCCGGCTGGGCCTTGGCAATCGCTTCCGGCACCGCGGCCGTCAGCAGCAACCCGGCATCATAGAGGTGCGCGCCGAAGGTCGCCATGCTGCCGGGGCCGTATTTCGCCTCGTAGGCGTGCGCATAGGCCTGGGCCACCGGCTTGATCGGGTTGCCGTCCGGCAACTGGTCGGCCACCAGCACGGGGCCGGCGGGCAGCACCTCGCCCTCCACGTCCTTGCCGCCGACGCGCAGGAAGTCGGCGTTGGCGGCGCCATGGGTCTGGTAGACCTTCCCCCTGTAGCCGCGCTCCGCCAGCGCCTTCGCCGGCAGCGCCGCGGGCGAGCCGGCGCCGGCGATCAGCACCGCGTCGGGATTGGCGGAAACGATCTTCAGCACCTGGCCGGTGACGGAGGTGTCGGTGCGGGCGTAGCGCTCGGCATCCACCAGCTTGATGCCCTTCTCGCCGAGCGCGCGGGTGATCTCCCCCAGCCAGCCGTCGCCATAGGCATCGTTGAAGCCGATGAAGGCGACGGTCTTGATCTTCGCCAGGGCCATGTGGCCGGCCACCGCGTCGGCCATCAGGCTGTCGTTCTGCGGGGTCTTGAACACCCAGGCGCGTGCCCCGCCCGGCGGGTCGATGATCTTGGCGGAGGCGGCCAGCGCGATCATCGGCACCTTCTTCTCGCCGACGATGTCGATCATCGCCAGCGCCGCGGGCGTGATGGACGGGCCGACCACCACGTCGACATTGTCCTCATCGATCAGCTTGCGGGTATTGGCGACCGCCTTGGTGGTGTCGGTGGCGTCATCGAGCAGGATGTACTCGATCTTCTGCCCGGCGATCTCGGTCGGCAGCAAGGCCACCGAATTGCGCTGCGGAATGCCGAGCGAGGCGGCCGGGCCGGTCTGGGACACGGTGATGCCAACCTTGATCGTCCCCGCCTGCGCCGTGAAGGCGGTTGCCAGGGCGACGAACGCCCCGAGAAGAAAGCCTGAACGCACCATCAAATTGTCTCCCCATTGCAGCCACTTCAGCGGCTTGCCTGAACGTATAGGTATGGCCTGTGTGCAGCGCCGCGTCGAGATGCGGCGCATGGCAAGGACGACCAGCGCCGCCGCCGCCTTGCCGGTGCTCCAGGCTTAACAGTCAACCGCGGGGATGCTAAGCGGATGAGCAATAAAATCAGCGATGGGGGAAGCGAGTATGGGAAAGCTGGATGGTCAGGTTGCGATCGTGACCGGTGCGGGGCGTGGCCTGGGGCGGGCCTATGCACGTCGCCTCGCCGGACTGGGTGCCAAGGTTGCGGTCACCGACCTCGATTTGAAATCCTACGCCGAGTTCGAGGCCGAGGCGAAGGAAATGACGGCCGACAGCACGGTGGACGAAATCAACGCGGCGGGCGGCGAGGCGATTGGCATCGAAATGGATGTCCGCGACAACGCATCGGTCGATGCCATGGTGCAGAAGGTTCACGACACTTGGGGGCGGGTCGATATTCTTGTGGCCAATGCCGGCGGCGGCCGTGGCCGGCCGGTCGATACCAAGGCCAGCACGCTCAGCCCCGATCTGATGCGTCTGGTGACGGAGATGAACTACTACGGCACCGTCTACTGCGTGAACGGGGTGGCGCCGATCATGAAGGCACAGCATTTCGGCAAGATCGTCACGGTTGCCTCCGTCGCCGCCCTGGGGCCCTCGGTTGACGGCGGCTATGCGCACTATGGCGCGGCGAAGGCAGCCATCCTGCATTACACGCGCTACCTGGCCCAGGATCTCGGACCACACGGGATCAACGTCAACTGCATCGCGCCAGGCACGATCACAACCGGCCGGATCGTTGCGATGGTCATGCCAAACCAGGCCAACGCGAACCGCGACCGCACGGAACAGGTCGCGCTACGCCGCCTGGGAGGGGTCGAAGACTGCGCCAAGGTCGTGGAGTTCCTGACCACCGATCTGTCGGACTATGTGACCGGCCAGTGCATAGCGATCGATGGCGGGTTGATCCGGTCGGCATGAACGGCTGCTGTTGAAACAGCCGTCTCGGTTTCTGCCTGGCGTCAGAACGGCCGTGGCCTTATGCGGCAATGGCCGGAACCTTCCGGGGATGCGCGCAACGCAGGATTGCGCGCATCCGTGCGTTCGTCACTCGAACCGAAGTCCCTTCATCCCGCCCTTCGTGCGCCAATCGCGGACGAGGTCGTAGAACACCAGGGGACCTGCGCCGTAGAGATCGCTGAAGAAGCCGCCGTTCCCGAGTTTTCCCTCGGCGTTGTAGTAGCCGGGCGTGCAGTCGCTGAAGAACTTCTCGTTCTGCAGCGGCGTGTCGCGGATCGTCTGGACCCAGTCCGCCTCGGCCTCGGCGGTCGGCTCGACCGTTCGCGCCTGCCGTAGTTTGGCCTGCTGGATGATTGCGGCGATATGGCGCGCCTGTTCATCGATCATATGGGTGAAATTCGACGTCACCGCGTTCTGCAGCAGTCCCAGATGAAAGCAGTTGGGGAAGCCGTGGCTGTAGAAGCCATGCAGCGTCCTGGGCCCGTCCGCCCAATACCCGGTCAGCGTCTGGCCGCCACGGCCATGGATCTCGAAGCCGGCGCGGCGCGTATAGGCCGTGCCGACCTCGAAGCCGGTCGCGAAGACGATGCAGTCGACCTCGTATTCGACCCCGTCGAACACCAGGCCATTTTCGGTCACGCGGTCGACGCCGCGGCCCTTGGTGTCCACCAGCGTGACGTTCGGGCGGTTGAAGGCCGGCAGATACTCATCATTGAAGGTCGGTCGCTTGCAGAACTGGCGATACCAGGGCTTCAGCGCCTCGGCCGTGGCGCGGTCCTGAACGATCGAGTCTACCCGCGCACGGATCTGGTTCATTTTCCGGAAGTCGGCCAGTTCGAGCGAATCCGACAGCTCTTCGGGCGATGGGCCGCCGACATCACCCGGTTTCCGGCGAACCCGAAGGTTGCGGATGATATCGGTCCAGCCGTCGCTGACCAGATCCTCGTCCTGGGTGCCGCCGTTGATCAGGATGTTGAAATTGTCCATGCGCCGCTTCTGCCAGCCCGGAGTGAGCGTCTTGGCCCATTCGGGATCGGTCGGCTTGTTGCGGCGCAGATCGACCGATGACGGCGTGCGCTGAAAGACATAGAGCTGCTGGGCATGCCTGCCGAGATGCGGCACGCATTGGATCGCGGTGGCGCCGGTGCCGATCACCGCGATGCGCTTTTCGGCGAGCTTGTGGAGATTGCCGGTCGTGTCGCCGCCGGTGTAGCCGTAATCCCATCGGCTGGTATGAAAGCTGTGGCCCTTGTAGCTGTCGATGCCGGGAATGGCGGGCAGCTTCGGGCGGTTGAGCGGGCCGTTCGACATCACCACGTGGCGCGCCTTCATGCGGTCGTCACGATTGGTCGTGATCAGCCATTTGCTTTCGTCCTCCAGCCAGCGCAGTTCGCGGATCTCGGTCTGGAAGCACGCCTGGCTGTAGAGATCGAAGGTCTTGCCGATGCGCCGCGCATGTTCGTAGATCTCGGGGGCGAAGGCATATTTCTCCTTCGGGATGTAGCCCGTCTCTTCCAGCAGCGGCAGGTAGATATAGGCCTCGATGTCGCATTGCGCGCCAGGGTAGCGGTTCCAATACCAGGTGCCGCCGAAATCGCCGCCCTTCTCGACGATGCGGATGCGGTCGATGCCGGCCCGGCGGAGATGGGCGCCGGCCATCAGGCCGCCAAAGCCGCCGCCAATGATCAGGACGTCGACCTCATCGTTGAGCGGGTCACGGGTGAAACCGGGCTCGACATGGGGATCGTCGATATAGTGCCGGAAATCGCCCTTGACCTCGACATACTGGTCGATGCCGTCGGGTCTGAGGCGCCTGTCGCGCTCCTGGCGGTATTTGGCGCGAAGTGCGTCTGGATCGAAATCGAGCTCCGCCTCGGCGAGGGCGGTGTTGGCAGAGGCAGCGGCATTATCCGGGGCGTCGAGGGTCATGGTTGGCTCCGAAGACAGGTTCAGTTATGGCCGTGTCCGGCGGAAGAGCAGGCTAACGAGACATTTCAAATTCGCAATTCTCGCGTTATCCGAGATGAAGCCAGATCGGGCGAGATGAGGCCAGCCCCCGGCCTGACTCGATCCGCAGTCCGGCATCCGCGATGCGAGCCGCACACTCGCTCGTCATGCCGCCGCCCGCTTCCCGCGCGTTCCGACTTGCTCTGACACCACCATGTGGCATCCTGCCAGCCATGGCGCATCCCACCTCGAAACGCGTTATCTTTGCCGCCCTGATCGGCAACCTCCTGATCGCCGCCACAAAGTTTTCCGCCGCGGCCGCGACCGGCAGTTCCGCGATGCTGAGCGAGGCCATTCATTCGGTCGTTGACAGCGGAAACCAGCTGCTTTTGTTGCTTGGCATCCGCCGGGCCGCTCGACCGGCCAACGCCAGACACCCCTTCGGCCACGGGCTGCAGCTCTATTTCTGGACCTTCGTTGTCGCCGTGCTGATTTTCGGCGTCGGCGCGGGTGTTTCCATCGTGCAGGGGGTGGACAAGATCGCGACACCCCATCCGGTGGAAAACCCCTGGATCAACTATCTGGTGCTGGGCGTGGCGCTGGCGCTTGAGGGAACCGTCTGGACCGTGGCGCTTCGCGCCTTCCGGGCATCGAAAGGGAATTTGGGCTGGCTGACGGCCGTGCAGCTTAGCAAGGACCCAACGGTATTCACGGTGCTGTTCGAGGATACGGCGGCCATTTTGGGGCTGCTCGTCGCGTTCGCGGGCATTGCGCTCAGCCAATTCCTGGACATGCCCGTGCTGGACGGCGTGGCCTCGCTCGTGATCGGTCTGATCCTCGCGTTCACGGCGGCGTTTCTGGCGTGGGAGTGTCAGTCGCTACTGACCGGTGAAGGGGCGTCACCCGAAGTGCAGACCAGCATTCATGCCATCGCCGCCGCGGACCATGCCGTTGCAAGACCGAACGAAATCCTCACCATGCATTTCGGCCCGCAGGATGTGCTGGTGGCGCTCAGTCTCGACTTCATCGACAGCGTCTCGGCGGCGGAAGTGGAAAGGGCGGTCACGCGCATCGAGCGGCAGATCAAGGCGGCGCATCCCGAGGTGAAGCGTGTATTCGTTGAAGCACAGGACCGTGAAGCGCATAGTCGCAGCCAACCGCCCCTTGAGGGAGCCACAGACAAGACGACCGGCTCATCGCCATGACCGATCCGACCACCGATCCGCATGATCTTCAACGCTTCCTCGCCGCCCAGGCGCCGGTGATCGACCAGGTCCGCGCGGAGTTGCGCGCCGGGCGGAAAGCCAGCCATTGGATGTGGTTCATTTTTCCCCAGATCGCCGGCTTGGGGCGAAGCGAGACGGCACGCTTCTATGCCATCGGCTCGCGTGACGAGGCCATAGCCTATCTGGCGCATCCGATGCTTGGGAAGCGGCTGGTGGAATGCACGCGCCTGGTCAACGCGGTGGACGGAGCCCCTGTGGAGCGGATTTTCGGGGCCGTGGATGCCGTCAAGTTCCGTTCCTGCATCACGCTGTTCGCGGCGGTGGCGCCCGGGCAGACCGAATTTGCGGACGCACTGCGCAAGTATTTCCGCGGCGTGGCGGATCCGGCAACCCTGGAACGGATTTAGCCCGGATGTTGCATTTTATATGATGAAGCACACGGCCTTCCCCGCGATACCGCCGGATCGTGTGGGCGAGGAAGCCCCGTTCCCGGCGCTGCAGGCCGGCCGCTTACGAGGGAAACCCAATGATGAAGGACTTGCCTCTCTCAAAGGTCTATCGGCTGCTCGAACCCGGCCCGGTGGTCCTGCTGACGACCGCTCACAAGGGCCGCCCCAACGTCATGACGATGTCGTGGCATATGATGGTCGAGTTCGAGCCGCCGCTGGTCGCCTGCGTGGTCAGCGGCGCCGATTTCAGCTTCGGTGCGTTGCGGGCAACGAAGGAGTGCGTCATCGCCGTTCCTGCGCTGGAACTGGCGTCCAAAGTCGTGCAGGTCGGTAATTGCTCCGGCCGGGACGTGGCGAAGTTCAGGGAGTTCGACCTTACGCCGGCCCCGGCCAGATGCGTGGCGGCGCCCTTGGTTGTCGAGTGCTTTGCCAACCTGGAATGCAAGGTTGTGGAAACCCGCCTCGTCAGGCGGTACAACCTTTTTGTTATGGAAGTGCTCAAGGCCTGGACCGATCCCGCGCAAAAGAACCCCAAGACCATCCACCACCAGGGATATGGCAGGTTCGTCGTGGATGGCGAAACCATCACGCTGAGGTCGAAAATGCGATGAAGCGTGCGTGCCGTGCAGGATGAGGAAGGAATCTCTGCCGCAATGGCGGATATCGGGGTGTGCGCCAAACCGGCAGCAGCTCACTACGTAAGATCTCCAGGAAGGTCGTTGTCATTGAAACGATACCCCATCCCAGGCTCGGTCTCGACCAGCGCGCCCGCACGGCCAAGTTTCTGCCGAAGCTGGCGGACATAGACGCGCAGATACTGCACATCCTCGGCATGGGCCGGGCCCCAGACACCTGTCAGCAGTTGTCGATGGCTGACCACCTTGCCCGCGCTGCGCAACAGCAATTCCAGCAGCGCGTATTCCCGCGGCGTCAGTTCCAGCCTGTTGCCGTCCAGGCGCACCTGCCGCCGTTCCAGGTCGATCTCCACCGGCCCGGCCTGAAATACCGTGCCCAGGCCCTGCTGCGCCAGCCGGTGACGCATGGCCGTGCGGATGCGGGCCAGCAATTCCCCCACGCCGAACGGCTTTTCCACGTAATCGTCGGCACCCAGGTCCAGCACGGCGATCTTGTCCTGTTCGCGGTCGCGTGCCGACAGCGCAATCACCGGCACGGCGCTGAATTCCCGCAGCCGGCGCAGCACGTCCTGGCCGTCCATGTCCGGCAGCCCCAGGTCCAGCAGCACCACGTCCGGCGCCCGTCCGGCCGCCAGGCGCAGGCCCTCCGCGCCGGTTTCCGCCCGCTCCACCGTATAGCCCGCCGCCTCCAGCGCCGGTTTCAGGAAGCGGTGTATCTGCGGCTCGTCATCGATCACCAGCACCCGGCCAAGCTCCGCCGATCCGGTCATGGCGCTACCGGCAGCGTGAGGATGATCACGGTGCCCGGGGAGCCGTCCGCCGGCGCGTCCGGGCGTGGACTGACCGCGGCGATGCTGCCGCCCATCGCCTCGGTCAGTCCGCGCGCGATCGCGAGGCCAAGGCCGGTGCCGACGCCGCGATCGCCGCGATTGGCGCGATAGAAGCTGTCGAACACGTGCGGCAGGTCCTCGGCGCCAATGCCGCGGCCCTCATCGGCGATGCGCAAACTGATCTCCCGGCCGAACGCCTGGGCGGAAACGCGAACGAAGCCGCCGGGCGGGCCGTATTTATGGGCGTTGTCCAACACGTTCACCAGCACCTGTTCCAGCAACGCGGGGTCGGCAGCCACGCGGGGCAGATCGGCCGGCAGGTTCAGCCCGACCGGACCCAGCAGCGGAACCCGGGCGATCGCTGCCTCCACCACTTCCTCCAGGGCCACCGGCACGATGCGCGGCGCGATCTCGCCGCTTTCCAGCCGGGTCATCTCCAGAATGTTGGAGAGGAAACGGGTCATCCGCGCGGTATCCTCCTCGATGCTGCGCAACAGATCCTCCCGGGTTGTCGTGTCCAATGCCTCCCAGGCGGTGCGCAGCGTGTCGGCCGCGCCCCGGATTCCCGCCAACGGCGTGCGCAGATCATGCGACAGCGATGACAGCAGCGCGGTACGCAGCTTCTGGGTCTCCGACTGCGCCGCGCTGCGCGCGGTGTCGTTGGCCAGCCGAACCCGCTCCATCGCCTGTGCCGCCTGGTCCGCCAGGGCCCGCAATGCCTGCAGCCGGGCCGCGTCGAGATCGCCGGCCGGGCGCACGCCAAGCACGCCCACCTGGCCCCGCGCGGTGCCCATCGGCAGGAACCGCCAGGGCGAGGACGGCAGCGTGGCAGTACCCTTCCCGGTCGGTGCCTGATGCGCATAGCACCAGCGCGCGGCTGCCCAGCCGGCCGTATCCATCGTATCCATCTTCGGCTCGGACGCGCGGATGTTCAGATCCTCGCCCTGCAGGGACAGTACCAGACCCGCTCCGGCAATTTGCGCCGCCTCATGCGCGATCACATCCAGCAGCTCCCGCTCGGTCGCCGGTTCGCCCAGGGCACGGCTGAACGCGCCGATGCGCCGCAGCCCCTCGATGCGGCCCTCCGCCGTCCTGGCTGCGTTGCGAAGGCGGCTGGCCAAGGCTCCGGTGGCAATCGCCACGCCCAGGAACAACACGATGGCCACGATATCGCGCGGCTCGTAGACGGTGAGCCGGTAAAGGGGCGGGATGAAGAAGAAGTTCCATGCCATGAAGCTCAGCGTCGCGGCGAAGACCGCCACGCGAAGGCCCCAGATGGACGCGGCGAGGACCACCGCCGCGAGGAACACCATGCCCAGCGCCTCCTGCGTGACATAGCGGACCAGGCCCTCGCAGACCCCCGTTACCGCCGCCACCAGCGCCAGGCTCCCCAGCCAGGCGAACCACGGCTCCGGCACGCGCGGCAGCACCCTCCTCGCGGCCGTCAGCGCCGGCAACGGCACGACATGCAGGGCGAAATCCGGCGCGCGCAGCAACAGGCCGCGCATCACGCCGTGCCGCAGCAGACGCTCCGGCGACAGCCGCCGCCATGCCGGCAACAGCGTCCGGCCGATGACGATGCGGCTCGCGTTGCGCCGGCGTGCGAGTTCGATCGTCGCCCCGACCACATCGGTTCCGGATACCGTCTCGGTCTGCGCCCCCAACGCCGCGGCCAACTCCATCGCGGCGCGGGCATCGCCGGCAGCGGCAGGCTGTTCCACATGCAGGGCGATCCAGGGGCCGCGCAGGGCTTCCGCCAGCAGCCGCGCCTCGCGCACCACCGCCTCCGCGCCGGGTCCATCGCCGACCAGTGCCAGCACGCGCTCGCCGGCTGGCCAGGGGCCTTCGATCGACTTGGAACGCATGTAGTCGGATACATCGGCATCCACCCGTTGGGCGGTTCGGCGCAGCGCCATTTCCCGCAAGGCCGTCAGATTGCCCTCGCGGAAGAAGCCGTCCATCGCGCGTTTCGCCACGTCCGGGCGGTAGATCCGCCCCTGCTCCAGCCTGGCGCGCAATTCTGCCGGCGGCAGATCGATCAGCTCGATCTCGTCGGCCTGCTCCAGCACCTTGTCCGGCAGCGTCTCGCGCACCCGCACGCCGGTGATGCGCGCCACGGCGTCGTTCTGGCTTTCCAGATGCTGCACATTCAGCGTCGCCCAGACATCGATGCCGGCATCCAGCAGTTCCTCGACATCCTCCCAGCGTTTGTGGTGCCGGCTGCCCGGCACGTTGGTATGCGCCAGCTCGTCCATCAGCAGCAGCTTCGGCCGCCGCGCCACAGCGGCATCGAGGTCGAATTCCTCCAGCTCCTGGTCGCGATAGCGCAGTTTGTGTCGCGGCAGAACCGGCAGGTCGCCGATTTGCGCCTCTGTTTCCGCGCGCCCGTGGCTCTCGACCACGCCGATCAGCACGTCTCCGCCTTCCGCGCGCCTCTGCCGGGCCGCGGTCAGCATTTCCCAGGTCTTGCCGACCCCGGGGGCCGCCCCCAGAAAAACCTTGAGCCGCCCCCGCCCTTCCCGGGCGGCGGCGGCAATCAAGGCATCGGGGTCGGGGCGTCGGTCGCGATCGTCTGGCGGCATGTCCCCAGTTTAGCCCGGCGGCAGCGCGTCGAGCGCAAGATTCAGTTGGAGCACATTCACCCGCGGCTCCCCGATCAGGCCGAGAAACGGCTCCCGCGTATTGGCGGTCACCAACGCGCGTACCTTGGCCTCCGGCCATCCGCGAGCCTTCGCCACACCGGCCACCTGCAGCAGCGCATTGGCCGGCGAGATATCCGGATCGAGGCCGGATGCGGAGGTGGTGACCGCGTCGGCCGGCACCGGCGCCGGGCCGAGCTTCTTGACGTCCCCGCGCACGCGCTCGATCAGCGCCTTGGCGGTCGGCGCCAGGTTCGAGGCGCCGGAGGCGCTAGCGTTGTACGGCGCGGCCGCGGTCTTGGTCGCGTCGTTCGGGTCGGGGCGGGTGGTCGCCGATGGGCGCGGGTGGAAGTATTTGTCCGAAGTGAAATTCTGGCCGAGCAGGGCCGAGCCGATCACCTTGCCATTCCGCTCGATCAGGCTGCCGCCGGCCTGGAACGGCGCCACCACGCCGGCGGCCGAGGTGAACAGCAGTGGCATGGCGACGCCAAGCACCAGGGTGAACAGCAGGATCAGAACGATGGCGGGTCGTAAATGCGCGGTCATGCCCGATTCCTTTCAGACGAGGCCGAGTACGGTGAGCAGCATGTCGATCAGCTTGATGCCGATGAACGGCGCGACTAGCCCGCCCAGGCCGTAGACCAGCAGATTGCGCCGCAGCAACGCGGAGGCACCGACGGGACGGAACGCAACGCCCCGCAGCGCAAGCGGCACCAGGGCGACGATGATCAGCGCATTGAAGATCACCGCCGACATAATCGCGGACTGCGGCGTCGACAGCCGCATCACGTTCATCACGCCAAGGCCCGGATAGGACGCCACGAAAATCGCCGGCAGGATGGCAAAATACTTCGACACGTCGTTGGCGATGCTGAACGTGGTCAGCGATCCCCGGGTGATCAGCAACTGCTTGCCGATCTCAACGATCTCGATCAGCTTGGTCGGGTCGCTGTCCAGATCCACCATGTTTCCGGCCTCGCGCGCCGCCTGTGTGCCGGTCTGCATGGCGACCCCGACATCCGCCTGTGCGAGCGCCGGCGCGTCATTGGTGCCGTCGCCGCACATCGCCACCAGCCGGCCCTCGGACTGGACACGGCGGATATAGTCCAGCTTGTCCTGCGGCGTGGCCTCGGCGATGAAATCGTCCACGCCGGCCTCGGTCGCGATCGCCGCGGCGGTGATCCGGTTGTCGCCGGTCACCATCACTGTGCGAATGCCCATCCGGCGCAGCGCGGCGAAGCGGTCGCGGATGTCGGGTTTGACGATGTCCTTCAGCTCGATCACGCCCATCAGCCGGCCGTTCCGCGAGACCGCCAGAGGCGTGCCGCCGGAGCGGGCGATGCGGTCCACCGCCTGGGAGA
>JBBIQA010000023.1:24279-35303 GCA_037442565.1 Rhodospirillales bacterium
GAGACCGCCAGAGGCGTGCCGCCGGAGCGGGCGATGCGGTCCACCGCCTGGGAGAAGGCGGCCGGCGGCGAAGCGGCGGCGGCCAGTTTCAGCAGCGAGTCGACCGCGCCCTTCCGCCACGAATTTCCGCCGTGATCCAGGCCGGAGACGCGCGTGGTGGCGGTGAACGGCACCACGATGGCCCCCTGCGGCAACTTCGCCACGATTTCGTAGCGGCGCGCGTAGGCCAGGATCGAGCGGCCTTCCGGCGTTTCGTCGCCGAGGCTGGCCAGCACCGCGGCTTCGGCCAGTTCGCGCTCGTCCACGCCGGGCACCGGCATGAAGCTGGACGCCATGCGGTTGCCGAAGGTGATGGTGCCGGTCTTGTCGAGCAGCAGGATATCGACGTCGCCAGCCGCTTCCACCGCGCGCCCGGAGGTCGCCATCACATTGAAGCGCACCAGCCGATCCATGCCGGCGATACCGATGGCCGACAACAGGCCGCCGATGGTGGTGGGGATCAGGCAGACCAGCAGTGCCGCTGCCACCGGAACCGACAACAGGCTGCCGGAATAGATCGACAAGGGCTCCAGCGACACCACCGCGACCAGGAAGATGATGGTCATGCCGGCCAGCAGGATGTCGAGCGCGATCTCGTTCGGCGTTTTGCGCCGCTCGGCGCCTTCCACCAGCCGGATCATGCGGTCGATGAAGGTGCTGCCGGGCGCGGCGGTGATGCGTACCACCAGCCAGTCCGACACCACCGTGGTGCCGCCGGTCACCGCGCTGCGGTCGCCGCCGGATTCGCGGATCACCGGGGCGGATTCGCCGGTGATGGCGCTTTCGTTGACGCTGGCCACACCCTCGATCACGTCGCCGTCGGACGGGATCAGGTCACCCGCTTCGACCAGCACGACATCCCCGACCTGCAACTGGGTGGCGGGCGTGGGCTTGAACAGCGTGCGGTCATCCGGTCGCAGCAGCTCCTTGGCCATGGTGTCGGTGCGCGCCCTGCGGAGCGATTCCGCACGGGCGCGCCCGCGGCCTTCCGCCACCGCTTCGGCGAAGGTCGCGAACAGCACCGTCAGCCAGAGCCAGGCGGCGATGGCGATGGCAAACCCGGCCGGCTCGCCGATGAGCAGGTTGCGCATGCCGAGGAAGGTGGTCAGCGCGGCCACCACCTCGGTGGTGAAGATCACCGGGTTGCGAACCAGTTGCAGCGGGTTCAATTTGACCACGGCGTCGCTGGCGGCGCGGGTCAGAATGCTGGGCTCGAACAGCGAAATCGCGTCTACCCGGGAAGTTGCGGCGTTCATCGGTCTACGTCCTTAGAAGGTGGTGCCGGCGAGCATCGACACGTGTTCCGCCAGCGGCCCGAGGGAGAGCGCGGGCATGAACTGCAGCCCACCGATGATGATGATCACGCCGACCATCAGGCCGACGAACAGCGGACCATGGGTGGGGAAGCTGCCCGCCGAGGGCGGCAGCTTCGGCTTGGCCGCCAGCGAGCCGGCGATGGCCAGGACCGGCACCAGATAAGCGAACCGGCCCAGCAGCATGCTGATGCCGAGCGTGATATCGAGCCAGGGCGTGTCTGCCGAGATGCCGGCGAATGCGCTGCCGTTGTTCGCGGTGGCGGACGTGTAGGCGTACAGCATCTCCGATAATCCGTGCGGCCCGGCATTGGCCAGCGACGCGGTCGCGACCGGCAGGACGATCGATACCGCCGTGCCGCCCAGGATGGACAGGCACAGGATCAGCACCGCCAGCATCGCCAGCTTCACTTCCTTCGCCTGGATCTTCTTGCCGAGATATTCCGGCGTCCGCCCCACCATCAGGCCGGCGACGAACACGGAGATCAACGCGAACACCAGCATGCCGTACAGCCCGGACCCGACGCCGCCTGGCGTGACCTCCCCCAGTTGCATCTGGAACAGGGGGATCAGCCCGGCGAGCGGCATCATGCTGTCATGCATCATGTTGACCGCACCGCAGGACGTGCCGGTGGTCAGCACCGCGAACAGCACCGACATGGCGGTGCCGAAGCGCAGTTCCTTGCCTTCCATGTTGCCCATCGACGGATCGACGCCGAGGGCGGTCAGCAGCGGATTGGCGGTTTCCGCGGCGTAGCACAGCGCCGTAAATCCGACGGCGAAGATCGCCATGACCGCGAACAGCGCGACGCCCTGGCGCATGTCGCCGACGACACGGCCGAAGAAGAACGGCAACGAGAACGGGATGACCACAAGGGAGGCGACTTCCAGGATGTTGGAGATCGCGGTGGGGTTTTCGAACGGATGCGCGGAATTGGCGTTGAAGAAGCCACCGCCGTTGGTGCCGAGCAGCTTGATGGCCTCCTGGAACGCCACCGGGCCCAATGCGATGGTCTGCCTGGCGCCCTCCAGCGTGGATGCATCCGCATAGGCGGAAAGCGTCATGGGCACGCCCATCAGCAGCAGGGCGGCGCTTAGAACGATCGCCAGCGGCAGCAGCAGGTAGAGCACGATCCGCGTCATGTCGGCCCAGAAATTGCCGAGCTCCCGAAGGCCGCCGGCAGCGAAGGCGCGTGCCATCGCCGCGGCGGCGGCGATGCCGGTCGCGGCGGACAGGAAGTTGTGCACCGTCAGGCCGAACATCTGCGAGCCGTACGACAGCGTGCCTTCGCCGCCATAGGCCTGCCAGTTGGTGTTGGTGACAAAGCTCATTGCCGTGTTGAACGCCAGCGTCGGCGATAGGCCGACCATGCCTTGCGGGTTGAACGGCAGGTAGAACTGCAGCCGCAACATGGCGTACAGCAGCAGGAAATGCAGCGCGTTCAGCAGCAGCAGCGCGACCGCGTAGCCCTTCCAGCCCATGCCCCGGCGCGGATCGACGCCGGCAAGCGCATAGAAGCCGCGCTCCACCGGAGCAAGTACCGCGGAGAGGAATGTCCGGTCCCCCTGGAGCACGCGTGCGATGTACAGGCCGAGTGGGTACGCGCAGACCGCAACCAGCGCGAACACGAGCGCGATCTGCGCCCATCCGATCCATGTCATTTCAAAGTGTCCTCAAAGATCTTCGGGTCGGACCAGCGCCCAGAGGAGATAGATCAGCAGCAGCAGCGAAACCGCCCCGCCGAGGATAAGTTCGAACATGGCGGCTCAGATCCGTTCACACAAAACCGCGTAGGCGGCCATCAACAGTATTCCGCCGGTGCCAAGAACGATCATCGCGATATCGGTCATGGAGGGCCCTTTCCGAGGTTGATGCTGCAAATCTACGTCGACGCGCCGTAAGCGAACGATACGAAACTGCCGTCCTTTGCATAAGGATGGCATAAATGGGCTGTCGGCGGCTCGATCTCCGGGAAAACGGACGCGACTGCAGAACTGTGGACTGGTTGGATCGGGAGCATTCCGGTTCCAGTGTCCTGATCGGGATGAGGAGAGCTCCACGCGCGGCACAGTGCGGCTTTGCCACGGAGAAGCGCCGCCCGGGGTCGCTGATGGGCGCCATCGGATTGGCATGCGCCGCTGCCAGGATCATCCTGCCAGCCTTGCCTGAAGCAAGCGCCGGCTGATCCGGATCGGCGGCAGAAGGGCGTCAGCGCGATCCCGGTGAAGCGCGGCCGGTGAGGCGATCCGGCCCGCTATCGGGCGTCAGGGTTTCGCCTTGCCGGTGTCGCCACCGGCAAGCGCCTCGGCTTCGATATCGAGAAACACCCGGTAGGCATTGCCCCGGTTGCTGGCGGCGAAGGCGGGCAATCCCTGGTAGGCACTCCAGTCGGTCGACTTGTACGCCTCGTCGAATTCCGTCCACTCCGCCACTGCCTTGCCCATGGCCTGGCGCACGAACCGGATATAGCCGTCGGTGAACGCGATGGCCTCCGCGGCACTTTGCGCGGGTTTGCCGTGGCCCGGGATGATCATCCGAGGATCGAGGGCGTCCACCTCCTGCAGTCCGGCAAGCCAGTTGCGCGTGTTGACGGCGGCGCTGGCCATGAAGGGGATGCGGCCGTTCTGCACGATGTCGCCGGCGAACAGAACGCGCTCGGGCAGCACGAGCATCATCATGTCGCTCATGGAATGGGCCGGCCCGGCATAGATCATTTGGAACTGATGCGCGCCAAGGCGCAGCTCGGCCGCGACGCTGAACACCAGGCCGGGAAGCACGATGCGGGTCTCTGCGTTCACCCACGGGGCCAGCGCCTCGCGCCGCTGGGCCAGGCGCGGGCCGGCCGCCTCGTCGTCCAGATTGCCGGCGGCGGTGTAGTCGAGCGCCTTGGTCTGGGCCAGGATCACGGCATCCGTCTCGTCGCGGAAGGCTTGCAGGCCGTAGATGTGATCGGCGTGGTAGTGGCTGAGTGCCACGTATTTCACCGGCTTGTCGGTGATCGCGCGGATCTTGCCCAGCAGCGCGTTGCCCAGGCTCGGCGTGCCGAGCGCATCGAACACCACCACGCCCTCGTCGGTGACGACGAAGCCGGCGTTGGAGGTGTGGCCCTGGTTGGCGGTGCTGGGCACGCCGGGATGGCCGAGCACGTAATACACCGGCGCGCCGGGAACCTGTTGCACGACAAGATCCTGGATCAGCGGCGCGTAGGCCTGCGCGCGGGCCCGCCCCGGCAAGGCGGCGGCCAGCGGGGCCGCGGCGGCGCAGGCCAGAAAGCCGCGCCTTCCCGCGCCCGGGCGCGCCAGCAGCCAGGGCGCGCGCGTGGCATCCCCCTGTCCGCAGCAGCCATCGGCCGGCCAGGGTTCCTTAAGGGGCATATCGCTGGAAGCCGTAGGGGGCGAGCAGCGCGAAGGCGGCGTCGGAGCGAATGAAATCCAGCCAGGCGCGCGCGGCATCGGCATGCGCCGCGCCGGAAACCATGGCGGCGCTGTAGATCGCCCGCGTGTTCTGCGCTTCCGGGATGGCGACATGGGCGATGGGATGCCCCTGCTGTTCCTGGAAAACCGCCTCCGATGTCCAGGTGACTCCGGCCTGACCCAGCCCCTGCATCAGCAGCCAGGGCGTCTGGCGATGGTGAATGCGTGTCAGCACGGTGGCGCCGGAGGCGACCTTGGTATCGTAGACCGCCTTCGCCAGCGCCTCCCCGCCCGCCTTCACCAGGGAGGCGCGGATCTGCTGCGCCACCCCTTCGAACGCGGGGTTGGGCATCACGACCGGCAGATCGGGCCTGGCGAGGTCGGCAAGCCCCGTGATCCCGGCCGGATTGCCCTTCGGCACCATGATCGTGAGGTCGTTGGTGGCGAACGATACCACCGGCGCGACCAGCCTGCCGTCCTTTACCCAGGCTTCGCTGGCGCGCTGCTCCGCCATCATCACGTCCGGCTTCACCGTGAACGTCAGATGGCCGGAGGTGATCGTGCCGCCCGCGGCCATCTGCTTCAGCAGCAGCCCCGGCGGCAGGGTTTCGTAGAACACCCGGCCGCGATAGGCCGGATAGGCGGCGCCGAAGGCCCGCACCAGGGCGGGCATGGCGAAGAAGTAGTTGCCGGAGGCGTACAGCACCAGCGCCGGATCATCGAGGCTGCCGTGGAAATCCGCCATCACGTCGGCAGGCGGCACGGTGAACACCAGCCCCTGCCGGGCGACGTCCTCGGCTATGCCGTGCTGCCAGGGGGGATATTGCGCCTCCATCGCCTCCAGCCGCGCCGCCGGCGTGCCGGCAGGAGCCGCGAGGGCGGAGGTTGTACCGAGCGCGACGACCAGCGCCGCGATGCGCGTGGGGCCTCTCATCGCGCGTACGCGAAGTCGGCGGTGTGCAGTTCCACCAGCGTGCCGACCGCGCCCGGCGTCAGCACCACGCCGGGGATCAGGTGGTTGCTGAGTTCGGCGCACAGCGCCTCCGAGGTCAGGTGGTCGGGATTGGCGCCGGCGGCGATCAGCCGCTGGCCCAGTTCCCAAACGGCGTTGTGACAGGCCAGGAACACCGCGCCACGGCGCTGCAAGGTCTCGATGCTGCTGGCATGCCCGGAGAACGCACCGCCGGCGTTCTCATAATCCGCCGGATCCTGGCCGGCGGCCGGCGGTGCCGCGACGAAGCTGTTGCGCGTGACGCCGCCGCCGGCCAGTTTCGCCAGGCCGTATTTGTCCCACATGGCATCGTCGTACAGCGCCAGTTGCGCGCTGCCGTGCGTGGCGGAAACGCAGAGAAAATCGGGATGGCGGAACGACCAGATCTGCGAGTTCATCGCGTTGCGCATCACGTTGAGCCAGGGGCCGTGCAACTCGGTGTTGTCCCAGGCCTGCTTCGGGCCGCCGGCGTAGCCGAGGACGGCATCCAGCGCATCCGCGTCCCATTGGTCGCGGTTGTCCAGGATCATCGGCACCGACTTGAAATCCCGGCGGCGCGGCAGCGCCGCCAATCGCTCGGTCAACGCGTCCAATGTGGGCGCGCCGGAGGGCACCAGCGGCGCGGCAGGGCTCGCGGCGGCGGCGCGGGCGAAACCGGCCGCGGCAATGGCGATGCCCAGGCCCTTCAGGCTATGGCGGCGTGGCGTCAGCATGGGGAGTGGCTCCGGGTTTGCGGGGGCTAGAGCAATATCAGCCTGACTTGAATCGCGAAGCGATCTTAGGCTGATGAAATGGCTCGCTAAAAGATGACCAGAGCATTTTCACTCTTCGTCAAAACGCTCTAAGGGCGCACGGTCGTGTAGCCGTGCTCGGCCAATGTCATGATCTGCGCCACGCCCGCCGGGACCCTGCGCGCGAGCGGGTTGAGCGGATAGGGCTTGCCGGTGTTGCGCTCAATCGTTTCGATTGTGTTCATGCAGGCGTCGAAATGGACCCCCTGCTGGGCCAGGCTGGCGATGCGCTCGCCGTTCGGGTTGCCGTCGCGCAGCAGGTCGATGCCCGGCCCGAAGGCGACGATCTCGATCGCCACCTTGTCCGGCCCGTAGAGCTTCAGGATGTTGAAGGCGACGTTGAGCACCAGGGTCTGCTTGGCCTCTCCGGGATCGGAGAGCTGCAGGGTCAGCCGGTGCTCGGCGAAGGCGGGCTCGTCCGCGATGGCGGAGGGCGCCGGGACTTGCGCGGTGGACTGGGCGCGCCCGGCCGCGGGCGCGAACGCGAGCAGAGCCAGTATGGCCCAGATGGGCTTCATGCGCGGTAGCCCGGGTTGCCGTCCACGCCGTTCAGCTTCACGCGGCTGGGGCGATCCAGCTTCACCTCGCCCTGGCCGCGCAGGTGATGCGCCACCACATCCCAGACCGGCCGCCCGCCCTGCGGCAGGTTCACGGAAGCCCAGCCGGCCACGCGATAGGTCTTGCCGGCCTCGATCGGGGTGCCGTCGGTCAGGGTGATGTCGGAGATCCGGCTCCCCATCGCCGCACCCGGCGTGCAGACATAGTCGAGGCCGCCGGCGCGGACCATGTCGCCGCCCTGCTGCACATAGGGATCGGGGTTGAACAGGTTGTCGCAGACATCCTCCATCACCGTCTTGATGGCGGCTCCGGTCATCTCCTGCACATACACATCCGGGTAGGTGATGGCGGTATGGGCGTAGACCAGATCCATCGTGATCGCCTCGCCCGGCAGCACGCTCGGGCCCCAGCGGAACCCGGGCGAGAGCGCGATCGGCACGTCCAGCTCATGGCGCAACGCATCGCAGATCACCTGGTCCATCGTGCCCGCCACGTTGCCGCGCCGGTACAGCAGCTCCCCGGCGGAGGCCAGCTTTTCGTCCAGCATCGCGGCGTCGGGGGCGCGCAGCGCGGTTACCGCCGCTTCCATCGCCGGATCGGCCGGCAGCAGGTTGGAGAACACCGGCACCAGGTTGTAGGTCACGCCGTTCAGCTTGCCGGCACCGACATCGAGGTCGATCACGCCGAGGAACTTGCCGTTCGAGCCGCCATTGGTCACCAGCGTGCGGCCGCCCGGATTGGTCACCACACTCGGCCGCGGCAGCCCGTCATGCGTGTGCCCGCCGAGGATGATGTCGATGCCGCGTACCCGGCTGGCAAGCTTCAGATCGACGTCCATGCCGTTATGCGACAGCAGCACCACGGCATCGGCGTGCTCGGTTCCGCGCACGGTGTCGACGATCTTCTGCATCTCCGCCTCGCGGATGCCGAAGGTCCAGTCCTCGACGAAGCGGCGCGGGTGGGCGATGGGCTGATAGGGGAAGCATTGGCCGATGATGGCGATGCGCCGCCCGCCGACCTCGCGCATCACGTAGGGGTGGAACACCCGGCCGCTGGCCGGATCGATCGCCTCCGCGCCGCTGAACGACGCCTCGTCCGTCAGGAAGACGTTTTGCGCGATGAAGGCGCCCTTGAACGCGGCGAGGTTGCTGCGCAGCTTTGCCTCGCCGTAGGTCATTTCGAAATGCGAGGTCATCGCGTCGACGCCGAGCAGGTTCTGCAGACCCACCATCCCCAGCCCCTGGGTGTTGTGTGCCGTCCACGATCCCTGCCAGGTGTCGCCGCCGTCCAGCAGCAGCGTGTTGGCGGCGCCGGCCTCCGCGCGCAGCCGCGCGACCAGCGTCGCCAGATGGGCATAGCCGCCCATCTTGCCGTAGCGATGCGCCGCCTCCGCGAAGTCCAGATAGGTCAGCGCATGCGCCTGCGCGGAGCCGGCCGGGATGCCGAAATGCGCCAGAAACGCGTCGCCCACCAGATGCGGCGGCCGGCCGGCGGCGTCACCCATGCCGATGTTGACGCTCGGCTCGCGGAAATACACCGGCAGGGTCTGGCCATGCGTGTCGGTCATGTGCAGCAGGCGGACATTGCCGGTGCGGGGAATGTCGTAGATGTCGGCACGGGCCTGGGCCTGCGACGGGCGCGGCAACAGTCCCGCCGCGACGCTGGCGGCGAGCAGCGTGAGAAAGTCGCGGCGATTGGGCTGCATCCTGGTTTCCTACGCTAAAGGACCGGAACTAAATGGCCGGGGCTGAAAGGCCTGGCATCAGCGGACCACCGCGTCGCGCCAGGCGGTTTCCTGTTCTTTCGATTGCTCGACGGCGCGCAGCGCCATGGCATGGGCCTTGGATGCCTCGGCCGCCGCAATGTCCCAGGACTGGGCGGCCAATGCCGCCTTCGCCGCCTTCAGCGCCGCTTCGGCCGGGACCCAGCGATTGCCGAGCGCGGCCGCCTGCGCCTCGGCCTGCACCGCGGCGGCGAGCGCCGCCTCGGCCTCCGCCTGGCTCGCCGCCCACGCCTCGGCCGGCAGCGACAGCAGCAGGCCGGCGAGAACGAGCCGCCTCATGGCCGTGTTCCCGGACCGGAGATCGGCACGCCGTTACCCATATAGGACAGGAAATACTCGAGATTGCGATACGCCACGTCCTGCGGCGGCAGCGGCTCGGAGCGCATCTGTGCGCTGCAACTGGTGAAGCGGCGGTCGATCGTGCCCATGCTGCCCCAATCCGACCGATAGATCGGAAACGCTGCCAGGATGCCCATCGCCGGGGCCAGGATATCTCCGCGCATGCGCTGCCCGGCGGCGCCGACGTGGCAGGTGGCGCAGGAGAAGTTCAGCTGACCGCGGCGGGTGTAGAAATACTTCTTGCCGGCCTCGTAGGCCGCCAGCGCGCGCGGGTCGTCCGGGATCTTGATGGCGAACGGCTTGCCGCGCGAGGTCTCGGCCATGTAGGCGGTGAGCGAGGCCATCATGCCGGTCTGGTAGGGCAGCGGCTTCTCGCCGTTCGCCTCGCGGCAGCGGTTGATGGCCAGGTCCAGCGTGATCACCTCACCGGACTTGGTATCGAAATAGGGGAAATCCTGCCGCACGCCGATGCCGCCATTGGCGAAGCAATCGGCGTAGCTCTTGCCGTTGGCGAATTTCGTCTCGAAGGCGGTCTTGCCTTCGTCGAGCGCGAAATCATACGGCGGGAACTGCATGATCTCCTCCCATTGCTTGCGCATCGCCGCGTTCACCGCATACGGGCCGTTGGCGAAGTCGGCGAAGGGCACCTCCGGGAACCGGCTTTTGAAATGATCCTGGAAGGCCTTCTGGTCGGCGGCCGCGGAAGCCAGGTCGGCGCGCGGCGCCGGACCCGCCGCGCCGAGCAGGCACGCCGCCAGCGTCAGCGCGGCACACCGCGGGAATGCCGCCCGGGGTTTCATGCGATCTTCGCCGCCAGGGTGTCGGTCTTGCCCAGATTGTCGATCCAGGTGACGGTCAGGTCGTCGCCCTTGGCGCCGCCCTTGAACGAGAACTTGATGTAGGGATCCTTGGATACCGCCGGTCCCCAGTTCGCGGTCAGCACGGTCTTGCCGGCATGCGTGAACGTCACCGTTTCGATATGGTGCGGCGGGATCAGCACGCCGTTGCTGTCCTTGACGAAGCCGCTGTCCATCGGGTGCTGGATCAGCGCCTGCACTTCGGTATTTGTGCCGTTGGCCTGGGCGCGAACGCGAATGGTGGATGCCATCTATCGGGTCTCCTTTGCCTGGAACATCAGCCGCCGCAGCCGCCGAGCGTGACCTTCACTTCCTTGGTCGCGGCGTAGAGCTTGCCGCCGGACTCGACGATGGCGATCACGTTGCTGGTCTTGGCCATCTTCAGCCGGCAGCCGATCGCGGGCAGCGTTCCCTCCGGCAGCGTATAGCTGGCGGCCAGGGTGAAGGGGTTCTCCGGCACCAGGATGCTGATGGTGGTGACGCCGGGCAGATCGGTGCTGACGGAGACCGGAACGACGGCGCCGTTCTCGGCGATTTCCGGGACATCGAGCTTCACCTTGTCCGACGCCTCGAACGGCTTGCCATACAACAGCTTCAAGGCGTCGGCCTGGCTTTTCTGCCGGAACGCCTCCTCGGGCCAGCCGGGAGCGGCGGCGCGGGCGGTGCCGGCGATGCCGGCCACCCCCAACAACGCGAGCAGCCGCAGCGTGGCGCGCCGTGTGGTGTCCTTGGCGGTGAAATCGACGGAAGCGGCTTGCATGGATGCGTTCCCTGGTGGCTACAGCGTGTAGAGGAAGTCGATGATCTCGTTGATCTCTTGCTTGTTCAGGATGAGGTTGCGCCCGAACGGCGGCATGATGGTCTGGGGGTTGCGCGCCTCCTCGTTCGTCAGGATCGCAACCAGATCGGCGCGGTCGGGAAAGCGCTCCTTCATGTCGG
>JBBIQA010000024.1:0-27046 GCA_037442565.1 Rhodospirillales bacterium
AACCACCCGAGCTTCATCGAGCCCTATCAGGGCGCCGCGACCGGCGTCGGCGGCATCCTGCGCGACGTCTTCACGATGGGCGCGCGGCCGATCGCCAACCTGAACGCGCTGCGCTTCGGCCGGCCGGAAGCGCCGCGTACGAAGCGGATCGTCGACGGCGTGGTGCGCGGCATCGGCGGTTACGGCAATTGCGTCGGTGTGCCCACTGTGGGCGGGGAGATCAATTTCCACCCCTCCTACGACGGCAATCCGCTGGTCAACGCGATGACGGTGGGCATCGCCTCGAAGGACAGGATCTTCCTCAGCGCCGCCGCTGGCGTGGGCAATCCCGTCGTGTATGTCGGCTCGAAAACCGGGCGGGACGGCATTCACGGCGCCACCATGGCCAGCGCCGAATTCGCCGCCGATTCCGAGGAAAAGCGCCCCACCGTGCAGGTCGGCGACCCGTTCACCGAAAAGCTGCTGATCGAGGCCTGCCTGGAGCTGATGGCGACCGACGCCATCGTGGCGATCCAGGACATGGGCGCGGCCGGTCTGACCAGTTCCTCGGTGGAGATGGCGGGCAAGGGCGGCGTCGGCATCGACCTCGACCTCGACCAGGTGCCGCAGCGCGAAATTGGCATGAGCGCCTATGAGATGATGCTGTCGGAAAGCCAGGAGCGCATGCTGATGGTGCTGCGCCCGGACCGGCAGGACCTGGCGCGCGGGATCTTCGAAAAATGGGACCTGGATTTCGCCGTCATCGGCCATCTGACCGATACCGGGCGGATCGTGGTGCGTCACAAGGGCGTGGTGGAAGCCGATATCCAGCTGGCGCCGCTGGCCGATCAGGCGCCGCTGTATCACCGCCCGACGACGGAGACGGTGAAGCAGCCGGTGCTCAACCCGGCCAAGGTGGAAAACCGCTGGATGCTGTCGGCGGCGCTGGAACAGCTGATCGGCTGCCCCGACCTGTGCTCGCGCGCCTGGGTATGGGACCAGTACGACAGCACCGTGGGCGGGCAGACTGTGAAGCGGCCGGGCGCGGCGGACGCGGCGGTGGTGAAGATCGACGCGCATGACGGCAAGCCGCACAAGGGCGCGCTAGCGCTGACCGCCGATTGCACGCCGCGCTATTGCCTGGCCGATCCGGAAGCCGGCGGCATGCAGGCGGTGGCGGAGGCCTGGCGCAACCTGATCGCGGTGGGCGCGAAGCCTTTGGCGATCACCGACAACATGAATTTCGGCAATCCCGAAAAGCCGGAGATCATGGGCCAGTTCGCCGCCTGCATCCGCGGTATGTCGGAGGCCTGCCGGGTGCTGGATTTCCCGGTCGTGAGCGGCAATGTCAGCCTGTACAACGAGACCGAAGGCCGGGCCATCCTGCCGACCCCGGCGATCGGCGGACTGGGTGTGCTGGAGGATGCCGGCCAGTCGATGGGCATCGCCATCTCCCCCTGGCTCGATCTGGTGCTGGTCGGCGCCACGGTCGGCTGGCTCGGCCAGTCGCTGTGGCTGCGCGAGATGACGGGACGCGAGGACGGCGCGCCGCCGCCGGTGGATCTGAAGGCGGAGAAGGCGGCCGGGGAGTTCGTGCGCGCGCAGATCCTGGCCGGCAATGTCCGCGCCTGCCACGACGTCTCCGATGGCGGCCTGCTGGTGGCGGTGGCAGAAATGGCGATGGCCGGCAATACCGGCGTGCGCCTGTCCACCGGCCCGCGCGATATCCCCGGTCACGCCTATTGGTTCGGCGAGGACCAGGGCCGTTACGTGCTGGCGGTTGCCGATAGCGCCACGATGCTGCGCGTGGCCGAGGCCGCCGGCATTCCCGCCATTCGCATCGGAACCTCCGGCGGACAGGATTTGACACTGCCCGATGGCGGAACCATATCCATCAGCAGGCTGCGCGCGGCGCATGAGCGGTTCTTTCCGTCCTGGATGGACGGGAAGGCCTGAAACAAGGCTTGGGGGAAGACTGCATGGCGATGCCGGCTGGCGAGATCGAGGCCCTGATCCGGGCCGCCCTGCCCGATGCGACGGTCAGCATCGAGGATCTGGCGGGGGATGGCGACCACTATGCGGCCACCGTGGTGTCTGAGCAGTTTCGCGGCCTTTCACGGGTGCGCCAGCACCAGATCGTCTACGCCGCCCTGCGCGGACGCATGGGCGGCGAACTGCACGCCCTGGCGCTGCAGACCTCGGCGCCGGAATAGACTTCGACCCATAACCGCAAAGTGCCAGCTCGCTAGGCACTCATCAGGAGCTTGCGATGACCAATCCCGTGTTCGAGCGTATCCAGACCGAAATCTCCGAGACCCCCGTCATGCTCTACATGAAGGGCAACGCGATGTTCCCGCAATGCGGCTTCTCGGCTCGCGTCGTGCAGATCCTCACGCACCTGAACGTGCCCTTCAAGACCGCCAACGTGCTGGAGGACGCCGAGCTGCGCGAGGGCATCAAGCAGTTCTCCAACTGGCCGACCATTCCGCAGCTGTATGTGAAGGGCGAATTCGTCGGCGGCTGCGACATCGTCACCGAGATGTTCCAGTCCGGCGAGCTGGAGACGCTGATGGTGGAGAAGGCGGTCGTGCAGCAGGCCGCCGGCTGATCCAGCCTTCCTGACCGTCAGGCCGGGCCGGTGAAGATCGGCGTCGTCACGCCGGCCTACAACCTCGCTGCCTGCATCGGCGAGACCATCGCCTCGCTCCTCGCCCAGTCCCATTCGGACTGGGCGATGTTCGTTGTGGACGACGGGTCGACCGACGCCACGGCCGCGGTTGTCGGCGGTCTGCACGACCCGCGCATCCAGCTGATCCGCCAGGAGAACGCCGGGGTGGCGGCGGCACGCAACCGCGGCCTCGCGGGGCTGGATGCCGGTTGCGCGGCGGTGCTGTTCCTGGATGGCGACGACATCCTGGCACCGGACGCGCTGGCCAGGCTGGCGGCGGCGCTGGCGGCCGCGCCCGGCGCGGTGGCCGCCTATGGCGCCTATGCCTATGTCGACGAGGCCGCCGCCCGGGTCACCGAAACCAGATCAGGGCCGTTTCCCGCCGGCGACATCCTGCAGACCCTGCTGGTGCGCAACCTGTTCGCCAATGGCGGGCACCTGCTGATCCGCCGCGAGGCGATCGCGGCCGCCGGCACGTTTCGCGCCGGCATCGCCTATGGCGAGGACTGGGAATACTGGACCCGGGTCGCGCTGCAAGGCCCGTTCGCCGTGGTGCCGGGCACGACCCCTTTGCTGCGGGTGCGCCAGCGCGCCGCCGGCGCCTATCGGCGCATGGCCGCCGATCCGGCGATGTTCGCCCCCTGCATGGCGGCGATCTTCGCCAATCCGGCCCTGGCCGAGCGCTTCGGCGCGGCGGGGCTGGCGCGCATCCGCCGGCGCACGGATGCCGAGAACGCCTGGATCGTCGGGCGCGAACGGATGCGCCAGGCGCGATATCGTGAGGGTTTGGTCTGGCTGCGCTGGTCCGTGGTCGCCAAGCCCAGCCTGAAACGGTTGGGGTTGCTCGCTATGGCCCATCTGCTTTCGGTGCTGCCCGCGAAGCTGCCGGCAGGGTGGCGGGGCCCGTTCCGGTGCTATGAAGCGCCGCTGGAGCGATAGGGGACAAATGCCGGATTTTACACGGGAGAGCGAGGCGGGCGGCCGGGTCGCCGGCGTGGACGAGGCCGGTCGCGGCCCACTGGCTGGTCCGGTTACGGCAGCGGCCGTCGTCTTTGCCGGCGGCGTGCCTGCGCGGCTGGCGGGTTTATTGGATGATTCGAAGAAGCTGTCGGCCGGCCAGCGCGAGGTGGCAATTACCTTGTTGCAGGATTGCTGGCGTGAAGGAGCTGCGGAAATCGGCGTGGGCGCGGCCTCGGTCACGGAAATCCTCCGGCTCAATATCCTGCACGCCTCCATGCTGGCCATGCGCCGGGCGGTGCTGCGGCTGCCCGCGCCACCCGACCTGGCGCTGATCGACGGCAACCGGGCGCCGGACCTGCCCTGTGCGGCAAGCTGCGTCATCGGCGGGGATGGCCTGTCGCTGTCCATCGCCGCCGCCTCCATCGTGGCCAAGGTGCTGCGCGACCGGGCCATGCTGCGCCTGGACCGGCGCCATCCCGGCTATGGCTGGAACGCCAATGCCGGCTATGCCACCGCCGCCCACCGGGACGCGCTGCGCCGGCTCGGCCCGACGGCGCATCACCGCCAGGGCTTCGGCACGGTGCGCCAGCTTGTCTTGCCGGCTTTCCCGGATTGACGCGGCTTCCATCGCTTCGCCACCATAGGCATCCATCGCCGCCTGGAGAGACGTGCACATCGTCGCAGAATTACCGCTCGACCAGATCATGCTCGGAGACAGCATTCGCTTGATGCAGATGCTGCCCTCTGGCTCGATCGACTGCGTCTTCGCGGACCCCCCCTATAACCTGCAGCTGAAGGGCGAACTGCGCCGGCCCGACGACAGCCTGGTGGACGGGGTGGACGAGGACTGGGACCGCTTCACCGATTTCGCCGCCTATGACGAATTCACCCGCGACTGGCTGGCCGAGGCCCGCCGTCTGTTGCGCAAGGACGGCACGCTGTGGGTGATCGGCGCCTATCACAACATCTTCCGCATCGGCTCGATCCTGCAGGACCTCGGCTTCTGGATCCTGAACGACGTGATCTGGCGTAAATCCAACCCGATGCCGAATTTCCGCGGCCGGCGCTTCACCAACGCGCATGAGACGATGATCTGGGCGGCGCGTGGGCGCGACAGCCGGCACCGGTTCAATTACCAGGCGATGAAGTCGCTGAACGACGACGTGCAGATGCGCAGCGACTGGCTGTTTCCGCTGTGCACCGGCGCCGAGCGGCTGCGCAACCAGCACGGCCTGAAGCTACACCCGACCCAAAAACCCGAAGCCCTGCTGCACCGTGTGCTGCTGGCCAGCACCTCGCCCGGCGATATCGTGCTGGACCCGTTCGCCGGCACCGGCACCACGGCGGTGGTGGCCAAGCGGCTGCACCGGCACTTCATCGGCATCGAGCGCCACCCGGCTTATGCCGAAGCCGCGATCGGCCGGGTGCGCAAGACCAAGCCCGCGCCGTTGGAAGGGCAGGTGACCACCCCCTCCAAGCGCGACGCCCCCCGCGTGCCGTTCGGCAGCCTGGTGGAGCGCGGCCTGATCACCGCCGGCACCACGCTGCATGACCGTGCCCGCAGGGTGAGCGCCACCGTGACGGCCGACGGCAGCGTGACCTCGGGCGATTTGCGCGGGTCGATCCACAAGGTGGGTGCCCTGCTGCAGAATGCGCCTTCGTGCAACGGCTGGACGTTCTGGCATATCGACCGGGACGGCACGCTGGTGCCGATCGACACGCTGCGTGCGGTGGTGGCGGAGTGAAGGATGGGGCTCCGCCCCAGACCCCGGCAAGGGGCGCTGCCCCCTGCACCCCCGTAAGGGGACTCGTCCCCTTAACCCCTAGGACTGGTTTATTGGGAAGGGGGCGCGACGTAGCCTATCAACGGCTATGTCGGTTCCGCCCCCTTCCCAATAAACCAATTTAGATGGGTCCAGGGAACGAGTTCCCTGGCGGGGTGAAGGGGCAGCGCCCCTTCTGGGGTCTGGGGCGAAGCCCCATGCTTTCACCCGGCTCTCGCGTCGGGCTGTTCTTCGCCGCGATGTTCGGGACCTTCGCGATCCAGGGATCGTATCTGCCGCTGTGGTTTTCCGACCGCGGCCTGTCGGCCGCATCCATCGGCACGGTGCTGGGCGTTGCATCGCTGTTCCGGGTGATCTGCGGGCCGGCCTGGGGTGCTTTGGCGGATCGCGTGGGGTCGCGCGGGATCGTGCTGTTCTGCACCGCCCTGGCGGCCACGTGCGGGGCGTTGATGTATGTGCCGCTGCACGGCTTCCTGCCGATCCTGCTGGTGGCGGCGGGGCAGGGCATGGTGTCCTCGGCGCTGTCGCCGCTGATCGATGCGCTGGCCCTGGGGCTGACCCGGGAAGGCCGGATGCAGTACGGGCCGTCGCGGGCCTGGGGCTCCGCCGCCTTCATGGTGGCCACCAGCGCCGGGGGCGCGTTGGTCGGCGCGGTGGGCTCCTGGCTGGTGCCGTGGCTCCTGGCGGCTGGATATGCCACCTCGGCGCTGAGCGCGCGGTTGCTGCCCGAACCGGCGGCGCAGCCGGTTTCGCGCAACCCGCTGTCAGGGCTGTCGCTGTTCCGGGTGCCGGCGTTCCGGCTGACGGTTGCGTCCTCGGCGTTGATCCAGGGCGCGCATGCCGCGTTCTATGGCTTCGGCCCGTTGTTCTGGCGCAGCCAGGGCATTTCCGACAGCGTGATCGGGTTGCTGATCGCCGAGGGGATCGTGGCGGAGATTTTCCTGTTCGCGCGCGGCCGCGCCCTGGTCGACCGGCTGGGGCCCGCGGGTCTGACGGCGGTTGCCGCCGTCGCGTCGGTGGTGCGCTGGACGGTGACGGGGCTGTCGCCGGGGTTGGTGGTTCTGGCGCTGGTGCAGCCGCTGCACGCCGCGACGTTTGCCTTGCAGCATTTGTCGGCGATGCAGATGCTGAGCCGCACGATCCCGCCCGAACGGGCCGGGACGGCGCAGGCGCTGCATGCGGCGCTGGGCATGGGTGCGCCGACGGGCATCATGATGCTGGTGTCCGGGTGGCTGTATGCGCGCACCGGCGGACATGTGTTTCTGGCGATGGCCGGATTGGCCGGGCTGGCGCTGCTGCTGGTGCGTCCGCTGGCGCGGGCGAGCCGGCCCGCCGAGTAGCTCGGCGAGGGGCTGCGAACCCCTCGCCGAACAGGTGGATCAGACCGCGGCCAGCAGCGACTCGGCCTTGGACACGTCGAAGCCGCCCGGGGGCTCCACGGCCAGGTGCGTCACCTTGCCGTCGACCGCGACCAGGGCGAATCGCTGGCTGCGCACGCCCATGCCGCGCGGCACCAGGTCGAGCTCCAGGCCGAGCGCCTTGGTGAAGGCGGCGGAGCCGTCCGCGAGCATGATGATCTTGTCGCCGGTGCCCTGGTCCTTGCCCCAGGCGCCCATGACGAACGCATCGTTCACCGCGAGGCACACGATGCTGTCGACGCCCTTGGCGGTGAACGCGGCGGCGTTCTGCACGAAGCCCGGCAGGTGCTTGGCGCTGCAGGTCGGGGTGAAGGCGCCCGGAACCGCGAACAGCACCACCTTCTTGCCCTTGAAGATTTCGTCGGTGGAGATTTCCTTGGGACCTTCCGCGGTCCCCTGCATCAGCTTCATGGATGGGATGGAGTCGCCAACCTGGATGGTCATTGTCTGCCTCGTTTGTTGTGACGGGTAGGGATGGACGCGTGAAGACGGAGCGAGTCCTAACCTTCCCTGCGCCGCGAGTCACGCCCGCCGGGCGCCCGCTTGCGCAAGGGCCGGGGTTTCACCAGATTTACCGCATGAACGCTGCTTCCCCTGACACCTACCTGACCGGCCAGCTGCTGATCGCCATGCCGGCGATGACGGATCCGCGCTTTTCCCACAGCGTGATCTATGTCTGTGCCCACTCCGCGGACGGCGCCATGGGCCTCGTGGTGAACCGTCCCCTGGCCAAGCCGGATTTCGACCAGCTGCTGCGCCAGCTGAAGATCGAGCCGGTGCCGCCGGCGCGGCGCATCCGCCTGTGCGAGGGCGGGCCGGTGGATAACGGCCGCGGCTTCGTGCTGCACACCACGGACTGGACCGGCGAAGGCAGCATGGATGTGGACGGCAAGCTGGCGCTGACCGCGAGCCTGGACGTGCTGAAGGTGATCGCCGATGGCGGGGGCCCGCGCGAGGGCCTGCTGGCGCTCGGCTACGCCGGTTGGGGCCCCGGGCAACTGGACAGCGAAATCCAGCAGAACGCCTGGCTGTCGGCCCCCGCGGACGAGGACCTGCTGTTCGACGGCGGCCACGACACCAAATGGCGCCGGGCGCTGGCCAAACTGAAAATCGACCCGCTGCTGCTGTCCGACACCGCCGGCCACGCGTGAGGCAAGGCCGGGGCTCCGCCCCGGGCCCCGGCAGGGCGCTGCCCTGCACCCGGAAGGGGACAGTCGTCCCCTTCACCCCTCGGACTGGTTTGTTGGGAAGGGGGCGGAACCGACGCAGCCGTTGATCGGCTTCGGCATGCCCCCTTCCCAACAAACCAAACTGAAAAGGGTCAAGGGAACGAGTTCCCTTGCGGGGTGGAGGGGCAGCGCCCCTCCTGGGGTCCGGGGCGAAGCCCCGCCCTTGCCCTACTGGCTGGCCCAGACGATGCGGTGGATCCAGTGCACGTCGGCCAGGTCGAAGCTGTAGTCGGGGTGTTCCGGGTTCAGGCTGCGCAGTTCGACGCGCCGGGCCGAGCGGCGGGCGAGTTGCTTGGCCATCACCTCCCCGCCGGTGGTGCGCACCACCACGCGGTCGCCGCGGCGGATCGGCGCGGCGGGGGAGACGATCACCATGTCGCCGTCGCGGAACACCGGTTCCATCGAATCGCCGCTGATCTCCAGCGCATAGGCGTTGGCGTCGCCGATTTCCGGCAGGCTGACCTCGTCCCAGCCGCCGCCGACCGGGTAGCCGCCGTCGTCGAAATAGCCGTCCCCGCCGGCCTGGGCGAGGCCGATCAGCGGCACCCGGCGCGAGGTGGAGCGGGAGGCGGTGGAGGCGAGGGTGCGGGCGCCGGTTACCAGCGCGGTGAAGGCTTCCAGGCTGGCGCCGGTGGCGCTGAGCACCTTGGCGAGGCTTTCGGTGCTGGGCCAGCGGGCGCGGCCGTCCGGCATGGTGCGCTTGGATGGATTGAAGGTGGTGGAGTCGAGCCCGGCGGCCTTTGCCAGGCCGGAAGCGGACAGGCCGCTCTCGGCCGCGAGCGTGTCGAGCGCGCGCCAGATGTCGTCGTGCTTCATAGCGGCCGGCGTTCCGGGGCGCGCGGGAAGGCGTGTGTGCGGGGTCGCTCGATTCGCATGCATGTAGTGTCTTAGGATTCCGCGCCAATTGGAATAGGAAAATATGGCGATTGAGGCTTGCCGCGAGATTGCAACCTATGGTTATATTCAGGGGTTGTTCATCTGTCTGAATTCCGGGGGAAAAATCGATGTCGCGAGCCGTCCAGCCGAGCCGCTCCAAGCCAGTCGCCGCCTTTGCCGCGTCTTCGGCGCGCTCCCTCAACCCGGCGCAGCGTGCCCGGGCCGAAATCGGCCGCGCCGAGCCGTTCCGCAGTCCTGAGGAGGCCTGGTTCTGGACCATGTCGGCCCTGCGGGCGCGGCGCGAGGGGCAGCGCTACAGCGCGGCCAAGGGCCTGGTGAAGCGGCCATGCGAACCCGATGATGTCGTGCTGTGCCTGGACATGCTGTACCGCAGCAAGCGGATCGAACTGGTGCATGCCCGCATCCTGCGCGTCTGGGGCGAGCGGGGCACGGCGCCGGATGCCCGCTATGCCGGCGAACGGGCGGATCATCGCTTCTGGAAGGAAGCGATGGACCGGCTGGAATGGCCGCTGCGGGTGAAGGGAATTGTGGCGTGATGAATCTAACAGGAATATTTTCCTTGACATGGGAAAGGCCGCGGGCCAGGATGCCTACATCAGCAGGCTAGCTATGTCCGCTGTGTCTCCTCCTCAAACTCACGCCGCCATCCCCAGGGATGGCGGCTTTTTTTGTGTCGAAAGGATTTCCGCCATGGCCTTCGCTGTTCGCAATCTCTCCGTGCTCGCCTACGCCAACGGTTTCACCCTCTGGCATTACAAGGCGGGCCAGGATGGCCTGGCGCGGGTGGAGCAGCCGGGCTTCTTCGGTGGCGCCGCCGACATGCTGACGGGCGGGGACATGCTGATGGTCTCCGGCGCGGACGGGGCGCGGATGCTGGCGATCGTGCCGAGGGGCGAGGACGGCACCGGCGAACTGGTCACCGCGCGGATGTGCTGAGTGCTTCCCGGTTGTGCTTTCCATGCGCGGCGGGGGCGGGCATAACCGCGCCATCATGACCCCCGCCATCGCTTCCGCCCTGCTTCCCCTGCTGCGCTGGATGGACCCCGAGCGGGCCCATCTGCTGGCGTTGCGGGCGCTGCGCCTGGGCCTCGCCGGCCGTGCCGCCGGCGGGGACGACCCGGCGCTGGCGGTCGAGGCGATGGGGCTGCATTTCTCCAATCCGATCGGCCTGGCCGCCGGGTTCGACAAGAACGCGGTGGCCGCCGGGGCGCTGATGCGGCTGGGCTTTGGCTTCGTCGAGACCGGCACCGTCACCCCGCGGCCGCAATTCGGCAATCCGCTGCCGCGGCTGTTCCGGCTGCCGGAGGACCGGGCGGTGATCAACCGCAACGGCTTCAACAATGAGGGGCTGCAGGCCTATCTGGAGCGTTTCGCCGCCGTGCCGCGCGGGCAGGTGCCGCTGGGCGCCAATGTCGGCATCAACAAGGACAACGCCGACCCGGAACGGGACTATCCGGCGCTGATCGCCGCCGTCGCCGGGCGCGCGGACTACATCGTGATCAACGTGTCCTCGCCGAACACGCCCGGCCTGCGCGACCTGCAGGGCGAGGCGCGGCTGGCGGCGATCCTGGCCGCGGTGAACCGGGCGGTGCCGAACCGCCCGCCGCTGCTGGTGAAGATCGCGCCCGATCTGGCCGATGCCGGCATCGCCGCGGTGGTGGCGACGTGTGTCGCCGGCGGCGTGCAGGGGCTGATCGTGTCCAACACCACCATTTCCCGCCCGCCCGGGCTGCGCTCGGCGAACGCGCGACAGGCCGGCGGGCTGTCCGGCGCGCCGCTGTTCGCGCTCTCCACCCGGGTGCTCGCCAAGACCTCCCTGGTGGCGCGCGGCCGGCTGACGCTGATCGGCGCCGGCGGCGTGCGTACCGGCGCCGACGCGTTCCGGAAGATCCAGGCCGGCGCCAGCCTGGTGCAGCTGTATAGCGAACTGGCCTATGCCGGCCCGGCGCTTGTCCCCCGCCTGAAGCGGGAATTGCTGGTCTCGTTGCGCCAGGCCGGCTTCGCCAGCGTGCGCGATGCCGTGGGCAGCGATGCAAAGAACCTGGCAGGAGCTGCCTGATGGATTTCCTACCCGCCTTCGCCCCGCTCGCCGGGCGCTATGACGGCTTCATCGTCGACCTCTGGGGCGTCGTGCATGACGGGGTGAAGCCCTATCCCGGCGCGGTGGACTGCCTGACGCGGCTGCGCGATGCCGGCAAGCGGGTGGTGATGCTGTCCAACGCGCCACGGCGCAACCACGCGGCGCAATCCTCGATGCGGCGGATGGGCATTCCCGACGATCTCTATACCGACATCCTGACCAGCGGGGAGGCGGTGTACCGCCATCTGCGCGACCGGCCGGACGACTGGTGGCAGGGGCTGGGCACGCGCGTCTTCCATCTGGGCCCGGACCGCGACCGCAACGTGCTGGAGGGGCTGGAATTGACGCAGGTCGCCACCCCGGATGAGGCGGAATTCGTGCTCAACACCGGGCCGGACGATCATCGCAACCCCTCGGACATGGCGGAGTTCGAGCCGGTTCTGGCGGAATGCCGGGCGGCCGGGCTGAAGATGATCTGCGCCAACCCCGATCTGGAAGTGATCCGCGGCGGCGTGCGGGTGCTCTGCGCCGGATCGCTGGCGGTGCGCTATCAGGAGATCGGCGGCGATGTGCGGTCGCTGGGCAAGCCCGATCCGGCGATCTACGGCCCGGTGTTCCGCATGCTGGACCTGCCGGCGGACCGGGTGATGGCGGTGGGGGACTCGCTGCGCACCGACATCGCCGGCGCGGCGGCGGTGCGCGTGGCGGCCTGCTGGGTGCTGGGTGGACTGCATGGCGAGGCGCTGGCGGGCGATACCTCCCGCGCCAGCGCCGCGGCCGCCGCGGCTGGCCTCGATCCGGCGGCGGCGATCGCGGGTTTCGGCTGGTAGGCGGGCGCGATTTTCTTTGACGCGGAGCGCGGTCGGAGCATGATCGCTGCGTCGATGGAAAGGAGGATCGTGCGGTGCACCCACTTGTCCACGCGTTTGTCCGATCTCCCGGTGCGCTTCTGTTGCCGTTCTGCCTGTTGGGGACGCTGGCCGGCGCGCCGGCGGCGCGCGCGGCGGAGCATGTGGACCTCGCGCTGGTCCTGGTGACCGACGTTTCCCGCAGCGTCGACGACGCGGAATTCGATCTGGAGAAGCAGGGCTACGCGGCGGCATTCACCGATCCGCGCGTGCTGACCGCCATCCAGGGCGGGGCGCTGGGCGCGATCGCGGTCGCCTATGTCGAATTCGCCGGCCTCGGCGAGGTGCGCACGGTGATCGGCTGGACCGACATCCATGACGAGGCTTCCGCCCGGGGCTTCGCCGATCGGCTGAAGGCGGAGGGACGCTCCTTTTGGGGCCGCACCTCTATCTCCGGCGGGATCGACCAGGCGGTCGGGCTGCTGGCCGAGAGCGGCATGGACGCGACCCGGCGGGTGATCGACGTGTGCGGCGATGGGACCAACAATGCCGGGGGGGAAGTGACCGAGGCGCGCGACGCGGCGCTGCAGGCGGGCATCATCATCAATGGCCTGACGATCATCAACGACCACCCGGTGTCCTGGACCTTCGCGCATGTGCAGCCGCCGGGCGGGCTGACGAAATACTACCAGGAAAACGTGACCGGCGGTCCCGGCAGCTTTGTGCTGGAAGTGCATGACTTCCGCAGTTTCGGCGAGGCGATGACGCGCAAGCTGGTCAGCGAGATCGCCGGCCTGCCGCCGGGAGACATCAACGGGCCGCGGATACGCCTGACGGCGCGGTAGCCGCCGTATTCAGATGGTCAGGGCCGATGTGTTCAGGCAGAGATCGAGCAGCGCCGCCGCCGTGAGTACGGCTATGGTCTTGAAACGCCGTAATTCCCGGGCGCGGTACACTTTGCGGGCGTCCTCCAGGATGCTCGCCTCGGTCTGCGAACGCAGGTCGATCGTCAGCAGCATCTGGTCGGCTGGCTGCAGGTGTCGCCCGAATAGGGCCTCGATACGCGGATCCTTGCAGTGTGGCCGGGCGCCCGGCCTGCCATAGGGCAGGCCGGCGGCGATGCGCCCGCCGCGTAGCCTGGCGGTGCCGGTGTCGAAATGCAGGGTAGGGGCAAGCTGGCGGGCCAGGCTGCGCGCGAGCTTGACGCTGTCCAGACGCGTGGCCGGATAATCGTGGTCAGGAAAGAAGATCGCCCCGGTGAACCGCTTGGTCAGCCGGCGCAGGTTGCGATACCAGCCGGGGTTGGAGGTGCGCGCGACGATCACCTGCGGCACCGGACCGAAGCTGGCGACCCGCAGCAGGGCGTGCGCGGCCATCCGGTCCATGATCCCGCGGCCGCGCGCGTCGGGGGCGACGAATGCCGTTCGCAGCTTCAGAAAGCGTTCCTCCCCGATGCTGCCTTCGTTGATCCCGAGCATGCCCACCGTCCGTGCCGTTCCGCAGTCGGTGGCAAGGACCAGATGGTCGTACTCGCTGAGGTTGATGTTGGTAAGGTAGGCGGCGGTCAGGCTTTCGATCCCACCTTCCGATAAATCCTGCAGGATTGTTTCCTGGTTCAACTCATCGAGTTGATAGGGATGACGCAAATAGGTCATGCGCAAACCCGCATCGGCGAGGATATGTTCCATGGCGGCCCCGATTGTTGTCGTTGGCGTCTTCGCGTCGGCGTTCTCACAAATCTTAGGCGTTCTTACGAACCTTTATGAAGCATTAACCATCCGTTACTCGCGAGATGTGATCTACATCACATTTTTTGGGGATTTCCTTGAAAAGATTCGGAAATCCCGGGCACGGAAAAATCAGTGAAAGTCCCGGGAGCGTGGCAGGCTGACCGTTTGGCGGTGTGCTGGATGGGGGGAGGGATCGGCCTCGACCAGCTCCGCCAGCAGGGTGCCGCGGTCTTCCAGGCGCTCGGCGATGATATGAACCACGTTTTCGGCGGAACGCTGCACCCGCCCGATCGCCAGCAGCAGCCGGCTGGTCAGGATTTCGCGGCGGTAGCGGTCCAGCAGGCTCGCCCAGATGACCACATTGGCGATGCCGGTCTCGTCCTCCAGGGTGCAGAACACCACCCCGCCATTGCCCGGCCGCTGGCGCACCAGCACCAGCCCGGCGGCGCGGACCGGGGTGCCGTGCGCCAGGCCGCCGGCTTCCGCGCAGCTGCGGATGGCATCGCGCGCCAGCAGCGGGCGCAGGAAGCGCAGCGGATGCGCCTTCAGCGACAGGCCGGTGGCGCGGTAGTCGGCGACACTTTGCTCCGGCGCCGGCATGGCGGGCAGTTCCACCGCGCGCACGACGTGCGGCAGCGGCGCGAACAGGGGCAAGGGCGGCGCATCGCTCAGGCCGCGCGCCTGCCACAGCCCCGCCCGGCGATCGAGGCCGATGCCGCGCAGCGCATCCGCCTCGGCCAGCGCGACGATGGCGGCGCGGGAAATGCCGGCGCGCATCAGGTCGGCGAAGGTTTTTACCCCCGCTGCCTGCACGGCCTCGATCTGCTCGGCCCAGTCCTGGCGAAAGCCGGAGATCAGGCGAAAGCCCAGCCGCAGGGTGGCGTCACTTTCCATCGTGCAGTCCCAGCGGCTGGCGGTAATGTCGATGGCGCGGATCTCGGCGCCGTGTTCGCGCGCGTCGCGGACCAGCTGGGCCGGGGCGTAGAAGCCCATGGGCTGGGAGTTCAGCAGCGCACAGGCGAAGCGCGCGGGATGGTGGCATTTCAGCCAGGCGGAGACATAGACCAGCAGGGCGAAGCTGGCGGCGTGGCTTTCGGGAAAGCCGTAGGTGCCGAAGCCCTCGATCTGGCGGAAGCAGCGCTCGGCGAAGTCGCGCTCGTAGCCGCGGCCGACCATGCCCTCGATCAGCTTGGCGCCGAAGCTGTGGATGGTGCCGACATTGCGGAACGTGGCCATGGCGCGGCGCAGCTGGTTGGCTTCCTCCGCCGTGAAGCCCGCCGCGGTGATCGCCAGGCGCATCGCCTGCTCCTGGAACAGCGGCACGCCGAGTGTCTTGCCGAGCACCTGTTCCAGCTCGTCGGCCGGGCCATGTCCGGGGGCGGGGGACGGATAGATCACCGGCTCCTGACCGGAGCGGCGGCGCAGATACGGGTGCACCATGTCGCCCTGGATCGGGCCGGGGCGGACGATGGCGACCTCGATCACGAGGTCATACAGCGTCTTCGGCCGCAGCCGTGGCAGCATGGCGATCTGGGCGCGGGATTCGACCTGGAACACGCCGATGGAATCGCCGCGCGACAGCATCCGGTAGACCGCCGGGTCCTCGCGCGGGACATCGGCCAGATCGGCGATCCCCACCAGATCGAGCGCCTTACGGATGCAGGTGAGCATGCCCAGCGCCAGCACATCCACCTTCATGATGCCGAGCGTGTCGATATCGTCCTTGTCCCATTCGATGAAGGTGCGCTGGTCCATCGCCGCGCGGCCGATCGGTACCGTTTCGTCCAGCCGGCCGCGTGTCAGCACGAAGCCGCCGACATGCTGGGACAGATGGCGGGGAAAGCCGACCAGTTCGCGCGCCAGGTCCACGGTGCGGCGCAGGACGGGGCTGGCGGGATCGAGGCCGATCTCCGCCAGCCGCTCGTCCGGCCAGAGCTCCCCGGTGGAATGGCGCGATTGCTGGCTGAGCAGGGCGGTGGTGTCGTCCGACAGGCCCATCGCCTTGCCGATGTCGCGGATGGCGCTTTTCGGCCGGTAATGGATGATCGTGGCGGCGATGCCGGCGCGGTCGCGGCCGTAGCGCCGGTAGATGTACTGGATCACCTCCTCGCGCCGCTCGTGCTCGAAATCGACGTCGATGTCCGGCGGTTCCTGGCGTTCGGCGGAGATGAAGCGGGCGAACAGCAGGTCGATCTGCTCGGGATCGACGGCGGTGACGCCGAGACAGTAGCAGACCGCGGAATTGGCCGCCGAGCCGCGCCCCTGGCACAGAATGCCGCGCGCGCGGGCATGGCGGACGATGTCGTGCACGGTAAGGAAATAGCGGGCGTACCGGAGCTGGGCGATCAGGCGCAGCTCCGCCTCCAGGGTATTTTTCAACTTTTCCGAAACACCGTTCGGATAGCGTCCGGCTGCGCCCTGCCAGGTCAGCGCGGCCAGATGCGCGTCCGGGGTGGTGCCGGGGGGAACCGGCTCGTCGGGGTATTCGTAGGTCAGTTCCTCGAGCGAGAAGCGGCAGCGCGCGGCGAACTCCCCGGTTCGGGCGATGGCGCGCGGGTGGTCGCGGAACAGCCGCGCCATCTCCTTGGGGGATTTCAGGTGGCGTTCGCCGTTCGGCTCCAGCGCCAGGCCCGCCGCGTCCACCCGGCAGCCGAGGCGGATGGCGGTCAGCGCGTCCTGCAGCATGCGGCGTTCGGGCGCGTGATAGAGCACGTCGTTGGTCGCGAGCATGGGCAGCTTCATCCGGTCCAGCGTCCGCAGCCGGCCTGCATCGTCGCCGCGATGGCGCCGGCTGGCGGCGATGCCGGCGGCGGGGAAATCCGCGGCGATCCGGTCGATGGTCTTTTGGAATCCGGCGTCGAGGCGATGCGGCGGCACGACCAGCAGCGCCTGGCCGGCGCCATGCTCCAGCAGATCGGCGTAGTCCAGCAGGCAGCGGTTGGTGGCGCGCGCGATCTCCGAACCGTCGCCGTGCCGGGCACGGCTCTTGCCCGTGGTCAGGAGCTTCGTCAGGCGGCCCCAGGCGGCGCGGTCGGTGGGGTAGCAGAGCAGATCGGGCGTGCCGTCGCGAAACACCAGCCGCGCGCCGGGCAGCAGGCGGATGCCGACCTGTTTGGCGGCGTCATGCGCGCGCACCACGCCGGCCACCGTGTTGCGGTCGGCGATGCCGATGGCCCGCATGCCGAGAACGGCAGCGGTGGCGGCCAACTCCTCCGCCCTGGACGCGCCTTGCAGGAAGGAGAACGCACTGGCGGCTTGCAGTTCCGTGTAGGTCACGGGCAAGGCCGGGGCTCCGCCCCAGACCCCCGGCCTTGCCTGCGCCCTCACGGGAACAGTCCGTGCAGGTACCAGCGCGGGGTTCGGCCGCCGCCGTGCAGGCCGGTGCGGAACAGCCAGAAGCGGGCGCCGTCGGTATCTTCCACCCGGTAGTAGTCGCGGATGCGATCGGTCTCGGGAACGGCCTCGCTTTCGCGGGATGATTTCCGCCACCATTCCGCCGCGATCCGCTCGGGGCCGGCGGCGGCGCGGACACGGTGCAGGCGGCGGCGCCAGTGGAACAGGATGGGCGGGTCGTCCGGCACTGGGGCGGTGACCTCGAGCGGTTCAGGCGTGCGCAGCAGGCGGATCGGGCGCGGGGCGGAGGGGTCGGTGACCCAGGCAGGTTGGCTTTGCAGTGGCGGGGTTTTCTGCACCGCCCGTTCCGGCACGTGGCTGGCGCGCGGCGCCACGCGCCAGACCCGGCCCTGGCCGAGCCGGTTCGCCAGCCGATCGATGGCGCTGGAAAGACGCGAAGCCTCCTGGCTGGAGGCAATTTCGGAAAAATCGGCCTGCGGCGTGGCCAGGCCGGCGGTTTCCTCGGCGTGCAGCAGGATCGCCTCGATGCCGAAGCCGGGGTCGATGGTTTCCAGTTGCGCGCGCAGCAGCCTGGCCAGGTAGGCGGCATCGTGCGAGGGCAGGGCGGTGGCGACGGCGATCCGCTGGAGCGTGTTGTCCACGCGGAAGAACTGCGCGCCGATGCGGTGCGCGCCCTGGTCCTGGCCGGCGAGGCGGGTGCAGAGCCGCGGGGTGAGGATGTCGAGCGCGCGGGCGAGGTCTTCCGGGGTGCCGATCGGCTCGGGGAAATCCAGCCGCTCGGTGAAGGGCGCCGGCGGCCGGGGCCAGGCGATGACTTCCTCCGCCGCACCCAGCGCCTGGTCCAGCCGCAGCAATGGCTGGGGCCCGAAGCGGGCGGTGATCTCGCCGCGGGGGATGCGGGCCAGGTCGCCGATCTGGCGCAGGCCGAGGCGGCGCAATCCGGCGGTGATTTTCGGATCGAGCCGCAGCAGGGCGATCGGCAGCAGGGCCAGGGCGTGGCGCTCCCGCCCGGCCGGCAGCCGCGTGCAGGGGCTGGTGGTGAGCGAGCGCGCCAGCGCCCAGGCCGCCCCGGGCGTGCCGGCGATGGCGCAGCGCGCCAGCAGGCCATTGCGGTTCAGGCGGGCCTGCAGGTCTTCGGCCAGGGCCGCCTCGCCGCCTTCGAACAGGTGGGCGCAGCCGGTGATGTCCAGCCACAGGCCATGCTCGCCGGTGGTGTCCGGCGGATCGGCGGCGGTGAGCGGCGTGTAGCGCTCGCACCAGGCGGCGAGGCCGGCCAGCGCCCTGGCATCGGCGCCGGGATCGGCCTCGCGGGCGAGCAGGCCAGGGCAGAGGGCGCGGGCGTCGGCCAGGGTCTGGCCGACGCTCAGCCCCTGCGCCGCGGCATCCGGCCCGATGGCGGCCAGGCGGCGGACGCCATGGGTGGCTTCGATGGTGACGGCTGGCCTATCCGGCAAGCCGCCTTGGCGCAGCCGCAGGATCGGCCAGTATGGCAACCACACGGACAGGATACGTCGCATCGTCGCTTTCTCCTGCTTCAACGATCCATTCGCCGGGGCGCCCGCCGCGGGCCTGGGTCAGCGCCAGCAGCCAGCGCGGCGGGCCGGGCTCGCGGCCCTCCCGCTCGCTCGGCACGGCTTCCACCCGCCAGCGCGTGGCGGCCAGGCTGGTGTCGCGATCCTCGCCGTGCCGGCCATACGGCCAGCGGCGCAGCGCCAGGCAGGTGATGCCGTGCTGCACACAGGCCAGGGCCAGCCGGCGGGAGGCGACCCTGTCAAGCGTTTCCACCTCCCCGACCACCACGCCGGCGCCGCCCTCGCGCAGGGCGGTTTCCATTGCCGCCAGGGTGGTGTCGCTGTCGTCCGGGCAGACCAGCACCAGCCGGCCCGGATCCAGGCCGAAGCCGGTCAGGCCATGCGGATACAGGTCGGGGCGCGGGGCGATCCAGAAGACCGGCCTGCCGCCGCCGATCCGCCCGGCCAGCGCGGCGGCGAACCCGGCGGGCAGGGCGCCGGTTTCGCGGTCCACGCCGACGCCGCCGATTTCATGCAACTGGCCGAGTGCCAGCCCGCCGCCGGGCAGATATGCGTCGATCCGCGGGTCGCCGAAGGCCAGGACACCGAAGCGGGGCGGGCGGATGCTGTCGCGCAAGGCGGCCAGATGGGGCGGGAGCGCCGGCGCGCCCTTCGGCATCCCGGTGCGGACCGGATGGGCCGCAGGGGGGGAGACGGGGGAACTGTCCGGGTCCGACTGGACGGAAGGGCGGACAAGGGGAAAGGGCGGGCGCATGGGAATATGTTCCCTATTTGTTCTTTATTTTCCCCCAGAGTCAATGATCCAGAGTCAATGATCCAGAATTCAGGATCCGGCGCTATTTGCGCGATGGCCGGAGGCGCGGAAACAGCATGAACAGGGCGCCGCGGGCCTGCCCGAGCAGGCGCAGCATCTCGTCGGCCAGCGGATGCGCCAGCAGGAAGATCGCTGCCAGCCAGAAGATGCCGGCGGAGAGCGCGGCCAGGAGGAGCGGCTGCCACAGATGGTTCACCGCCGGCGGCAGATAGATCAGCACCAGGGCCGGACCGGCGGCGCTCGCGGCCGTTGCCAGCAGGCTTTTCCAGAGAGCGGTGACCAGTTCCAGCGGCCGTGTGCCGATCACGCGGTTCACCGCAAACTGGGAAGGCACAAGCTCGATGCACGCGTTCAGGATGGTGCCGGCGGCCACCGCGGTCAGGCTGAATTGGGCCGAGACGAAAAGCACCGTGAGCTTCGGCGGCATGATGAGGAGCTGAACGCCCATGCGCTGGCGCATCGCCCCGGTGGCCTGGAAGATGCTGTAGTGAAGGGCGGTCAGGCAGGAAACCATGCCCGCTACGCCGATCAGCCGGGCCGGCTCTACCGCGATGTCCCATTGATCGCCGAACAGGATGCGGATCAACGGGAAGGTCATCAGGCCGAGGAACGCGAAAGCCGGCCAGGCGATGGCCGTGAGCAGGGTCAGCCCGCTTAGATAGGCGGTGCCAAGGGCCTCTCCGGTCCGGCGCTTCAGGGCGAAGACCGACAAGGCAACTGGCATGATGCCGGACAGCAGGCTCTGGTTGATCATGGACACCAGGCTGTTGGCGCGGCTGAACTGGCCGACGGCGGTCAGGCCCATGCTGCGGCCGATGAACAGGTCCGAGGCCCGCAGAACGGCTTCCAGGCAGAGATTGCTGATCGTGGAATAGACCCCGAAGGCGGCGATCTGCCGCCAGACCTTGAACGAGGGAAGATAGGAAAACTGCCGCGGGCGATAGTGATAGGCAACCAGGGCCGTGCCGAGATTGTTGGCCACCGTCGCCCAGGCCAGGCTCATGGCGCCGAATCCGAACCAGGCCATCGTCACGCCGGTGGCGGCGTGGCACAGCGCGCCGGCCACCGTCATCTTGTACAGGGTCTGGAACTGCATCTGCCTGCGCAGCCAGACCATGACGATCGAATTGAACGGGATGATCGCGAAGCTGACCGCGCTGATCCGCATGACCTGGGTGATGCCCGGCTCGTGGTAGAAATCGCCGGCCCAGCCGCTACCCAGCAGGATGGCCGCCATCAGCAGCAGCATCGTGAGCGAGCTGATGCCGAGCGCGGTGCGGAATTTCTCGTCGGTGAGATCGGGTTCCTGGATCAGGTAGGTCGCCACGCCGAAATCACGGAACTGGGCGAGCAGGGCGGTGAGCGCGGCGCCAACGGAGAAAAGCCCGGTTTCCGCCGGCGTCAGCAGCCGCGCGAGCAGCATCGTGGAGCCGACGCTCAGCGCCAGCGCGGTATAGCGTTCCAGGAAGGACAGGGCCAAAGCCCTGGCGGTGCTGTTCATGCGAGTGCCTTTGATGACCCCGATCCGCTTTTCGTCAGGGCAGCGAAGTTATGATGGATACTGAAATTCTTGTGCCGGATTTCGCTACAGGCCCGTCTCAATCGTCGAAGCCAGCCATCGCCCGCCACTCGGCCTCGCTGACCGTGCGCACGCCAAGCTCGGCGGCGCGTTTGGCCTTCGAGCCGGCGTCGGCGCCGAGGACCACGAGGTCGGTCCGCTTCGAAACGCTGTCCGTCACCTTGGCGCCCAGAGCCTCGGCGCGGGCCTTGGCTTCCGGGCGGGTCATGGTTTCCAGGCTGCCGGTGAACACCACCACCTTGCCGGCGATCGCGCTGCCGCCCGCCGTCTCCGGCGCGGCTTCGTCCTCGATCGTCAGCAGGCCGGCCAACTCGTCCAGCGTGGCGCGGTTGCGCGGTTCCAGGAAGAACTCGGCCAGCTCCTCGGCGATCGCCGGGCCGATGCCGATGATGCTGCCGAGCGTGCTGCGCTCCTCAGAGCCGATGGTGGTGGCGGCGAGCATCTGGGCGCGCCATTTTTCCCAATTGCCGTAATGCCGCGCCAGCAATTTGGCATTGGACTCGCCGATACGGCGGATGCCGAGCGCGTAGATGAAGCGCGCCAACGAAATGCGCCGGCGGGCCTCGATGGCCCGGACCAGATTCCGTGCCGAGAGTTCACCCCAGCCTTCGAGTCCGGCGATCTCCGCCTCCCGCCCGGGAAGCCGGAAGATATCGGCGGGCGAATGCAGCCAGCCAAGGTCGAAAAACTCGCGGATGGATTTCTCGCCGAGACCGTCGATGTCGAAGGCCAGGCGGGACACGAAATGGATCAGCCGCTCGACCAGCTGGTCCGGACAGGTGAGGCCGCCGGTGCAGCGGCGCACCACCTCGCCGGGCGGGCGGATCGCCAGGCTGCCGCAGGTGGGGCAATGGGTGGGCGGCCGCCACGGTTCCGCACCGGCCGGGCGGCGTTGCGCGATGACGGCGACGATCTGCGGGATCACGTCGCCCGCTCGCTGCAACTGCACCGTATCGCCTTCCCGGATATCCTTGCGCGCGATCTCGTCCTCGTTGTGCAGCGTGGCGCGGGAGACCAGGACGCCGCCGACATTCACCGGCTCCAGCTCGGCAACCGGGGTCAGGGCGCCGGTGCGGCCGACCTGGATGCGGATTTCCCGCAAGGTGGTGGTGGCCTGCTCGGCGGGGAATTTCCAGGCGATCGCCCAGCGTGGCGCCCGGCCGACGAAGCCGAGTCGGCGCTGCAGGGACAGATCATCGATCTTGTAGACCACGCCGTCGATGTCGTAGCCGAGCCCGGCGCGGGCGAGGGCCATCTCGGCCTGGAAGGCCTCGGCCTCGGGCACGCCGGGCAGCGCGCGTGACAGCGGGTTCACCGTGAAGCCCCAGTCGCGCAGCCGGTCGAGATAGCCCGCATGGGTGGTTGCCGGCGGCTCGCTGGCCTCGCCCATGGCATAGGCGAACAGCGACAGCGGGCGGGAGGCGGTGATCGCGGGGTCGAGCTGGCGCAGACTGCCGGCGGCGGCGTTGCGGGGATTGGCGAAGATCTTCTGGTTTTCCGCCGCCTGCGCTTCGTTCAAGGCCAGGAAGTCGGCCTTGGTCATGAACACCTCGCCGCGGATCTCGATCAGTGCGGGAGCTTTGCCGTGCAGTACCTGCGGCGCCGTGGCTATGGTGCGGACATTGGCCGTGACGTCCTCGCCCTCGGCGCCGTCGCCGCGGGTGGCGGCGTGGCGCAGGCGGCCGTTCTCGTAGGTGAGGTTGATCGACAGGCCGTCGATCTTGGGCTCGCCGATCATCGGCAACGGCGCGTCGGCGGCCAGGCCGAGGAAGCGGCGAACGCGGGCGAAGAACTCCTCGAACTCGGTGATGTCGAAGGCATTGTCGAGCGAGAGCATCGGCATGCGGTGGCGCAGCTTGGCGAAGCCGCTCTCGGGCGCGGCGCCGACGCGATGGCTGGGGCTGTCCGGTCGGATCAGGTCGGGAAAATGCGCCTCGATGGCATCGTTGCGCCGGCGCAGTGCGTCGTATTCGGCGTCGGTGATCTCCGGCGCGTCCAGCTCGTGATAGGCGCGGTCGTGGCGGGCGATCTCGGCGGCCAGGGCGGCCAGTTCGGCCTCGGCTTCGGCTTTCGTCAATTCCTCGACCGGCTTGATCATATCAGCCGGGCCCCCAGCAGATCGTCGGCGGCGGCACGGGCAGACTCCGTGATGGTTTCGCCGGCCAGCATGCGGGCGATTTCCTCGCGACGGTCGGGCGTGCTGAGGATGTCGACCAGCGTGGCGGTGCGGCCCCTGGCCTCCTGCTTGGCGACGCGCAGATGCGCGCCACCACGGGCGGCGACCTGGGGGGAGTGGGTGACGACCAGCACCTGCACCCGTTCGGCCACCCGGGCGATGCGCTCGCCGACGGCGGCCGCGGTCGCACCGCCGATGCCGCTGTCCACTTCGTCGAACACCAGCGTCGGCACCGCCGAGCCCTGTGACAGCACCACTTTCAGCGCCAGCATCAGCCGCGACAGCTCGCCGCCCGAGGCGATCTTGGCCAACGGCCCCGGTTCCTGGCCCGGGTTGGTGGCGATCAGGAAGCGCACCGCATCGGCGCCCCCGGCGTTCCAATCGGCCTCCGGCAACGGCGCCACCTCCGCGAAGAAGCGGGCTTTTTCTAGTCGCAGCGGGGGCAATTCCTTAGCCACGGCGCGTTCCAGTTTGCCGGAAGCAACGCGGCGGGCTTCCGACAGCGCGCGGGCGCATGTACCGTAGGTCGTGCGCGCGGCGGCGGCGGCGGCTTCCAGCGCGGCGATCTCGGCGGTGCCGGTGTCCAGCGCGGCGAGGCGGGCGGCCAGCGTGTCGAGCAGGCCGGGCAGCTCGACGACGGAGATATTGTGCTTGCGGGCATGGGCGCGCAGCGCGAACAGCCGTTCTTCCGCCTGTTCCAGCAGGCGCGGATCGGCGTCCGCCTCCGCGGCGAGGCGCGACAGCAGGGTTTCCGCCTCCGCCAGGGCTTCCTCCGCGCGCTCCAGCGCGGCCATCGCGGGAGCGGCGGGATTTTCCAGGCCGGGAGGGTCGTTCGGGCCGATCAGCTTGCCCAGCGCCCGGGCGGCGGCACGCAGCGCCGAGGCCGGGCCGGGGCCGCGGCGATCCCGGGGCGTCAGCTCGGACAGGGCGGAGGCAATGGCTTCGGCCCGGCGCTCGCCCTGCTGCAGGCGCTGGCGCTCGATCGCCAGCGCTTCCTCCTCGCCGGGCTGCGGGGAGAGCTTTGCTAACTCATCCACCGCGTGGCGCAGCCATTCCTCGTCGCGCTGGGCGGCGGCGATCGCCTCGCGGGCGGCTTTCAGCGCGATGACGGCACCGCGCCAGTCGCGCCAGGCGGTGGCAACGGCGTCCCGCAGCCTCGGCGCCACGCCGAAGGCATCCAGCAAGGCGGCGTGGCCGACCGGATCGGCCAGGCCCATCTGCTCGTGCTGGCCCTGCACCTCCACCAGCAGCGCACCGACGCGGCGCAGCAGGGCGGCGCCAACCGGCTGGTCGTTGAGGAAGGCGCGGGACCGGCCGTCCTTGGCCAGCACCCGGCGCAGCACGATCTCGTCCTCGGCCTCCAGCCCCTGCTCGGCGAGCAGGGCGGCGACGGGATGCCCGGGGGGCGGGAAGAAGCTGGCGGTAACCGAGGCCTGCTCGGCGCCGCGGCGGATCAGGCCGATGTCGGCGCGCGCGCCAAGTGCCAGGCCGAGGCTGTCCAGCAGGATGGACTTGCCGGCCCCGGTTTCGCCGGTGAGTACCGTAAGGCCGGGACCGAAGCCGAGATCCAGCCTGTCGATCAGCACCACATCGCGGATGGAGAGTGCTGTCAGCATGCGGGTTCCGTCAGGTCTGCGGCATCAGGGTCGCGTTAGAAAACCGAATGCCAGGCCCGAGAGAAGAATCCCTCCGGCGGCGGCTGGGCCTCCGAGCGGGCGGCACCAGTGTCGTGGATCAGATTGTCGTCCAGCAAATTGTCGTAGCTGTCCTGATACCACTCGCTACCGGGATAGTTGTAGCCCAGCACTGCGGCAGTTTTCCGCGCCTGATCCTTCAGGCCGAGGGCAAGATATACCTCGGTCAGCCGGTGCAGTGCCTCGGGCACGTGGTTGGTGGTCTGGTACTCGTCCACCACGCGCTGGAAGCGGCCGATCGCGGCGGCGTACAGATGCTGCCCCTGATACCAGCGGCCGATCACCATCTCATGCCCGGCCAGATGGTCGCGGGCGAGATCGATCTTGAACTTGGCATCGGTGGCATAGGGCGTGTCGGGGAAGCGGTTGACCACTTCCTGCAGCGCCTTCATCGCCTCCTCGGTGCCCTTCTGGTCGCGCTGCACGTCGGCAATCTGTTCGTAGTAGGAGAGCGCGCGCAGGTAATAGACATAGGCGATGTCGCGATGGGCGGGGTGCAGCTGGATGAAATGGTCCAGCGTGCCGATGGCGTCGGTGTATTTGTTTTGCTCGTACTGGGTGTAGCCGGCCATCAGCTCGGCGTTCACCGCCCAGGTGGAATAGGGGTAGTTCTGTTCCACCCGATCGAACTGCGCCACGGCGGTGGAGTATTTCTTCTGGTTCAGGGCATCGAGGGCGTTGTTGTACATCTCCTCGACCGGAGGCACGCTGGCGGTGGCCAGCGCCTTCGCCTCCTCGTCATCCGAGCTGGAGCAGGCGGCCAGGACCGGCAGCAGCAACAGGGCCGCGATTGTCCCGGTTCGCGCCCCGGCCGATATCCGGGCGAAAGGACCATGGCCGCGATGCCGGCGTGCCGGACCAGGGAGGCTGCGTGGGGAGTTCATGAGATCAGGTTCCATCGAAAGGGCTTATAGCACGCGCCGTTCGATGGCGAAGAGCCCGCCCGCGAGATTCAGACGGGGAATATGCAGACGCCGCTTTCAGGCAGCCGACCGGGCCATTCCGGCAGCTTCGTGAGCGGGTATGGCCCAGACCTGGTCCATTGGGTGCCCAGCCTGCGTCTCGGCTCCGACCTGGCGCCAGGCGCCGGCATCGGCGAACAGCGCCCGCAGGAGCTGGTTGTTCAGGGCATGGCCGGAGCGGTGCGCGACGAAACGCCCGGCGATGGGCGCGCCGGCAAGGGCCAGGTCGCCGACGGCGTCCAGCAGCTTGTGGCGGACGAACTCGTCGGCCATTCGCAGCCCGGCGGGATTGAGCACCCGGGCCCCGTCCACAACGATGGCGTTGTCCAGGCTGCCGCCACGGGCGAGGCCGGCCGCGTGCAGGCGGGCGATGTCGCCGGCCAGGGCGAAGGTGCGGGCCGCGGCCAGTTCGTCGCGGAAGCTGTCGTCGCTCAGGGTCAGCGACAGCGCCTGGCGGCCGATGGCGGGGGCGTCGAAGTCGATCGACATTTCCATCTCGAGCGTGTCGCTGCCGGCATCCGGCAGCAATTCGGCGAAGGCGTCCCCGTCGGTGACCCGAACCGGGCGCAGGACCTCGATCCGCGCGCGCGGGGCCGGCTGCGCGACGATGCCGGCGCAGCCGATCAGGAACAGAAAGGGGGCGGAGGAGCCATCGAGGATCGGCAGTTCCGGTCCGTCCACCTCGATCCGGGCGTTGTCGATCCCGGCACCGGCCAGGGCGGCCATCAGGTGCTCGACCGTACCGACGCTGCGGGTGGGATCGGTGGGGTCGGCGACCACGGTGCAGAGCCTGGTGTCCGTCACAAGGTCGAACCGGGCGGGAATATCGGTGTCGTCCAGATCCGTGCGGCAAAAGACGATGCCGGTGCCGGGCGCGGCGGGGCAGAGGGTGAGCGAGACGCGCCGGCCCGAATGCACGCCCACGCCGACGCAGCCGATGGGCGATTTCAGCGTATGCTGGAGATTGCCGGCATCCTGCAGATGGCCATGCGCCAGCGTCTCACCGGAGAACGGCGAGGCCGGCAGCAACAGGGCGGTGTGGGACAGTCCATCCATCGCGGAGAGCCTTTACGTCGGGGCGGGCGATCATTTCGTCGCGATGCAAACTATGGCATTGCTGCACTGCGGTGCCAGTCAATGATTATTACTCAGTATTTCAATATAATGTATTGATTTTAATATATATTTTTGAAACGGAAACCTCCGTGGGCGGAAAATTCCACGGCATACGCTGCGTGTGGCCCAGTTCGCGAGCCGGCCCTGCCCGACTCGCGCCGGCCCTGAAAGCCGATCGGCCCGGCCCCCTCGCGGGGACCGGGCCGAACCGTGGGCCGAACCGTGG
>JBBIQA010000024.1:27146-34754 GCA_037442565.1 Rhodospirillales bacterium
CCGATCGGCCCGGCCCCCTCGCGGGGACCGGGCCGAACCGTGGGCCGAACCGTGGCCTGATCAGGCCGGTATCAGGAGGGCTGGTATCAGGAGGTCTGGCGGCGCAGGAAGGCCGGCACATCCGATACCGCGTCCTCGCCGCCGGACTGGCGGACGGTGGGACGGGGCTGCTCCATGTGCATCTCCGGCCTTGTGTCGGCCCGCGTGTCGTAGCGGGGCTCGCCGCGTTGCTCCAGGTTCGGGTCCAGGCGAGGGGCGGGACGCGCTTCGGCCCGATGCGCATCGCCAAGGTGCGCCGGCTGTTCCTGTGGCATCCGGGTTGCGGGGGGCGGGGCGGCCGTGCCGCGGCGCAGCAGGCCGGTCATCATGGCGAACAGGTTGGGCCGCACCGCCGGCTCCGGCGGGTGTTCCGCGGCCGGCGCGGCGCGCTGCGCATCGTTGAACAGCGGCGAGGACGCGGTGCGCTGCGGCTGCCGCGCACGGTCCATCGGGGCGTGCATGCCGGATTGTGCGGCTTGCTGGGCGGGGGCCGTGGCCGGCGCCGGTGCCGCGCCGGAATGACGCGGCCTGTGGATCGGCTCGTCCGCGTGATGTGCCTCGCGGTTGGCCGTGTGGCCAGGCTGGGTGTGGGCAGGCGTGGTGTGGGCGGGCGGGGCGTTCGCGGGCGAAGCCTGGGCCGGCGCATGTGCGCCATCGGCGGCTGTGCCGCCGAGCGGGATATCCAAACCGTGGTTTTCGCGGCCCGTTTCGCGAACCGCCGCGGATTGCGGCTGTTGCGAGTGGTTGGCGGACAGTTCGCGGAACCCGGTGATCTGGGTCACGCTCCCGCTACCCGCCGGGGTGCCCGCGGTATGGGGGGCGCCGGACGTCTGCGTCTGGTTCGGCAGCGGGATCGGATTGATCTCCTCCATGCCGCCGTTGCCGACCGCGACCAGGGTCGGGCGCTGCTGTTCGTTGCGGCCGTTCACGCCCATGTCGATGCCGGTGGCAACCACGGAAACGCGGATCTTGCCTTCCAGCGTGGGGTCGAGCGCGGAGCCGAAGATGATGTTCGCGTCCTGCGCGACTTCCTCGCCGATGCGCGTCGCGGCCTGATCCACCTCGAACAGGGTCAGGTCGTCGCCGCCGGTGATGTTGATCAGCAGGCCGCGGGCGCCGGACATCGAGGTGTCTTCCAGCAGCGGGTTGCTGATCGCCGCCTCGGCGGCGCGGATGGCGCGGTTTTCGCCCTCCGCCTCGCCGGTGCCCATCATCGCCTTGCCCATCTCCTGCATGACGGTGCGCACGTCGGCGAAGTCGAGGTTCACCAGGCCGGGCGTCATCATCAGGTCGGTGACGCCGCGCACGCCCATGTAAAGGACGTGGTCGGCCATCTTGAAGGCCTCCTTCCACGTCGTCTTCTCATTGGACATGCGGAAGAGGTTCTGGTTGGGGATGACGATCAGCGTGTCGACGTAGCTTTGCAGCTCCTCGATGCCCTCATTGGCGTGGCGGGCTCGGCGGCTGCCCTCGAAGGTGAACGGTTTCGTTACCACGCCAACCGTCAGGATGCCGCGCTCGCGCGCCATGCGGGCGATCACCGGCGCGGCGCCGGTGCCGGTGCCGCCGCCCATGCCGGCGGCGACGAACAGCATGTGGGTGCCATCCAGATGGCGGTACAGCTCCTCGGCCGCTTCCTCGGCCGCCGCCTTGCCGATCTGCGGATTGGCGCCGGCGCCGAGGCCCTGGGTGATGTGCGGGCCAAGCTGGATGCGCCGGTCGGCCCGGCTATGCATCAATTGCTGCGCATCGGTGTTTGCCACGACGAATTCGACGCCCTGCAGGTCGAGCGCGATCATGTTGTCGACGGCATTTGTGCCACCGCCGCCCACACCGATCACGGTGATACGCGGGGTGAAATCGGTGTGCATCGTCTGCGGAATGGTGAGGTTGAGGGTCATGGCGAAACTGTCCCAGAGCTGGTGCGATTCGGTAAAGCGATTTGGGCGGTGAAACGAACGGAAAACGCCGGTGGTGGTGCTGCCATCACACCCGGTCCTTCAGAAAGTTGATGACGCGGCGCAGCAGGCCGGTTGGCCGGTCGGCATCGAAGTCGAGGTCGTGCAGGGAGCGGCCCTCGCCCGCGGCCCAGGCGACCAGGCCGGCGGCAGTGGCGAAGGCAGGGCCGGAGGCGCTGTCGGGCAGGCCGCGCAGACCGGCGGGCCGGCCGAGCCGGACCGGGCGGTCCAGGATGGTCGCCGCCAGTTCGCGCACGCCGCCGAGCTGGCTGGCGCCGCCGGTCAGCACGACGCGCGCGCCGGCGGCGCGGGCGAAGCCGGAGGCATCCAGCCGCTCGCGCACCATCTCGAAGGTTTCTTCCAGCCGGGGGCGGATGATGTTGACCACCGCGGTGCGCGGCACCTTGGCCATCTGGTGCTCTTCCTCGCCGACCAGCGGCACCGGAAGCAATTCACGATCGTCGTCCGGGCTGGCGTGCACGCTGCCGTACAGCGTCTTCAGCCGCTCGGCGTGATCGGTCGGGGTGGACAGCATGCGCGCCAGGTCGCTGGTGACATGGGTGCCGCCGATCGGCAGCAGCGCGGTGTGCAGCAGCTGCCCCTCGGCGAACACCGCCATGCCCGTGGTGCCGCCGCCCATGTCGATGACGGTGGTGCCGAGTTCACGCTCGTCCTCCACCAGCGTCGACAGCCCCGCCGCCATCGGCGCGGAGACGATGGCGGCGATGTCGAGGTCGCAGCGGCCGATGCAGGTCGCCAGCGTGCGTAGCGCGTTGGTGCTGGCGTCGATCACGTGCAGCCGTGCGGTCAGGGTGTCGCAATGCAGGCCGCGCGGGTCGGCGACGCCGGAGGTTTCGTCCACCGAGAACGCCAGCGGCAGAGCATGGATGATGTCGCGGTCGTCCGATTGCGCCCGCGCGCGGCCCTCGGAGACCACCCGGCGGATGTCGCTTTCGTCCACCGCCCGCCCGCCCACCGGCCATTGCACGTTGAACAGCCGGCTTTCCGGCATGCCGCAGGACAGGTTGACGGTGATCGAGCGCAGCCTGGTGTCGGCCATGTCCTCGGCCTGGCCGACACAGGCGCGGATGGCGCGTTCGGCGCGGTCGAGATCGGTGATGGTGCCGCCGCGCACGCCGCTGCCGCGCTGCCAGCCGAAGCCGAGCACGCGCAGGCTGCCGTCGCTTTCGGTGCGCGCGATCAGGCAGGCGATCTTGGTGGTGCCGATATCGAGTACGCCGAACGGACCGGCGCGCAGGTTGCGGTGGCGCGGCTCGTCCCCTCCGCTAGGCGGCAGCTTGGCAGGCCCGTTACCCCCTCCGTTCGGGCCCCCGACGGTGGACTGGGGCAGCATGCGACGCGACATGTCGTTCATCTGTCTGCTCCTGGTTCTAGGTGGGACGTTTCGGCCCGGTCATTCGGGCCGGGTCGGGGTGAACGCCGGGCGGCAGCGGCAGGGCCGTGCCGTCGCCGGCGGAGCCGTCGGGGCGCGCGGCCTCCGAACGTCCGTCGGCCGGCATCGGGCGAACCACCAGCTTGTCGGGCAGGCGCATGTCGATCACCGCCAGCGGGCGGTCGAGCAGGACCAGGTCGGTCTGCAGCTTTTCCAGTTTCGCCAGCGCCGCCGCCTCCGCGCCTTCGGGCAGCAGCACGTCGGTGCCGTTCTTCATCCGCAGGTTCCAGCGCCGGTCGGCCACGCGCACGGCGGCCGTGACGCGCGCGCCGAGGCCCGGATGCTCGCTCAGCGCATCGAGCAGCGTGGCGGCGGCGGCGGGCGCGCCGAGGCCGACGACCAGCGGCAGGGCACGGAACTGCGCCACGTCCTGGTTGGCGACGATCTGGCCGGCTCGGTCGATCAACACGAACTTGCCCTGGTGCTGCCAGATCGCGAACGGGCGGCGTTCGACGAGCTGGATCACCAGCGTGTCGGGCAGTTGGCGTTCCACCGTGGCGTGCTCCACCCAGGCGAGCTGTTCGATCCGGGCACGCGCCTGTTCGACGGAGAAGCCGAGGATGGCAGCGCCCTTGGAGGCGCCGATGGCGGCGCGCAGCAGCGGCTCGGGGGTGTTCGCGCGGCCTTCGATGACGATGTTGCGCACCCGCAGGCCGGCGAAGCCGGTGGCGTTGCCGAGCCGTTCGCGCATCGTGCTCAGCGTGCCGCCGGGTGCGGCGGCGTGCAGCATGGCAAAGCCGAAGGCTACCGCCAGCAGCGCCGCGCCGGCCCAGGCGGCCGGGCGGACCATCCGCCGGGCGCGCCGGCCCCACATCCGCCAGCGCGACGGGCGGTCCTTGACCGAGTTGCGGGGGCTGCGGGCTACGCGCGGCATGTCGCGCGCTCCACCATCCAGGCGCAAAGCTCGGAGAAGTTCATGCCGCGATGCGCGGCCTGCTCGGGCAGCAGGGAGGTCGGGGTCAGGCCGGGCTGGGTGTTCACTTCCAGCAGCACGAGCCGGCCGGGTTCGCCCTTTGTGTCGTCGTAGCGGAAATCGGCCCGCGTCGCGCCACGGCAGCCGAGCGCACGGTGCGCGGCGAGCGCGAGGTCGAGCGCCTTTTGATAGGAGACCGGGTCGATCGCGGCGGGAACCACGTGGTATGAGCCGCCATCGGCGTATTTCGCCTCGTAGTCGTAGAAGGTCTGGCTGGCGACGATTTCGGTCACCGCCAGGGCGCGGTCCTCCATCACCGCGACCGTCAGCTCACGGCCGGGGATGTATTCCTCGGCCATGGCGGTCGGGCCGTAGCTCCAGGCGCGGGCGATGTCGGCACGGCGGTTGTCGCCTTCGCGCAGGATGCTCACACCCACCGAGGAGCCTTCGTTCAACGGCTTGACGACATAGGGACGCGGCAGCGGATCGGCGGCGGCCAATTCGGCGATGTCGATGATCCGCCCGGCCGCGACCGGGAGGCCGGCGGCGGTGAAGACCGCCTTCGCCGCTTCCTTGTCCATGGCGAGCGCGGAGGCGCGCACGCCGGAATGGGTGTAGGGGATGGCAAGCCAGTCGAGCACGCCCTGGATGGCGCCATCCTCGCCGAAGCGGCCGTGCAGGGCGTTGAACACCGCGTCCGGCTTGGGTGTCAGCGCGGCGATCAGGGCGGGCAGGTCGTCCGTCACGTCGATCGGGCGAACCTCGTAGCCGGCCTCGCGCAGGGCCGCGACAACCTGACGGCCGGAGGACAGGCTGACCTCGCGTTCGGCGGAAATTCCGCCGTACAGAACGGCGACGGTGGTCTTCCCGGCGCGGCTCATATGACTGCCTCCGGCTTCGAGCCAGGTACGCCGATGCGGTGGATTTCCCATTCCAGCGTGATGCCGGACGCGGCGAAGACCCGGCGGCGGACTTCCTCGCCGAGGCCCTCGAGGTCGGCCGCCGTGGCGTTGCCGGCATTGATCAGGAAGTTGCAGTGCTTTTCCGAAACCTGCGCGCCGCCGCGGGTCAGTCCCCGGCAGCCGGCGCTGTCGATCAGCTCCCAGGCCTTCATGCCCCCGGCTTCGGCAAGGTCGGGGTTGCGGAACGTGGAGCCGCCGGTGCGGGCGCGGACCGGCTGGCTGGCCTCGCGGCTGGAGCGGATCTCCGCCATGCGCGCGGCGATCGCGGCTGGGCTGCCGGGCCGCGCGATCAGCCGGGCGCGGGTAACCACCGCGCCGACGGGAATGCGGGCGTGACGGTAGCTGAAATGCAGATCCTGTCCGGACAGCCGTATCACCTCGCCGGAGCGCGTGACCAGTTCCGCCCAGTCCAGGCATTGGGAAATGTCGCCGCCATACGCGCCGGCGTTCATCGCCACCGCGCCGCCGATGGTGCCGGGAACGCCGGAGAGGAATTCCAGGCCGGTCAGCCCGGCAGCCGCGGCGTGTTCGGCGACGGTCGCGTCCAGCGCTGCGGCTCCCGCGATGACCCCGTCGGCCTCGGTTCTCACGGCGGAGAAGCCGCGGGCGAGGCGCAGGGTGACGCCGGGCAGCCCGCCGTCGCGGATGATCAGGTTGGAGCAGGCGCCGAGCACGCGCACCGGCACGGTATGCGCCAGCGCGCGCAGCAGGTCGGCGAGGTCGGCGGCGTCCGCCGGGCGCACCAGCGCCTCCGCCGGGCCGCCGACGCGGAACCAGGTCAGCGGCGCCAGCGCCACGTCGGCCTGCACCCGCCCGCGAATGGGCGGCAGCGTCTCGGTCAGATGCCGGATGCGCGGCGCGCTCATCATGACGCTTCCCCGATCCGTCGGCCGCCGCCGGCCTGCAGGGCGGCGAGTTCGGCGGGCAGCGTCTGCGCCCAGTTGGTGATGTTGCCGGCGCCGAGGCACACCACGAAGTCGCCGGGCCGGGCGATGGCGTTCACCATCTCCGCCAGGTGTGACGGGCCCGGCAGCGCCACCACGGAGCGATGGCCGCGGGCGCGCAGGCCCTCGACCAGGGCGTCGCGGTTGATCCCGGGCAACGGCGCCTCGCCGGCCGGGTAGACATCGGCGACCACCACGGTGCCGGCGTCGTTCATGCAGGTGCAGAATTCGTTGAACAGCGAGTTCAGCCGCGAATAGCGGTGCGGTTGCACCACGGCCACCACGTCGCGCGCGCCGGCCTGGCGCGCGGCCTTCAGCACCGCGGCGATCTCCACCGGATGGTGGCCGTAATCGTCGATGATGGTGATGCCGCCGGCCTCGCCGGTCTTGGTGAAGCGGCGCTTGACGCCCTTGAAGCCGAGGAAGGCGTTGCGCAGCGTGGTGTCGTCGATCTCCATCTCCAGGCCGATGGCGATGGCGGCCAGCGCGTTCTGCACGTTGTGGCTGCCCAGCATGGGCAGGCGCATCCGGTCGATCCGGCGTGTGCGGTTGCGGGCCCGGTCGGTGACGACGACCTCGAAGGTGGACCCGGCGCGGTCGGCGCGGATATTCTCGGCGCGGACATCGGCCTGCTGGGAAAAGCCGTAGGTGACGATGCGGTGATCCGACAGGCGCGGGATCATCTGCTGCACGCCGGGATGGTCGATGCACAGCACGGCGAAGCCATAGAAAGGAATGTTGGCGACGAACTGATCGTAGCCGGCGACCATCGCCTCGGCCGAGCCCCAATGGTCCAGGTGCTCGGGGTCCATGTTGGTGACAACGGCAATCACGGCGGGCAGGCGCAGGAAGCTGCCGTCGCTCTCGTCCGCTTCCACCACCATCCACTCGCCGGAACCGAGCCGGGTATTGGTGCCATAGGCGTTGATGATGCCGCCGTTGATCACGGTGGGATCGATGTTGGCGGCCTCCAGCACGGCGGCGACCATGCTGGTGGTGGTGGTCTTGCCATGCGTGCCGCCGATGGCGATGGCCCATTTCAGCCGCATCAGCTCGGCCAGCATCTCCGCCCGGCGCACCACCGGGATCATGCGGGCGCGGGCGGCGGCCACCTCGGGATTGTCGCGCCTGACCGCGGTGGAGGTGACGACGACCTGGGCGGTGCCGAGATTGGCCTCGGTATGGCCGATGAACACCGGAATGCCGGCGTCGCGCAGGCGGCGGACATTGGCGCCGTCGGCGATGTCGCTGCCCTGCACGGTGTAGCCGAGATTGTGCAGCACCTCGGCGATGCCGGACATGCCGATGCCGCCGATGCCGACGAAGTGGATGGTGCCGA
>JBBIQA010000025.1:0-4636 GCA_037442565.1 Rhodospirillales bacterium
CAAGGTCCGGGTAGGCCCTCCTTGCACTCCCAAACCAGTAGCGGGTTCTAAGGGCTAGCCCTTAGCGGGGTCCAGGGGCGGAGCCCCTGGCCTTCCTTTCCCTGCCCCTCGAAACCCCGCCCGTCTCAGGCCGGTTTACGCTTCATGAACGCCGAGCGCAGGCAGCTTGCGACCAGTTCGCCGCGCTGGTTGTGCGCCTGGTGCTCGAACTCCACCACGCCGGCGTCCGGGCGGGACTTGCTCGGCCTGATCTTGCGCACGATCGATTTCATTCGCAACGTATCGCCATGGAACACCGGCTTGGGGAACGCCACGTCGGTCATGCCCAGATTGGCGATGGTCGTGCCAAGGGTCGTGTCGCCGACGGAAACACCGATCATCAGCCCGAGGGTGAACAGCGAGTTCACCAGCCGCTGGCCGAACTCGGTTTTCCTGGCGAATTCCTCGTCCAGGTGCAGTGGTTGCGGATTATGGGTCAGTGCGGTGAACAGCACGTTGTCCATTTCCGTCACCGTGCGGGTGATGTCGTGTTCGAACACCTGGCCCTCGAAGAATTCCTCAAGATACAAGCCGGCCATTGTCGTCTCTCCCTGGTTGATTTGGTTTCAGCGTAGCACGTCCGACAGCGCGCCCAGCGCGTTCAGCGCCGGCGCGAAGCCGCTATAGGGTCCGGTCTGCACGACCGCCTCGATCACTTCGGTCTTGCTCAGCCCGACATTCAACGCGGACTCGCCGAATTTCCGCACCTGGCCCAGCTTCAGGGCGGTGAACGCGGCAACCGCCACCAGCGCGCGCTCGCGCCGCTCGAGGCCGGGCCGGTGCCAGATCTCGCCATAGCCCCATTGGATGGCGATCGGATAGAGCGCGGAGGTCACCGGATTGTCCGGCGCGGCATAGCCGCCCGTTGCCCGCTCGCCGTGCAGTGCGCGCATCACCGCCTCGCCCATCGCACTCAGGGCGTCCAGTGATGCGGCCGGCGGCACGTCGTGCGGCACGGTGATCTTGCGGTCGGCAAAGACCCCCGCCGCCACCTCCAGCGCCTCCTCGCTGGCGGGGAGGCCGGCGTAGATGCCGATCTGGATGCAGATTTCCTGCACGGCTCGCGGCGTCAGCCCGATGTCGAGCGCCGCGGCGGCAAACTGGCGGAGATGACGCAGCCGCTGCACCGAGGCGAGGGCTGCCAGCGTGCAGATCATCCGGTCCGCCAGGCCAAGCCCCGGCCGTGTCCACACGCCGCCGAACACCGCCTCGGTGATCATCGTGTCATAGCCAGGGGCACTGTTGACCTGCAGGGGCGCATCGGCGCCGCCGGGGAACAGCCGCCCGCGCATCGCCTGTCCCCGCGCGCGCAAGGCATCCCGTTCCGTCATGTGCTTCCCCCGCTCCGCCAATCCATCCCGGTGGCGATTGAAGCGCGCCGCGCTGGTTCCGGCAATCGCCCCGGGTGCGAAGGGTGGGCGCGCCTGTGGCCCCCCGGCGCTATGTCGCCGGGCCGGCCAGAGGGCTGGGTAGAGGGCCGGGCAGGGGGGGCGGCAGTGCGCCGGGCCGGCCGAACAGCCAGCCCTGTCCGAACTCCACGCCAAGCTCCGTCATCGCCGCGGCCTCGGCCTCGGTCTCGATCATTTCCGCGATCACCCGCGCGCCGACGGAGCGCGCCAGATCCCGCATGGAGGCGACGAAGCCGCGCGCCTGCCCGCCGGCCGCGGCGGCGCGGACATAGGTGCCATCGATCTTCACATAGTCGATGCGGAAATCGCGCAGATAGCGCAAACCGGCGGAACCCGCGCCGAAATCATCCAGGCATACCGGCACGCCGGCGGCGCGCAGCCGCTCCAGCGTGGCGGCGGCGGTGCCGACATCGCCGATCTCCGCCGTTTCCGTCAGTTCCACCAGCAGCCCCGCGCCCGGAGCCGCCATCCCGCCGATCAGCGCCAGCGCCCGCTCCTGGAAGGCGCGGCTCTGGATCGACAGGCCGGACAGGTTCACCGCCACGCGGATACCCGGCGCCGTGCGCAAGGCGGCCAGCACCTTGCCCAGCACCGCCAGGTCCAGTTCCTCCGACAGCCCGGCGGCCTCGGCGAAGCGGACGAATTCCAGCGGCGATCCGTTCGGTCCGGACGGTGAGGCGATCGGGCGCAGCAGCGCCTCGAAATGCCGCACGGTCCGGTCGGGCAGGGAAACCACGGGCTGGTAGGCCAGGTCGAAGCGGCCTTGCGCGATGGTCACGCGCATCGCCCGGGCCTGCGCGTTCGCCTGCGCCAGGTATCCGGCCAGCCCGCCATACAGCCCGGCCCGTGCCGCCGCTTCCAGCTTGCCGGGGGCGGCGCGCATCAATGCCTCCACCGCCGCGGCCAGGCGCTTCAGGTCGGGCGGGCTCGGCCCTGGGCCGTTCGCCGCCGCGCCGGGCGCCAGAGGCAGGTCGTTGCCGGTAAAAGCGATGGGGCGATCGAGGGTCGGGGCGAATGCGGACATGCGGCCTGCCTGGGTCATGTCCGGATTCTGGCCCTGTCCGGTTAATTACGCATGAAATATTGTCCGGGCCGCCCGGAAAAACCGCCCGAAGCCGGCGCGCCGCGCCGTCAGAAGCCGGCGAACAGCCGCGCCAGCAGCGGCACGATCAGCGCCGTGATCAGCCCGTTCATCCCGATCGCCAGTCCGCCGAACGCGCCGGCCGTCTCGCTCAGCAGCAGCACGCGTGCGGTCGCCAGCCCATGCCCGGCCGTGCCCGCGGCCAGGCCTTGCGCCGGCCAGCTGTTGATCCGCAGCACCCGCATCACAGGTCCGAGCAGCACGATGGCGCTGATCCCGGTGATCAGGACGAATACCGCGGTGAGCGATGGCTCCCCGCCGATCTGTTCGGCGATGCCCATGGCGATCGGTGTCGTGACGGATTTCGGCGCCAGGGACAGCACCACCAGCTTGCTCGCACCCATCAGCTTCGCGATCCCCATGGCGCTGCCGGCCGCCGTCACCGATCCCGCCAGCAATGCCGGCACCAGCGCCCGGGCGGAACGGCGGATCTGGCGTAGGTTGGCATACATCGGCACCGCCAACGCCACCGTGGCCGGGCCGAGCAGGAACTGCACGTATTGCGCGCCCTGGAAATATACCTGGTAGGGTGTGCCGGTTGCCAGCAGCAGGCAGACGATCAGTCCTATGGCGATCAGCATCGGATTGGCCAGCGTATGTCCGCCCAGCCGCGCGCTGATCGCCATCGCCGCCTGATAGGCCAGCAAGGTAACCGCCAGTCCCAGCAGCGGCGTCGATTGCAGATAGATCCAGAGCGGATTGAGGTCCGGGCTCATGCGTCCAGGCCCCCCTCCGCCCTGCGTCGCGACAGCCTCTGCATCACCCAGCCGGTCACGCCGAGGCCGAGTGCGGTGGAAACCAGGATCGCCACGATCGCGGGCAGCAGGTTCTGCCCGAGCACATGCAGTTGGGTGACGATCCCCGCGCCGGCCGGCACGAACAGCAGCAGCAGGTGGCGCAGCAGGCCGGAAGCCGTCGTCTTCATCCCTTCATCGGGGCCGCCGCGCGCGATCAGCAGCGCCAGCAACAGCACCAGACCCACAACCGGCCCCGGCAAGGGCAGGCCGGCGGTGCGGGTGATCAGCTCCCCGGCGAACTGGCAGACGATCAGCAGCGTCAGCGACGGAAGCATCTTCTTCAATTCCCGTGTTGCGGCGTCGCGGCATAACAGCATGCCGTGGTGCCGCAAGCGCGGGAAATCAGGCGGCATCAAACCGCTCGGGCCCGGCCGGCCCCGACGGCCGCGCGGGAGCTGGCAACGCGCGCCCATCTGGCCCGCCGTGCTGAATCGTGATAATAAATGGTATTCATCAATATGATCGAATTCATCGATGAACCGAACGCTTCACATGCCGAGCCCGCAACAGCTCCGCTATCTCGTGGCCCTCGCCGAAAGCCAGCATTTCGGCCGTGCCGCGCTGGCTTGCGCGGTGACGCAATCCACCCTTTCCGCCGGCATCCTGGCGCTGGAACGCCAGCTGGACGCGCAGATCCTCGATCGCGATTCCGGCAAGCACGTGGTGTTCACCCAGCTCGGCCGCGAACTGGTTCAGCGCGCCCGCGCGGCCATCGCGTCGCTGGAAGCGGTGTCGCAAGCCGCCCTCTCGGCGCGCGAGCCGATGAGCGGTCCGCTCCGCCTCGGCCTTATCCCGACCGTCAGCCCCTTCGTCCTGCCCGCCCTGATGCCCCGCCTGCGGTCCGCGTTCCCCAAGCTGCGCCTGTTCCTGCGCGAGGACACCACCGCGAAGCTGGTCGAACGGCTGGAGGCCAACCGCCTGGACGCCATCCTGCTGGCGTTGCCCTGCGCCTGCGCCGGCGCCTCGGTGGCCCCGGTGGCGCGAGACGAATTCCTGCTGGCCCTGCCCGCGGGGCACCCCCTGGCCGCACACAAGCGGGTGCCGCTGGCTGTCCTGGGCACGGAGCGCATGCTGCTGCTGGAAGACGGCCATTGCCTGCGCGACCAGGCGCTCGCGGTCTGCGGCCTGATGTCGGGCGACCGTCGCGAGGAGGACGAGTTCGCCGCCACCAGCCTGCACACGTTGGTGCAGATGGTGGCCGGCGGCCTCGGCGTCACCCTGCTGCCGCGCCTGGCCATCGCCGCCGGCCT
>JBBIQA010000025.1:4736-34587 GCA_037442565.1 Rhodospirillales bacterium
AGGGACTGGCATCGTCCTGCGCCCGCTGGCCGCTTCCGGCGCCTGGCGCACCCTGGGCCTGGCCTGGCGCCCGGGGGCACCGCGCTCGGCCGACTACGCCGCCCTGGTGCCGCTGCTGTCGGCCGTATGCGGCGGCATACTGAACCAGGTTCCGCCCGGTGCCTGACGCGCCTATCTGCGGCGGATCGAGCCGCCCAGCATCGTGATCGTGAACACCCAGCCCATCAGCGTGATCATCCCGATCAGCCAGCGCAGCCGCACGCCGGTGGCAGCGGCATCGGCGGTGAAGCGAGCGCGCATCGCCACACGCTCGGCGGCGACCCGTTGCTCGATCCCCTCGACGCCGCCCTTGAGCACGACGGCACTGTCATCGAGTTCCGGCTTCAGGGCGTCCAGCGCCGCCTCGGGATTGCCGCTTTTTGCCGCCGCCAGCACCGCGTCCAGCGCCGTCTCGCGCGCCACCGCCCGCTCCAGCGGCAACGGCCCGGCATAGGTGGCGAAAATGCCGATCAACCCCACGATGGCGAACGCCATCGCCACGAAGGCCAGCAGGTTGAAATTGATCCTGCCGGCGTCGGCGGTCGTCTCCGGTCCGGTTTCCGCTTGGCTTGCCATCTGCTGTTCCTGCTTTCCTTGCCGGCGCGCAGATTGCACACTCCGGTCATGACCGACAGTCCCTACCTTTTCCGTGCCGCCGATCATCCGGTACTGGATGTCTCCGACAAGCTGAAATTGCGCGAGGCCAGGTCCGGCTTCGGCATCGCGCTGCGCTACCAGGAACGCAGCCCCGACCCGCCCGAGGCCTCTAACGCCGCCGATGCGCCAGAGCCGCATTGGTGCGAGACCGGCCACTCCATTTTCATCCTCTCGGGCCGCATTCGCTACCGCTTCGACGATCACGAGGTGGAAGCCGGCCCCGGCGACATGCTCCACATACCGGCCGGCCGAGCCCACCGGCACCAGCCCCAGGTGATCGGCACCGAGCCCGTGCGCTACTTCCTGACCGAATTCGACTGAACTTTACCGATCCTCAACACCCGCCTGGCAAACTTCCCGCCGGAGGTAGCGCGCGATGTTGATGGCGGGCGTTCGAAGCTGGTTCAATGGCCGGTCCATTCCCGATGCGGTGATCGCGGCGCCGTCAGCCGTCCCGCCCTCTGCTGCGCCGGATGCGCCGCCTGACCTTCCCCCGCAGCATCCGGCTCTGGCCCGGGCGGTCCGGCCACTCTGGGACGATGCGCGCATTGCGGTGGCGGAAGGGCTGTGGGGCAATGGGTTCCTGCTGCCAGGCGGCGAGTCGGAGATTTTGCGCTTCGCCCGCCCGCTCGGCCTGTCCGGCGCGGCGTCCCTGCTGCTGGTTGGCGCCCAGGCCGGCGGCCCGGCCATCTCCATCGCCCGGCAGTTGGGTGTCTGGGTCAGCGGCTTCGAGTCCGATCCCGTCCTCGCCCCCCTCGGCGCCGGGCGCGCCCGGACTTCCGGCCTGGGCAAGCGGGTGGAGGTACAGCCCTGGAACCCCGACCAGCCGGCCTTCCGCGCCCAGGCCTATCATCACGGCGTGGCCCTGGAACCGCTGCACAACCTGGCAACCGAGCCCGCGCATGGCGGGCAGGCCGAACCCGTGCTGGCGGCGATCGGCGGCGCGCTGAAGCCCGGCGGGCAACTCATGCTGCTGGAAACCGTCGCGGACATGCGCTTGACCCCCGACAACCAGGAGGCGGTGGCCTGGGCGCGGATGGAGAACCGCCGGCTCGACCTGCCGACCGAAGCCTCGATCACCCGCATCCTGGGCCGGCTGGGCTTCGACGTGCGGGTGGTGGAGGATCTTTCTCAGCGCCATGCCCATCTGGCCGTGCTGGGCTGGCGCGATTCGGTCCGCCGCATGCGGGAGGAACGGCCATCCCCGGCGCAGGCGGGGTTGCTGGTGTGGGAGGCGGAGTTATGGTTCCGCCGGCTCCACCTGCTGCGCGCGGGCCGGTTGCGCCTGGTCCGCTGGCATGCCATTCGCAAGGGCGGCCCGTCGGGAACCAGCCATATCGTGGACTGAACGGGGCCCGAACGGGTTGACAGCCGCTCCCCAGGCCCCTAATCACCGCGCCTCTCAAAGATATTGCGCACCTAGGGTTCCGTCTTATGAAAATCCGCAACAGTCTGAAATCGGCCAAGATCCGCGACAAGAACTGCCGCGTTGTCCGCCGCCGCGGGCGTGTCTATGTCATCAACAAGAAGAACCCCCGGATGAAGGCCCGCCAGGGCTGATCGGGTTCGGCTCCCCGGTGGGATTTTTCCCGCCGGATCGTTGATGCAAAAAACCGCCTCGGGGCCCGTCCGGGGCGATTGCTTTTTTGGGGCGCCCTTGCCGGTTGGGGCGTCGCTGCGGTTCTCCTTGCCTGAAGCGGCGGATGACGCCATCTTCCGGTCTGGAAATTCCCGCACAGCAGGCAGGGCTTCTTGCGATGATCAGGCAATGCATCCCCAAGGCCGACGTGCTCGCCAGGCGCGATGAGATTATCGCAGGCCTGTCCGCAGTACTGCCGCCCACCAGCGTGATCTCCGAAGCCATCCGCCTGAAGCCGTACGAGACCGACGGCCTCTCCGCTTATCGCCAACCGCCGCTCGCGGTCGTCCTGCCGGAAACCACCGGGCAGGTGGCCGAGGTGTTGAAATTCTGCCACGCCAACGGCGTGCGCGTGGTCCCGCGCGGTGCCGGCACCAGCCTTTCCGGCGGCGCATTGCCGCTGGAAGACGCCGTGGTGCTCGGCCTGATGAAGCTGAACCGCATCCTCGACATCGACTACGCCGATCGCTGCGCCGTGGTGCAGGCCGGCGTCACCAATATCGGCGTCACCAACGCGGTTCAGAGCGAGGGCTATTTCTACGCGCCCGACCCGTCCAGCCAGCTCGCCTGCATGATCGGCGGCAACGTCAACATGAACTCCGGCGGCGCGCATTGTCTGAAATACGGCGTCACCGCCAACAATTTGCTTGGCCTCAAGGTCGTGACCATCGAGGGCGATATCCTCGATATCGGCGGCGCGCACCTGGATGCCGCCGGCTATGACTGGCTCGGCCTGCTGACCGGCAGCGAGGGCCAGCTGGTCGTCGTCACCGAGGTCACCGTGCGCATCCTGCGCGGCCCGGAAGGGGCGCGGGCCATGCTGGCGGCGTTCGGATCGAACGAAATCGCCGGCGCCTGCGTCGATGCGATCATCTCCTCCGGCATCATTCCCGTGGCCCTTGAATTCATGGACCGCCCGGCGATCCACGCCTGCGAGGCCTTCGCCCATGCCGGCTACCCGCTGGACGCCGAGGCGATGCTGATCATCGAGGTCGAGGGCAGCGTTGCCGAGCAGGACTGGCTGCTGGAGCAGATCAGCGCGATCTGCCGCAAATTCTCGCCCTTGAGCCTCAAGGTATCGCAGTCCGCGGAAGAATCGCTGGCGATCTGGAAGGGCCGCAAGGGCGCCTTCGGCGCGGTCGGGCGCATCAGTCCCGACTATCTCTGCATGGACGGCACCATTCCCACCTCCCAGCTCGCCCCGGTGCTGCGCCGCATCGGCGAGATGAGCGACGCCTACGGCCTCAAGGTCGCCAACATCTTCCATGCCGGGGACGGCAACCTGCACCCGCTGATCATGTTCGATGCCAACGACCCCTCCAGCTTCCACGCGGCGGAGGAATTCGGCGCCGACATCCTGAAGCTTTGCGTCGAGGTGGGCGGTTGCCTGACCGGCGAACATGGCGTGGGCGTGGAAAAGCGCGACCTGATGGGCGTTCAGTTCTCCGGCATCGAGCTCGACCAGCAGCGGCGCATCAAGTCGGCCTTCGACCCGGACTGGCTGCTCAACCCGAGCAAGGTCTTCCCGCTCACCGACGCTCCCGCCGCTCCCGCGCTCGCCGCGGAATGACCATGCTGGCGCCGCTGGAAGCCCCCGCCGAGGAGGCGGGATTCGCCGCCGCCATCACCGACGCCGCCGCTGCCGGAGAACCGGTCCTGGTGCGCGGCAACGGCAGCAAGCTGGGCATGCTGCGCCCGGTCCAGGCGGCAAGGGTGCTGTCCACCGCCAACCATTTCGGCATCACCCTCTATTCGCCGCAGGAACTGATCCTCTCCGCCCGCGCCGGTACCTTCCTCGGCAATATCGAGGCCGCCCTGGCCGAGAAGGGCCAGCATCTGATCGCCGAGCCGCCTGATTTCTCCGCCCTGCTGGATTCCACCGTGCCGCAGACCCTGGGCGGCGTGGTCGCCACCAACCTCTCCGGCCCGCGCCGGGTCGCCTGGGGCGCGATGCGCGATCACGTCATGGGCGTGCGCGCGGTCAACGGCAGCGGCGAGACCATCCATTCCGGCGGCCGGGTACTGAAGAACGTCACCGGCCTCGATCTCTGCAAGCTGCTGACCGGCAGTCACGGCACGCTCGGGGTGATCACCGAGATCACGCTGAAGGTGCTGCCGGCGCCCGAGGCGACGGGCACCCTCCTGCTGACCGGCCTGGACGCGCCTGCCGGCGTCGCCGCGCTGTCGGCGGGCCTCGGCTCTCCCTACAGCGTCTCCGCCGCCGCCTGGCTGCCGGCGGAGGCCGCATCCCGGGTGCTGGGCCTGGCCGGCCTGCAGCGCTCGGCCACCCTCCTGCGCATCGAGGATTTCGCCACCTCCGTCGCCTACCGCACCGAGCGCCTGCGTGCCGACCTGGCGCGGTTCGGCCGGGCGGACATCCTCGATGACGCCGACTCGCGCAATGTCTGGCGCGCGGTGCGCGACGGCGTGCCGCTGCCGGCCGCGCCGGAGGATGCCATCTGGCGGGTCTCCGTCCGCCCCTCGGCCGGCCCCGGGGTGCTGCGCGCGCTGGAAGCCCGGATCGGCATGCGCGGCTATCTGGACTGGGGCGGCGGCCTGGTCTGGCTAGCCGGCCATGCCGACGCCGGCTCCCATGCCGCGGTGGAGCATGCCGCCCGCGACGCCGGCGGTACCTGGATGCTGTTGCGGGCCCCGGAACCGCTGCGCGCGGTGGTGGACGTGATCCCGCCGGAGCCGCCCGCCCTCGGCAGGATCACCCGTCGGGTCAAGGCGGCGATGGACCCCAAGGGCATCCTCAACCCCGGCCGCATGTACGCCGGCTTGTAGCGGGGGCGCAGGCGTATGTACATCCCGAACGTCCTCGTCATCCTGCCCTGCCTGGTCAGCTTCGGGCTGTGCGCCCTGCGCTATTACCAGGCAAACCCGGACAACCGGCTGACCGACCGCCGCTTCGTCGTCAGCAGCGGGGCGGTGGCGACCATCTTCGCGTTCCTGCTGAGCCGCGTGATCTGGCCGGCGGAACATTGGCTGCCGGCCGCCTTCCTGCTGTTGGCGCTCTGCCTGCTCGGCATCGCGGTCTGGCTGTACCGCCAGCCGCTGCATCCGCCGGTGATCCCGGTCCAGACCGCAACGAGAGGCTGAACCGGAAGGCCGCGCCATGCAGACGAACTTCACCGAAGCCCAGCTTCGCGACCCCGAGATCGCCGTCGCCAACCAGATCCTGCGCAGCTGCGTGCATTGCGGCATGTGCACCGCGACCTGCCCGACCTTCCTGCTGCTGGGCGACGAGCTCGACAGCCCGCGCGGGCGGATCTACCTGATCAAGGACATGCTGGAGCAAGACCGCCCGGCAACCGAGGAAGTCGTCCGCCACGTCGATCGCTGCCTGTCCTGCCTGTCCTGCATGACCACGTGCCCGTCCGGCGTGAACTACATGCACCTGGTCGATCACGCCCGGGTGCATATCGAGGAAACCTATCGCCGCCCCTGGCACGAACGCCTGCTGCGCAACGGGCTTGCCGTGGTGCTGCCGCGCCCGGGTCTGCTGCGCCTGGCGCTGGCCGGGGCGAAGCTGGCCCGTCCGTTCGCCCGCCTCATCCCCGGCCGAAGCCGGCTCGCCAACCGCATGCGCGCCATGCTGCAACTCGCACCCGCGTCATTGCCGGGGCCGAGCCCGATCGGCGGCGCGCGCGTGCATCCCCCCCAAGGTGAACGCCGCGGCCGCGTCGCGCTGCTGGCCGGCTGCGCCCAGCAAGTGCTTTCCCCGTCGATCAACGAGGCCACCATCCGCCTGCTGACCCGGCTTGGGATCGAGGTGGTGGTCGCCAAGGGGGCCGGCTGCTGCGGCGCGCTGGTGCATCACATGGGCCGACACGATCCCGCCCTGGCTGCGGCGCGCGCCAATATCGCCGCCTGGGGGCGGGAGATCGACAACGGCGGCCTGGATGCCGTGGTGATCAACACCTCCGGCTGCGGCACCGTGGTGAAGGATTACGGCTTCCTGTTCCGCGACCTGCCCGAGCGCGACCGCGCGGCGCAGATCTCCGCCCTGGCGATGGACATCACCGAGTACCTGGCTCGCATCGGCTACACCCCGACCCGCGAGGCCCCTGGCCTGACCGTTGCCTATCACTCGGCCTGCAGCCTGCAGCACGGCCAGCAGATCCGCAACGAACCGAAATCGCTGCTGGCCGGCGCCGGCTTCCGCGTGGTGGAGCCGGGGGAGGCGCATGTCTGCTGCGGCTCCGCCGGAACCTACAACCTGATGCAGCCGGAAATCGCCGCCCAGCTGCGCGAACGCAAGCTCGGCAACATCCTGGCCACCAAGCCCGATTTGCTGGCCGCCGGCAATATCGGCTGCCTGACCCAGCTTTCCGGCGCAGGCCTGCCGGTGGTGCACACGGTGGAACTGCTCGACTGGATGTCTGGCGGCCCAAAGCCGGAGGCGCTGGAGACGTTTCCGGACGCGTTGGGCCAGCTTCCGGAGACGCTTACAAACTGACCCTTGTGTCGGCAGGGCAGGCGGCGGCAGCATGGCCCCATGCGGCTCTTTCTTCCGATACTGCCCTGGCTGATCCTGGTCCCGGCACTCAGCACGGCTTGGGCACAGGATCGCGCCCCCAAGCCAGTGGACCAGTTGCTCACGGCTCTGCAAGCCGCTCCCAGCGAGGAGGTGGCGGCCATGCTGGAAACCCGCATCGAGCACATCTGGCTTGATGCCGGCTCCCCCGCGGTCCGCCTGCTGATGACCCGCGGCATGCGCGAGCTGCAGGCCGGCGCCCCGGCGGATGCGGAAGAGGATTTCGGCGCCGCGATCACGCTCGACCCCGCCTATGCCGAGGCCTGGCACCGCCGCGCCATCGCCCGCTTCGAGGCCGGCGACACGCAGGGCGCCATCGCCGATATCGGTGAGGTGCTGCAGCGCGAACCGCGTAATTTTGCCGCGCTCGACACCCTGGCCCGGCTGTCGGAAGCGCACCAGGACTGGAAGGGCGCCTACGCCGCCTGGCAGAAGAAGCTGGAGATCGACCCCAAGACCCCCGGCGGCGAGATAAAGTTGAAGGATCTCCAACGCCGGGCGCTGGGCGACGATACCTGACTATTCCAGCGTCGCGTCCAGCGTGATCGTGGTACGGCGTGCGGCCGCCGCCAGGGCCGATCAGGGTCGATCCGGCAACTACCCGGCGGCGGCCGCACGCCCTACCGCGATCGCCGTATCCGTGGCATCGGCAGGATGGCAGGGCAGCTCCAGAAACTCGACCTCCAGCACCGCGGGACCGCGCGTGCCCGGTTCCAGGCGGGCGTGTCCATCCGTCCAGCGCCACTTTGTATTGCCGGATTGTTCGACATCCCACCAGCCTTCGGCCAGCGCCGGATCGTCGATCGCGATTTCGCGCAACTCGCCCCCGTCGGATACCCGGATGCGCGCCACGGATACGCCAAGCCGGCGGCGGTCATCCAGCCAGGGCCGCAATTCGGCCGGACGCGCGGCGCCGGACAGCAGCACGATGCTGGCGCACGCCTCCGGAAGCACGAAATGGGCGCGCAGGCCGTTCAGGCTCACCGGGCGGATCGTCCGGCCGCCGGCGAGGATGCGCAGGTCCGGCTGGCCGGCCGCCGCCCGTGGCGCGGTATCCGGGCGGTCCGCCGCCAGGCCCATGGCCGTCGCGCGGTCCGCCAGGCGGCGCCAGATCCCTTCCATGACAGCGCCATCGTCGGCGAACGGGGCGCAGCTGGCGGTGCGCCGATCCTGGCCCGCCCGCATCGGGTGTAGCGCGATCATCGTGCCGCCATTGACGAACCAGTCGCGGTTGCCGGTGTCCAGATAGGTTTCGGCCGGAGTGTCCTCCGCCAGCAGAATGGCATGATGGTCGAGTTCGACATGGAAATAATGCACCGCCCGGGCCTCGATGTCCTGGGTGATGCTGGTTCCGTTGACCAGCCGGCGGGCGCTGACCAGCACGCCGTCCAGATAGATCGCATGGTCCGGCGACACCAGCAGATCGCGCGCCGGTACCTGCTCGGCGACAGCGCCGCGGCGGATGCGGATCGGCGCCGCCGTCTCGGGCTCGGGATGGCGCGCCAGGTCGATCTTCCGCTCACCGATCCAGCGGATCGGACGGGGCTCGCCCGAAAGCGTGGTCACCCGATCGCCCGCGCGCAGTGCCTCGACCGCCACATCGCCGCGATCGGTGCGGATGCGCGTGCCCGCCGCGAAGCAGACCACGCTGATGACGCCGCTGATGAACTGCACGCTGCTGGAGGACGTGCCCGCCGCCAGGAACACGTCGGTCAGCGTCACGCTGCCGTAGGTGATGGTATAGCTGCCGCCGGCATTGGCGGTGATGCTGTGGCTGCCGCTGGCGCCGACATTGATGAGGTCGCCGGCGCCGAAGGCAGCGATCCTGGATGTCACCGTTCTCGAATAGCTGGGCATTATCAGTGTATTTTGCACCGTCGTGACTGCGCCGAAGGTGAAACTGTCACCGGCACCGGGCGGGTTAACGCGCAAGGTTCCGCCATTCAGGATGGTGAACCCGATCGACGCGCCGGTGATTTGCAGGGGATTGCCGCTGCCGCCGCTCAGGTTGCCGCCGTCGATGATGGCGGTGCCGTTGCCGGTGACCGCGGAGGGCGTACTCATGGTGCCGTTCACCCGCAGCGTGCCGTTCAGCACCAGCCCGTCGGCCGTGCCGCTGTGTGCCGCATCGATCTGCAACAGGCCGCCCGCCTCCACCAGCATGGTGCCATGCATGGTCAATGTGCCGTCGTCGATGATCGAGCCGAAGAGATAGGAGCCGTGGTTGAAGGTGACCGTGTTGGTGTTATGCAGCGTGGTGCCGGCATAAAATGTCGCGGGACCGCTGTTGACGGTGAGCGAGCCGGCGTTGTTCACCGTTATGTTCTGCGGCGCACTGCTGATGCCGAGCGTAAGCGGTTGTGTGGCGAAGGTCTGGCCACTGGCGATATTCACCGTGATCGGCACCCCCGCCGACACATACGCGATCGTCACCGCAATGTTGGCCGGCACCGTGGCCGGAGACCAGTTGGCCGCGTCGCTCCAGCTGGTTCTGTCGCCAAATCCGGTCCATGTGGCCATTATGTCTGCACTCCAGCGGTGATCGCGATGAACATTGCCGAAGTATGCCCGTTTCGGGTGCGCCTGCAAAGCTGGATTTGTCGGGACCTGACGTAAGATTTACCGGACGTTGCGGGCGATGCCGCTTAACGCTCCGTCAGGACGCGTTGGGCAGTCAGCACTTCCTCCACTTGGCCGTACCCGGGCTCAGTCCGCCGCGGCGAGCAGGGTCGCCGCGCCGTGCAGCCGCTCGATCAGCGCCGCTACCTCGGCCGCGGGCACCGGCTTGCTGAACAGATAGCCCTGCGCCTGCGTGCAGCCTTTCCGGCGCAGCTGGGCGAGTTGCGCCTGCGTCTCCACCCCCTCGGCGGTGGTGCGCATCCCGAGGCTGTGCCCCAGCGCCAGAATCGCGTCCAGGATCGACATCGCCTCACGGTTCCTGTCCATGTCGCGCACGAAGGACCGGTCGATCTTGATCTTGTCGAAGGGGAAACGGTTCAGGTAGCTGAGCGAGGAATAGCCGGTGCCGAAATCATCCAGCGCGATCGCCACGCCCAGGCCGCGCAGGCAGCTCAGGCAGGCCATGGGCCCGTCGGTCTGATCCATCAGCACCGTCTCGGTAATCTCCAGCTCCAGCCGTTCCGCCGGCAGGCCGGACAGGGTCAGGGCCGCCTGCACGCTGTCATGCACGTCGCCGCGCTGGAACTGCACCGGCGACAGGTTCACCGCCACGGCAATGCCGGCCGGCCAGCTTGCCGCCTCCCGGCACGCCTCGTGCAGCACCCAATGGCCGATCGGCACGATCAGGCCGGTCTCCTCGGCCAGCGGAATGAAATCGAGGGGGGAAATCAGCCCGCGCGTCGGGTGGCGCCAGCGCAGCAACGCCTCGAAACCGGCCACCCGACCGGTGGCGAGCTTCATGAGCGGCTGATAATGGACCTCGAACTGGTCGTGCTCGAGCGCCATGCGCAAATCCGCCTCCAGGGAGCGGCGCAACTGGATGCGCGCGTCCATCTCCGGTTCGAAGAAGCGCACCGCGCCGCGCCCTTCGGTCTTGGCCAGGTACAGCGCGATATCGGCGTTTTTCAGCAAGGTCTCGGGCAGGGTACCGTCGGCCGGCGCCACGGTGATCCCGATGCTGGTGCGCACGCCGATCTGCTGCCCACCCACTTCGAATGGGCTGCGGAAGGCATCCAAAATCCGGTTCGCCAGCGGCTCGACCTGGTTCGAATGGTCCACATCCAGCTGTAAAATGGCGAACTCATCTCCTCCGAGCCGCGCCACGGTATCCACGGCCCGCACGCAGCCCTCCAGCCGCTTCGCCACCGCCTGCAGCAGCGCGTCGCCGACCGGATGGCCATAGGTGTCGTTGATCACCTTGAAATTATCCAGGTCCAGCCAAAGCAGCGCGAACCCGGTGCCGCGCCCGGCCATGCCGAGTGCCTGGTCCAGCCGTGCGCGGAACAGGTCGCGGTTGGCCAGCCGGGTCAGCGCATCGTGCTCGGCCAGGAAGGCGATGCGCTCCTCGGCCTGCTTGCGCTCGGTAATATCTTCATGGGTCGCCACCCAGCCGCCATCGCTCATCGGCTGGTAGTGAATGACGATCGAGCGCCCGTTCGCCAGTTGGGTGATGGTCTGGGACGGCTGGTCGGGGCCGGCAAGCCTGGCGCGCCAGGCCAGGAACTGCGCCTCGGTGACCGATGGGTGCTTACCCGCCGCATGCCGGTATCGCAGAATATCATCGAGCGTGGTCCCGGCGCGTGCCACCTCCGGCGGCAACTGGTAGATCTCGGCGTAGCGCCGGTTCCATGCCTGCAGACGGCGCGAGCCGTCGAAGAAGCAGACCCCGATATCGATATTGTTCAGCAGCGCGTCCATCTGCGTGTGACTGTGTTCCAGCGCGTCATGGGTCCTTGCCAACCGCTCGGCGGCCTCGACCTCCGGGGTGATGTCGCGTCCGGTGCCGCGGTAGCCGACGAACACGCCACGGCTATCGAACACCGGGTCGCCGTTGATGCTGTGGCAGGCGACGCATCCGTCGGGGCGCAGCCATTCCCAACGGAAGTCCCGGAACGGGCGCCGCGCCGCCAGGTCGGCCTTGTGTGCCGCCCAGCGCTCGGGGCGCATCCTCGGGTCGGCCAGCTCCCAACGGGTCTTGCCCACCGCCTTGCCCCGGTTCATGCCGTAGATCGTCTGCCACAGCGGAAATGCGTTCGCATCGGTGAACCGATGCTCCGCGTCCTGCTCCCAGAACCAGTCGGCCGACATCTGCGCGAAGGATTTCAGCTTCGCGTTGCGTTGCTCCTGCCGGTTGAACTGGCGCACCAGCAGCAGGAACAGGCCGGCCAGGCCAGCCGCCGCGGCCAGCGCGAATGCGACAATGAACTCGGCCTGCTTGCGGAAGCCGGCAAGGGCGGCATCGCGCGTCATCACGACGTCCACCGCGAGCGGATAGGTCTGCACCAGATTGACGGAAATCAGGCTCGGCTCACGGCTGACGAAATTCAGGCCGCGATATTCGCCGCCGCCATCGGCCATGCGCCTGTACCACTGCGAATTGCCGGGAAGTTTCCTGCCGGCGTAATGATTTGAATCAGGATCGCGTAACAGGATAGTCCCGTCGCGGCGCATCAAGGTCACGGCCTCCCCCATGCTCCCACCCGCCTTCCGGTATAGGTCACGCAGGAAGTCGCCGTAGACGACGGCCACGGCCGTCCCGAGAAACCGGCCGTCGGGCCCGTTGATGCGCCGGGCGAAGAACAGGCTCCAAACGCCGGTTACATTGCTTTTCGCCGGCGCGCCGATGAAAAGCCGGGGGTCGTCCTGCTCGAGGAAATGGCGGGAAAAATCTCGGCCGGCGGCGTTCACCGGCAGCAGGGAGCGCTCGCGGGACCAGTTCACCATCCTGCCGTCGGCGCCGATCAGCACGACGGCGTTGGCTAACGGCACGTTCCGGATGCTGCGTGCCAAAATCCCGTGCACCTCAGCCGTCCCCATCATGCGCCGGAAGTCATCCGGGGTGGTGGGGCCGTAATCGCTGACCCGGTGCTGCACCCGTTGCAGGGTCAGGTCGATCACCTGCACATAGCGCGCGGTCTGCTCGGCGATAACCAGGCCCAGGCTACGCATGCTGCTTTCCTGCTGGAGCAGCACCTGCTCGCGATACTGCCAGATCGCCGCGCCGGCGACCGAGAGGATGATCGCCACGATCAGGGCGCAGCTCAGCGCGGCGAAGCGTCTGGACTGCAAGAGCCTGCCGGAAAAGGCCCGCCGATCAATTGCTTGCATCTCTCTCCAGGCCCCGCCTGTCGATGGTTTCGTTGGTCCCGACCCCGGCGGACCAATCGTCTCATTGGATCTAATCCCGTTCCCTTAATTCGGGTTCAACGCGCCTGCCCGGATAAAGCCTGCGAGCTTTTCCCGCGCGGGTGGCCCCAGGCAACCCTTAATTCGAATTTGATGATAATCGGTATATTTCAACCTTTGATAGTAAAATATTTGATTTTTCATTTGCCGATTGAGTGCGTGGCCTGCCGCAAGCGCTCGCGGCCCGCCGTCTACCGGTCCGCCTGCCTATCGATCCGTCAGCCGCAGTTCGATCCGCCGGTTCTTCGCATAGGCCTCGGGCGTGTCGCGATCATCCAGCGGCTGCTTGTCGCCAAAGGCGGTGGCGGCCAGGCGTTCGGGCGGGACTCCCTGGGCGATCAGCAACTTCACCACCGTGATCGCGCGTGCCGCCGAGAGTTCCCAGTTGGAGGCGAAGGCGCCGCCCGAGACCGGCCGGCGGTCGGCATGACCGTCCACGCGCAGCAGCCAGTTCACCCCCGGGGGAATGCTTGGGGCGATGTCGCGGATGGTCTCGGCCAGCTGCCGGATCTGCTCCTCCCCATCCGGCGTCAGGTCGGCGCTGCCGGCGGGGAACAGCACCTCGCTCTGGAACACGAACCGGTCGCCGACGATCTGGATGCCCGGCCGTCCGGCCAGCACGTCGCGCAGCTTGCCGAAGAATTCGCTGCGGTAGCGCTGCAGCTCCTCCACCTTCGCCGCCAGCGCCGCGTTCAGCCGCTGGCCGAGATTGGCGATCTGCGTGTCCTTGTCCCGCCCGGCGGCCTCGGCCAGGTCGAGCGCCTTGGACACCTGCGCCATCTGGGCGCGCAACTGGTCCAGCTGCTGGTTGAGCAGCGCGATCTGCGCCCGGGCACTGTCGCCCAGCTTCTTTTCGTCCGCCAGTTGCGCCGCCGCGGCGGCGCGCAGCTGTTCCTCGGTCAGGCTGCGCGCGGCGGCCTCGCGCGCCTGCTTTTCCAGTTCGTCGCGCAGCGCGGCCAGCGCGCTTGTCTGTTCGGCCAACCGCGCGGCGGCGGCCTGGGCCTGCAGATCGGCGTCCGATGCCTTGGCGCCCGCCGCGTCCAACTGGTGCGCCAGCGCGTCGCGCTCCGCCGTCAGCTTGCCGTTGGCGTCGCGCAGCCCGGCCAGTTCCTGCGCGCTGGCCGCCCGCGCGGCATTCGCGGTGTCCAGCTCCTTGTTCAGCCGGGCCACGGACAGGCCGAGATCGCTGGCTTTGCCACGCTCCAGCGCCAGCATGTCCGACAGTTCCGCCAGTTGACGATGGACCTGATCGAGCGCCTTGTCCCGTCCGGACAGCGCCACCGACAGGAAGCCCTGCGCCAGCACGAACACCAGCAGCACGAAGATGATGACCATCAGCAGCGTGGACAGCGCGTCCACGTAGCCCGGCCAGGCATCCAGCCCGTTGCCGCCTGAGCGGCGCCTGCGGGCGGCCATCGCCGCCTACCTCCCGCTCTCGCCCGTATGGGTGCCCGGATGACTGGCCGGATGGCTAATCGTCAGCCCCGCGACGGTGCGGGTCAGCAGCCGCAGGTCGCTGCGCAGGTCCGAGGTGGTTTGGGCACGGCCGTTCTCGCTCTCGGCCAGCAGGCGCTGCAGCACCAGCTCGATGTTGCGCAGATGGGCGCGGGCGATCTCGTCCCCCGTCCCTTGTGGCGACTCCACACGCGACTCGGCGAAGCGGGTCAGCGCCGGACCCAGCGCCGCCTGCGACTCGGCCACCCGCAGCATCAGATGCTGGTTGGCGCGCAGCGTGTCGCTCAGCGTCGCCATCCGGTCGGCCAGCTGGGTCAGCGCCTGGCCCATCTGCACCCCGCGCTCTTCCCCACGCGTCAGCACGTGCTGCAACTGCTCCATGTTCTCCGCGGTCTGCTCCAGCAATGCCTGGACATAGACCGGAATAGAGCCGTCGCCCTCGGCCAGGATGCCGGACGACAGCCGCGTCAGCCCGGCCAGCCATTCCTCCAGCTCGTTATAGAAGCGGTTCTGCGCCTGTCCGGCGGTCAGATCGAGGAACCCCAGCACCAGCGCGCCGGCCAGGCCGAACATGGAGGCGGAGAACGCCGTGCCCATCCCCGCGATCGGCTTCACCAGGCCGGATTTCAGCTGCTCGAACAGCACATTGATGTCGCCCGAACCCACCGTCATGGAGCCGATCACCTCCGAGACCGAGCCGACGGTCTTCAGCAGCCCCCAGAACGTGCCGAGCAGCCCGAGGAAGATCAGCAGCCCGGTCATGTAGCGCGACAGCTCGCGGCTTTCGTCCAGGCGCGAGGAGATCCCGTCCAGCAGGCTGCGCATCGCCCCGGCGGACAGGGTGAAGCGGCCGCGTCCCTCGGTGGCTTCGTCGCGGGCGGCCAGCATGCTGGCCATCGGCGCCAGCAGCCTGGGCGAGGGCTGGGCGACCAGTCGCTGGCGGGCCTGCTGAAAGGTCTCCACCCAGGCGACCTCCAGCGACAGCCGGGTGACCTGGCCCAGGTTCCACAGGATGCCCAGCAGCATCACCAGCAGGATCAGGCTGTTCAGCGCGGGATTGTTGAGGAATGTCTTTATCAGCACCGGCGACAGCAGCGCGGCCAGGGCGATCACGGCGACCAGGAAGGCGATCATGCGCAGCAGGTAGTTGCGCGGATGCGTCATGGCGTTTTCACGGCTCCCGGTGGCGGTGCAGGGTTTTGCGACTCCGGCGCGGGCGCAGCCGGAGCCTCGGGGCCCACGGTTTCCATCCGCTGCGGCAGCGCCAGTTCAGGCGGCGGGGCATTGGCTCCGAGCACGCTGACATCCACCCGGTCGGGCGGCAGCCTGGCGTCCACGGGATGCCCGCCGGGTCCCGGACCGGCGCCGAGCGCGCGTACATAAATCCGTGTGGACGGCACGCCGGCACTCATCAGCACGCTGCGCACCGCCAGCGCCCGCGCCAGCGACAACCGGCGCGCGGTGGACGGGTCCTCCGGCGAGCCCGCCGCATAGGCGAGCACGTTGTAGCTGACGGCATCGTTCTTTGCCGTCCGGGCGGCCAGCGTCTTGAGCGCCTGCTCGCTGGCCGGGCTCATCTCGCCCTGGCCGGCGCCGAAGGTGACGCGCAGGCCGCCGGGCGTGGCCCTGCCGGTGCCGGCCGCGGTCGGCGCCACCGCCGGCGGCGCCTCGGTGCCGGACGGCTTGTTGGCGGGCGCCACCGGCGGCGGAACGGGCGCCAGTTCCACGTTCGGCGGCGGTCCGCCCGGCAGCGCCGGCAAGGGTGCGTGAAAGCCGGGCGGCGCTTTGGCCGGAGCCGGCGCGGCCTCGGACGCCGCGGGTTTCGGCGGTGCCGGCTTCTCGACCGGGTGCTTCTCAGTCTGGGGCTTCGCCGCCTTCGGCTTGGGGGGAACTGGCTTGCGTGCCGCCGGACCGTTGCTGGGCGCCGGTTTCTTCAATTGGTCGAGCGCATTGAGGTCGACCGTCACCTGCGCGCCGGCGGGCAGCGCGAACAGCATCAGCAGAATGGGGAGAGCGAGGAAATGGCGCATGGGCCGCGACACCCTAGCGAAGCGGCGCGCGACGCTCAATCAGACGCCCGCATCCGTGCCGGCGCGCGCGCCGATCCCGGCCGCGGCCTGACCGTCCAGCACCGCTTCCCGCAGCTTCTCGAACAGATGCGGATTGGCCGCCACCACGTCGCCGGTGTCGCGCGGCTCGCCGCCATGCGGGTCATTCGCGTAGCCGCCCGCTTCGCGCACCAGCAGCAGGCCGGCTGCCATGTCCCAGGGCTGCAGGCCGAGTTCCCAGAACCCGTCGAACCGTCCCGCCGCCACCCAGGCGAGGTCGATCGCCGCCGCTCCAAACCGACGGATACCGGCTACCTGCGGCATCAGCGCCCCCAGCGTGCGGGCGAACGCCAGCCGGCGCTGCGGCGCCACCGCGGCGAACGGAATACCGGTGGCGAACACCGCGTCCTTCAACTCCCGGCGCGCGGAAACCCGCAGCCGGCGCTCGTTCAGGAACGCGCCGACGCCCTTCTCGGCCCAGAACAGCTCATCGGTCGCCGGCGCATACACCAGCCCGCAGGCTATTTCGGACGTGCCGTCCGGTAGCCGCCGTTCCAGACCGATGGAAATCGCCCAATGCGGCATGCCGTGGAGGAAATTCGTGGTCCCATCCAGCGGGTCCACCACCCAACGCCAGGCCCAGTTGTCCGAGCCGGACGCGCCGGACTCCTCCATCAGGAAACTGTAGCCCGGCCGCGCTTTGGTCAGCTCCTCCTTCAGGATCGCCTCGGCGCGCAGATCGGCCTGGGAGACGAAGTCGGAGGGTCCCTTGATGCTCACCTGCAGCTGCTCGACCTCGTTGAAGTCGCGCAGCAGCCGCTTGGCCGCCTTCTGGGCGGCGTTCGCCATGACGGTCATGTGGGCCGATAGGCGCAAAGCCATGAAGTTTACCTCAGCCCTTCAACAATGCCGCCGGCCGGCGGCTATTTCTTTGCCCGCTCGACATAGGTGGCGTCCTCGGTCCGCACCACGATCCGCTCGCCAGCCTCGATGAACGGCGGCACGTCGGTCTTCACCCCATTCGACAGCTTGGCCGGCTTGTAGGACGAAGACGCGGTCTGCCCCTTCACCACCGGATCGGCCTCGACCACTTCCAGGATCACCGTCGGCGGCAGGTGCACGGCGACGATCTCGCCCTCCACCAGGTCGCATTCCACCTTCATGTTGTCCTGCAGGAACGGCGCGGACTCGCCCAGAATGTCCACCGGCACCATCGTCTGCTCGAACGTCTCGTCGTCCATCAGCACCAGGTTCTCGCCGTCGGTGTAGGAGTAGGTGTACTCCTTGTTGTCCGTCATCAGCCGCTCGACGGTGTCGGCGGTGCGCCAGCGCTCGTTGGTCTTGTTGCCGGTCTTCAGGTTGCGCATCTCCACCTGGATGAAGGCACCGCCCTTGCCTGGCGTGATGATCTGCTGCTTCAGCACGGTCCAGCGCTGCTTGTCGTGCTCCAGCACCTGGCCGGCACGGATGAGGTTCGCCTGCTGCTTCATCGGGATCGCTCGTCTAAGAAAAAAATGGGAGGTCGGGGCTTCTAGACCGAACCTTCCGGTGCGGCAAGTTTATGACGCGATCCGCTCGGGGACCGCACCGCCCCGTCCGGCTCCAGATATTCCGGCCCGATCGGCACCTTGCCGGCACCGCCGGGAATATCCAGCACGTAGGTCGGCCACGCCAGGCCCGTCACCCGCCCGCGCAAACCCGCCAGCAGGCGGCGGCCCTCCGCGATCGGCACATGGAACCGCGCCGTGCCGGGGGCGGGATCCAATTGGTGCAGATAATACGGCTTCACCCGCGCGGCGAGCATGGCGCGGAACAACGCCTCAAGGGCTTGCGGGGTGTCGTTCACACCGCGCAGCAGCACGGACTGGCCCAGCACCGGAATGGCGCGCATCTGCACCCGGCGGAGCGCTTGCCGCGCCGCATCGGTGAATTCGCGCGCGTGGTTGGCATGCACCACCAGCCAGAGCGGCTTCTCCGTGGTCGTCGCGTCGGCCAGTTCGTCGCTCAGGCGGGACGGCTCGGCAACCGGCACACGGCTGTGGATGCGCAGCGTCTCCACATGGGAAATGCCGGATAATCGATTGAGAATGGAAGAAAGTCGTCGGGGCGACAGCATCAGCGGATCGCCGCCGGTCAGGATCACCTCGCGGATCGCCGGATGCGCCGCGATCCAGGCGATGGCGGCATCCAGCTCCGCCTCGTTCAGCAGCCCGCCATCCGGCCCGACATGCTCGCGGCGAAAGCAGAAGCGGCAATAGACCGGGCAAACCAGCAAGGGCTTCAACAGCGCCCGGTCGGCGTAGCGGTGCACGATGCCCTTCACCGGGGAAAGCGCGTCGTCGCCGATCGGGTCGGCGGTCTCATGCGCGGCGGCGGCCAGCTCGGCGGCATCGGGAATGAACTGCCGGCCGATCGGGTCATCCGGCGCGGCGATCAGCGCCCGCATCGCCGGCGTGATGGCGATGGCGTAGCGCGCCTCCACCGCGGCGATCGCCGCCAGCGCGGACGGCGGGATCAGCCCGGCATCGGCCAGGGCGGCAGGCGTGCGCAGGGTGCGCTGTTCAGGGGGGAAACCATCCGGCATGCTGGCGGCATTAATCCCCCAGGACCCATGCCGCAACCCGTTTGGCACCCCGACAGCCTCGCCGACCGCCTGCCATTCCTGCACCGCCGGGCACGGCTGACGGCCGAGACGCGGGCCTTCTTCGCCGGGCATGGCTTCCTCGAGGTGGAAACCCCCTACGCCGTGCCGGCGCCGGGCGAGGAGGTTCACCTCGCCGCCTTCGCCACCACGCGCATCGGCACCGATGGAACCACACTGCCGCTTTGGCTGCACACCAGCCCCGAATTCGCCATGAAAAAGCTGCTGGTCGCCGGCGCCGGCAAAATCTTCCAACTGGCCCGGGTCTGGCGCAACGGCGAGGGCAGCGCCCTGCACGCGCATGAATTCACGATGCTGGAATGGTACGCGCCGGATACCTCTCTCGCCGGGCTGATGGACCAGACCGAGACCTATCTGCGCGCCGTGCTGCCCTCGTCGGTGACCTGCCGCGGCATAACGACCGACCTTGCGCGCTTCGAGCGCCTGACCGTCGCCGACGCCTTCGCCCGCCATGCCGGCGCGGATGTCCTCGGCACCGCCAACGACGCCGTCGCGCTGGCCCGGTCCGCCGGCGCCCGATTGCGCCCGAACGAGACCTGGGAGGATTTGTTCTTCCGCCTGCTGCTGGAACGCGTCGAGCCGCAACTCGGCCGCGACCACCCCACCTTCCTGACCCACTGGCCCGCCGCCCAGGCCGCCCTGGCGCGGCGCGACCCCGCGGATCCGCGCGTGGCCGAACGGTTCGAGCTGTTCGTCTGCGGCATGGAATTGGCCAACGCGTTCGTGGAGCTGACGGACGCCGCCGAACAGCGCGCGCGCTTCGAGGAAGACCGCGCCCGCCGCCACGCCCTGTACGGCCCGGACTGGAAGCTGGACGAGGATTTCCTCGACGCCCTTGCCTTCGGAATGCCATCTTCGGCGGGTATTGCAATGGGTTTCGACCGGCTGTCGATGATCGCCTCCGGCGCGTCCCGGATCGATCAGGTGCTCTGGCTGCCGCCGGCGCAACTCTAGCAACCATCGTGGGGAAACAGGCCGATGCGTAACCGTGCCACCGTGATCGCCCTGCTCGTCACGCTCGCGATCGCCGGCTGCGGCTACGATCCCGCGGTCCGCACGGCGCGGCTGCAGCCTTTCATCGGCCAGCCGGTGGGGGTGCTCGTCGCCAGCCTCGGCGTGCCCACCCGCACCTACGAGACCGGCGGCGTGCAGTTCCTCGCCTATGTGGAGCGCCGGGTGGACTACCTGCCGGGCGCGCCACTTTACGGGCCGGGCTATGGCTGGGCGTATGGACCATACGGCTACGGCGCCCTGCCGCCGCAGGTGGTCGAATATGTGTGCGAGACAACCTTCCAGATCGTTCAGGGCCGAGTGGCGTCCTTCACCTTCCGCGGCAATGCCTGCTACTGAGCGGCGGCTATGGCCGCGTTCAATGCCTGCACGCCGGCCGCCTCGCCATCTGGGTGGTTCCACACCGCGCCCACCACGGCCAGGAAGTTCGCCCCGGCCTTGACCAGCTTCGCGCAGTTCTCCGCCGTGATGCCGCCGATGGCGCAGCACGGCAGTTCCATCAGTTCGGACCACCAGGTCAGGATTTCCGGGTCGGCCTGCACCGTCGCTTCCTTGGTGCTGCTCGGGAAGAACGCCCCGAACGCCACGTAATCCGCGCCATCCTCGCCGGCCTGCATCGCCAGGTCGCGGCTGTTCTTGCAGGTCACGCCCAGGGTCAGTTCCGGTCCGATCAGCTTGCGCGCCTGCGGTGCCGGCATGTCGTCCTGGCCGACATGCACGCCATCGCAGCCGGTGGGCACCACCAGGTCCGCCCGGTCGTTCAGCAGGAACGCCACCCCGCGCGACTGTGCCACCGGGCGCAGCGCGTCGATCGCGCGCCGCCAGGTGGCGTCGTCCACGTCCTTCAGGCGAAGCTGGACGGCGGCGACGTCGCCGGCATCCAGCGCCCTTGCCAGCCGGTCGGCGAAGGGCAGGGGGTCGAATACTTCCGGGGTGATGAGGTACACCCGGCAGCGGTCGTCCTGTCCCTCCGCCTTAGCCAAGGGCTTAGGCCTTGCCCTGGTAGATGGCGATGATGTTGCCCAGCATCTCCAGCGCCTGCTCGCGCGGCCGCTGGAAGGTGTTGCGCCCGATGATGGACCCGTTCGCCCCGCCGTCGCGCAGGCCGCGGATTTCGGCATACAGACCGTCCAGGTCCTTCGCCTCGCCGCCGGAGAACACCACGATGCGCTTGCCCGCGAAGCAGGCCTGCACCACGTGCGCCACCCGCTCCGCCATCGTTGCCATCGGGATCTTGTTGGTTTCGTAGGTCTTTTTCGCCGCGTCCAGGCTGACATTGGCGGTCGGCGGCTTCACCTTGATGATGTGCGCGCCCATCAGCGCGGCCATGTGCGCGGCATAGGCGCAGATATCCACGGCGGTTTCCGCGACCTTGTCCAGATTCGGACCGCGCGGATAGCTCCACACCACCACGGCCAGGCCCGCGGCCTTGGCTTCCTCGGCCAGCTCGCGCAGCTCTTCCATCTGGTCGAACGCGTATTCCGAGCCGGGATAGATGGTGAACCCGATGGCGGAACAACCCAGGCGCAGCGCGTCCGACACCGAGGCGGTGACCGCCTGGTCCTTGGAGGTGGCCAGGCTGTTCGAGCTGTTCATCTTCAGGATCGTCGGGATCGAGCCCGCGAAGGTATCGGCGCCGGTTTCCAGCATGCCAAGCGGCGCGGCGTAGGCGGAGAGCCCGGCGTCGATGGCCAGCTGGTAGTGGTAATGCGGGTCATAGGCGGCGGGGTTCGGGGCGAAGCTGCGCGCCGGGCCGTGCTCGAAGCCCTGGTCCACCGGCAGGATCACCAGCTTGCCGGACCCGCCGAGCTTGCCCTCCATCAGGATGCGGGCGAGGTTGGCCTTGGTCCCGGGATTGTCGCTCTCGTAGTGGTCGAGAATCTTCTTCACCTTCTGGGTGATGCGCATGGGATTGTCTCCTCCTGGATCGCGGACGGTTGGCAGGCTGTTCTCGGTCTTGCCTCCTAGCCGAGCGGCGCGCGTCTGTCGACATGGCCGCCCTGCGTGCGTAGCCATTCCTCCAGGCGCCGGGAGGCGCCGCGCGCGGCCATGTCCAGCGCCGGCGGGCGTTCCCGCAGCACGGTCAGCCCGCCCGCTTCGGCGATGGCGGCCACGGCGGCGAAACCGGGTGCCGCCGGCGACAGGATCAGGCAGGTCTGGCCGATGCGGATCGCCTCCAGCGCCCGTCCGGCGGCGTCGGCGCAGTCCAGCACGTCGGCCATGACCAGCCCTGGGAATTCCCGCCGCGCCAGATCGGCCAGTTCGAGCCACCACAGGCAGCCGGCATAGAGCGCAGCACCCGGTCCCGACAACAAGGTGAGTTTCAGGCCGGCGGATAGCGCCGCGCGGACATCTTCCGCTCCGTGCACGATCACGGCAGGATGGGGCGCAGGCGGATCACAAATCATCGTTGAACTTCGGCGCATCCGCACGGTTTGTTCAAGTCGATTGATAATCCGGCTATACTGCTGCGAGATAGGCCGGTGCGAGATAGACTGGTGCGAGATAGGCGGGGCCGAGCCGGGCCGGCCGGGACACAGGAGCGCTGAACCGATGGGCGAGACGAACGAGGCGGTACCCGACGAAGCGGAAGCAGCGGCCGACCGGCTGGAAGCGGCTCTGGCCCGAATCGCCACGGGTTTGTCAAAACCCAGGCTGGAGCTCGATGCGGCGCCGGCATCCGGTCCGGACACGGCGATCCTCACGGCAAGGCTCGATGGCCTGATCAACCGGGTCAGGGACGAACTCGCGGCTACCGCCGGCAAAACCGATTGACGCTGCCTCCGGGATTGCCGGCCGACAACTAGGGACCACGCAATGGCGCAAGTCACGCTTCGCATCAACGGCTATGCCTACACGGTCGGTTGCCAGGATGGCGAGGAAGAGCATCTGCAGCACATGGCCAGCGAGGTTGAGCGCCGCATCGAGGGCATCAAGGGTGCGATCGGCCAGAGCGGCGAATCGCGCATGCTGGTGATGGCGGCGCTGATGATGGCGGACGATTTGTTCGAGACGGAAAAGCGGCTGAAAGCCATCGACCAGGCCGGGCCGGTCGCGGCCGCGCCGGCGAAACCGGCCAAACCCGACCCCAAACTCGGCCGAAAGCTGGGAAAATTGGCAAAACAAGCGGAAGACATTGCCGCGCGCCTCGATCTTCCCTAGATAGAGGGGGCGGGGCTGCTGGGTGCGTCAGGCATATACATCCCCAGGGCCAATAAGCTTCTCCTGGGAGCTGGCTCTGTCGGGATCGTGGTCTCGGTAACCGGCGCCCACCTGCACACGCAGGCTCTGGGAGGATGCAACGCCAACGCCCATGGCGGCTCCGCACATTTCCACTGATCTTGAAGCGTCTGATGTATCCGCAGCCAAGCGCGCCGCGCGGCAACGCGCGCTGGCCGCGCGCGCCGGCTGCGATCCGGCCTGGGGCCAGGCCCTCGGCGCGCATCTGCTGCGCGAGCTGCCGCCGGCGCCGGGCGCGGTGGTGTCCGGCTTCTGGCCGCTCGCCGGCGAGATCGATGTTCTGCCCCTGCTGCACACGCTGATCGAGCGAGGCCACAAGATTGCCCTGCCGGTCACACCTTCCATCGGCAACCCCTTGAAATTTCGACTTTGGCGGCCGGGAGACGCGATGGTCCGGGAACGCTTCGGCACGATGTGCCCGACCGGCGAGCCGGCGGTGCCGGATTATCTGCTGGTGCCGCTGCTGGCCTTCGACCGGCGCGGCTTCCGGCTCGGCTACGGCGGCGGCTTCTACGACCGCACCCTGGCCGGGCTGCCCGGCGCCGTCGCCGTGGGCTGCGCCTTCGCGGCGCAGGAACTGGACGAAGTTCCCGTCGGCCCCTACGACGTGCGGCTCGCCGTGATCGCCACCGAGCGCGGCGTTATCTTCACATCGCCACCGAGCGTGGCGTGATCTTCACCAAAATACCTACCTGTGGGGCCTGATGCGTATTCTGTTCCTGGGCGATGTCGTCGGCCGCTCCGGCCGCGAGGCGGTGCTGGCCGCCCTTCCGAAGCTGCGCGCCGACCTGCGCGTGGACCTGGCAATCGTGAACGGCGAGAACGCCTCGCACGGCTTCGGCCTGGCGCCGGACATGGCCCGCGCGCTGTTCGAGGCCGGCGCGGACGTCATCACCCTCGGCAACCACGCCTGGGACCGCAAGGAGATATTCTCCTTCATCGGCGATCACCCCCGCCTGATCCGCCCGCTCAATTTTCCCCCCGCCACCCCCGGCGCCGGCGTGGTGCAGGTGGAGGTGGCCGACGGCCGCCGCGCCTTGGTCCTGCAGGTCATGGGCCGCCTGTTCATGGACCCGCTGGACTGCCCCTTCCGCACCGCCGCCGTGGAATTGGGAAAGCACCGCCTGGGTGGCACCGTGCAGGCGATCGTGGTGGATGTGCACGCCGAGGCGACCAGCGAGAAGATGGCCTTCGCCCATTCCTTCGATGGCCAGGTCTCCCTGGTGGTCGGCACCCACACCCATTCCCCGACCGCGGACCACCAGATCCTGCCCGGCGGCACCGCCTACCAGTCCGATGCCGGCATGTGCGGCGACTATGACAGCGTGATCGGCATGGCCAAGCAGGGCGCGGCGGCGCGGTTCTGGACCAAGGTGCCGGGCGAACGCCTGGCCCCGGCCGAGGGGGAGGCGACGGTGTGCGGCGTGTTCGTCGAGACCGACGAGACCACCGGCCTCGCGCGGCGGATCGAGCCGGTGCGGTTGGGCGGGCGGCTGTCGCAAGTCATGCCCGCTGTTGCGTGAGCAGCCCATACGCTGTCCGGTTTCCCCCCAAGGGCCGCAGGTGCTAGAACCCCGGCCGTTTCAACCCGATCGACGAGACATGGCAGATGGCTGGCCATAGCCAATTCAAGAACATCATGCACCGCAAGGGCGCGCAGGATGCCAAGCGCGCCCGGCAGTTCGCCAAGCTGATCCGCGAGATCACCGTCTCCGCGCGTACCGGCCTGCCCGACCCCGCCGCCAATCCGCGCCTGCGCAGCGCCATGGCCGAGGCGCGGGTGGCCAACATGCCGCGCGACACCATCGAACGCGCGGTGAAGAAGGCCACCGGCGCGGCGGGCAGCGACGACTACGTGGAGGTCCGCTACGAGGGCTACGGCCCGGCCGGCGTGGCGGTGATCGTTGAAACCCTGACCGACAACCGCAACCGCACCGCCTCCGATGTCCGCTCCGCCTTCGCCAAGTACGGCGGCGCGCTGGGCGAGACCAACTCGGTGTCGTTCCTGTTCAGCCGCCTGGGCGCGATCCGCTACCCCGCGGGCGTCGCCGATGCCGACACCATGCTGGAAGCCGCCATCGAGGCCGGCGCCGACAACGTGGAAAGCGACGCCGAGGCGCATGAGGTCACCTGCGCGATCGATGATTTCTTCGCCGTGCGCGATGCGCTGGAAGCCCGCTTCGGCCCGCCCGAGCATGCCAAGCTGGACTGGCGCCCGACCACTCTGGTCACGCTGGACGAGGACCGCGCCAGCGCGCTGATGAAGCTGCTCGACGTGCTGGAGGACAACGACGACGTGCAGAACGTCTACGCCAATTTCGACATCCCTGAGGCCGTGATGGCGAAGCTGTCGGCATGACCGCGCCAGGGGCCGGCGACATGAACGACCTCTATTCCTTCTTCGTCCAGGGCCGCAACCAGCGCCCGATCGACAAATGGCACCATTATTTCGAGGTCTATGAGCGCCATCTGTCCCGTCTGCGCGCCGCCGGTCCGGCCATGCTGGAGATCGGCGTGCAGCAGGGCGGCTCGCTGGAGATGTGGCGGCGGTATTTCGGCGGCTCGGCCCGCATCTTCGGCCTGGATATCGACCCCACCGCCATCCGCCACCAGGACATCGCCACCAAGATCTTCATCGGCGATCAGGCCGACCGCGCCTTCCTGCGCGACGTGCTGGCACTCACCGGCCCGCTCGATCTGGTCATCGACGACGGCGGCCACACCGCCAACCAGCAGATCACCAGCTTCGAGGAAATCTACCCGACGCTCGGCGAGAACGGCATCTATCTGGTCGAGGACACCCACACCTCGCTCTGGGGCGGCCCGTTCATGGACCGGGCGGACGGGCAGAATTTCCTGCAATACGCCCTGACCCGCTGTGTGGAACTGATGGACTGGACCGGCCGGCGGGACAATTTCCACGCCCTCGGCGACCGCGAAGCGGCGCGGGCGCTGGAGGCCTCGGCGTCCCTGTTCTGCCGCACCACGAAGTCGATCAGCTTCTACGACAGCGTGGTGGTCTTCGAACGCGGCCGCCGCCAGGTGCCGCTGCACGAGACGCATTGAGCCGCGGCGGGAGCGGGGGCGCCCGCCCGGAGAAGCCGGGATCAGGCGGCGCGAACCCCCTGCAGAAATGAGCGCACTTCGCCCTTGAGCGTGTCGGTCTGCTGGGAAAGCTCGTTCGCCGCGCCCAGAACGCCTCGGGCGCTGCTGCCGGTTTCCTCCGCGTCCTGACCCACTTCGCCGATATTGGCGTGGATGACCTGGGTGCCGGCCGCGGCGCTCTGGATGCTGCGCGCGATTTCCTGGGTGGCGGCGTCCTGCTGCTCGATCGCGGCGGCGATGGCCGCGGTGGTTCCGCTTACCTGCTTGATGGTGTCGGTGATGGTGCGGATCGCCGACACGGCCTCACGGGTCGCTGCCTGGATGGTGCCGATCTGGGCGGCGATTTCCTCGGTGGCCTTCGCCGTCTGCGAAGCCAGGGTCTTCACCTCCGAGGCGACGACGGCGAAGCCCTTGCCGGCGTCGCCGGCGCGGGCGGCCTCGATCGTCGCGTTCAGCGCCAGCAGGTTGGTCTGGCCGGCAATGCCGTTGATCAGGCTGATCACCTCGCCGATGCGTTCGGCGCCTTCGGCCAGCGCGCGCACCGCATTCTGGGTCTGGTCCGCCTCCCGCACGGCCTGATCGGTGGCGCTTGCGGATTGGGTGACCTGGCGGGTGATTTCGGCGACCGAGGAAGACAGTTCCTCGGCGGCGGAGGCGACCGTCTGCACGTTGCCGTCGGCCTCGCTCACGGCGGCGTTGGTGGTTTCGGCCCGCTGGGCCGTGCGCGCCGCGGTGCCCGACATGGTCTCAGCGGAGGTCTGCAACTGGGTCGCGGCGGTGGCCACACGATCGACGATGTTGCCGACGCTGGCCTCGAACCGATCGGACAGTTCGTGCATGGCCGCGCTGCGTGCTTCCGCCGCCTGGCGCCGGGCGGCGTCCTGCGCCGCCACTGCCGCTTCCACCGCGGCGCGGGCGCTGTGGGCCTCGGCCAGATTCGCGGCGTTGCGCACGATCAGGCCGGCCAGATAGTCGGTCAGCCAGATCAGGATGCCGGCCTCCACGACCAGGATGGCGGCATGCAGCAGCACCCGCCCCAGATCCCCGTTGCCGTCGGAAAACACCAGCGCCGGAGCGGCGAAACTGAGCACCAGGTGATGCACCGCGGTGGTCGCCGCGCCGGCCAGGATCACGTTGCGGTCGCAATAGGCGGTCAGCACCGCCAGCATCGCGAAATAGTACATGTGGATATCGATCTGCCACGGGCTGCCCTGCGTGGCCGCCACCAGCAGCGAAACCATGATGACCATCGCCACGCCCATGGCACTGCGCCGCGCGCTGTCCGCGGTCCACACCGCCTGGATCACGCTGATCGACGCCGCCGCGGCGGCAGCGGCCCCGCCCAGTGCCAGGGCGGAATTGCCGGCCAGATAGGCAACGGCGGCAATGAGCGGAATGTGGAGATAGAGCGCCGCCCCCAGCCAGCGGTCCACGACGTTGCGCAGGCGGGTGAGTTCTTCCATGACCATTCCTGTCCTATGTATCGGAACCAGACCGGGCAGCCGCGCCGCAGCCGGCCAGACCTCGCGGATCGAGCAGCAGCCAGGCGCCCGCCCGGCGCAGCCTCGTGCGCGCCCGCTTCCCGTCCGGGTGGACCAGGGCGACGAAGCGGGCCGGCCCCAGCCGCAGCACCGGCCCGGCGCCGGCGGCCGCCTGGAAGGCGCGGGCCGCGTTCCACCAGGGCGGGAAAACCGCCAGGATGGCTCCCGATGGCGGCGGCGGCGGCAGCGCGGCGACCAGCCCGAACGCCGCCAGGCCGGCGACGGTGAGGCTTTTCGCCAAGGCGCAACGAGCTGGGTGGGCTGCCATCACGGAGCCATGACACCAGCCGGTTAGAATAGGCTTAAGATGCGGATGAAACCGCCGCCGCCTTCACCGTGCGCAGATTTCTCCGGCCCCGTCCGTCCGGCGGTTCAACCGCACTTCGACCAGCCGCAATGATAGCAGCTCAGGCAGCCCGCCTCCTTCACCAGTCCGGGCTGGCTGCATTTCGGACAGATCGGCCCGACATGCGTGCCCGCCGGCGTGGCCCGGGCTTCTGCCGTGCTCTTGCCGATCAGCGTTTCCGGCTCGGCCAGGAAGCCGGTCTCGATCATGTGCCGCTCGATCACGCCGCCGATCGCCGCGACCAGCGACGGGACATAGCGGCCCTCGCTCCACTGCCCGCCGCGCGGATCGAACACCTGCTTCAGCTCCTCGGCCACGAACGCCACCTCGCCGCCCCTGCGGAACACCGCGCTGATCATCCGGGTCAGTGCCACCACCCAGGCGTAATGTTCCAGGTTCTTCGAATTGACGAACACCTCGAACGGCCGGCGGAAGCCGCCATGCTCCACGTCGTTGATCGTCACGTACATGGCGTGCTCGCTGTCCGGCCAGCGCAGCTTGTAGGTGGCCCCGGTCAGCTTCGGCGCCCGCACGATCAGTTCGCCGCCCGCGAAGGGTTCCGCCGTCGCCGGTACCGCCGCCGGCGCTTCCGCCTTCACCTCCAGCACCGAGCCGGTGATCGCGTTCGGCCGGTAGGTCGTGCAGCCCTTGCAGCCGCTGCGATAGGCGTCGAGATACACCTCCTGGAACGCCTCGAACGCGATGTCCTCGGGCACGTTCACGGTCTTGGAAATGGCGCTGTCCACGTGCGCCTGCACGGCGGCCTGCATCCGCACATGCTCCTGTGGCGTCAGGTCCTGCGCGGTGACGAAATGCGCCGGCAGCCGTGCGTCCGCGCCAAAGCGCTCGCGGAACAGCCGCAGCGCGTAGTCACTCACCTCCTCCTCGGTCCGCGTGCCGTCCGGCTGCAGCACCTTGCGGGTGTAGGCCAGGGCGAACACCGGCTCGATCCCGCTCGACACATTGTCCGCCACCAGGGAAATCGTCCCGGTCGGCGCCACCGAGGTCAGCAGCGCGTTGCGGATACCGTGCTCGCCGATCTGCTTGCGTACGTCCTCGTCCAGTTCGCGCACGGTTTCGCCCGCCAGGTAGGCCTCGCGGTCGAACAACGGGAAAGCACCTTTTTCCTTGGCCAGCGCCGCCGAGGCCAGGTAGGCGGCGCGGTTGATCTGGCGCGCCCATTCGCCCGCCATGGCGGCGGCCTCGACCGAGCCGTAGCGCAGCCCGCACATCATCAGCGCATCGGCCAGGCCCGTCATGCCGAGGCCGATCCGGCGCTTGGTCATAGCCTCCTGCTGCTGCGCCTCCAGCGGGAAGCCGGAGACGTCGATCGTGTTGTCCATCATGCGGATGGCCACGGCCACCAGATCGCACAGCTCGGGCACATCCAGCCGTGCCTCCGCGGTGAACGGCTCGCGGATCAGCCGTGCGAGGTTGATCGAGCCGAGCAGGCAGGCGCCATAGGGCGGCAGCGGCTGTTCGGCGCAGGGATTGGTCGAGTGGATCGTTTCGCAATAGTGCAGGTTGTTGCGCGCGTTGATCCGGTCGATGAACAGCACCCCGGGCTCGGCGTAGTCATAGGTCGCCCGGGTGATCCGGTTCCACAGGTCGCGCGCCTTCAGGGTGCGATAGACCCGCCCGCCGAAGCTCAGCTGCCAGTCCGCGTCCGCCTGCACCGCGGCCATGAACGGATCGGTCCCCAG